>JANOXL010000037.1:0-10936 GCA_031418395.1 Rhodoferax sp. | reverse complement strand
CCCATGCCGAAGGCCAACAGCTTCAGGTTGCGGGTGTTGATGCCCATGGCTTTGGCGGCGATTTCGTCCTCGCGTATCGCCATCCAGGCACGGCCCACGCGCGAGAGTTCAAGCCGGTGGCAGATCACGACGCTGACGACCACCAGCACCAAAAAGAGGTAGTAATAAAGGCTGACCGAGTTGATGTCGTAGCCCAAGACCGTGACTTTTTTGCCAAGGCTCAATCCAAAGAAACTGATCGCATCGATCTGGTTAATGCCCTTGGGGCCGTTGGTGATGTTGACCGGGTGATCCAGATTGTTCAAAAACACGCGGATGATTTCACCAAAGCCCAGGGTGACGATGGCCAGATAGTCGCCTCGCAATCGCAAGGTCGGCGCGCCGAGTAACACGCCAAAGATGCCCGCCAGCGCCGCCGCCGCAGGAATCACGATCCACAAAGGTGTGTGCAATCCATTCGGGAAAATCGACGCAAACAGCGGAAAGGTTTCCGTCAAATGCGGCGATGCCATCAGGCCAAACATGTAGGCGCCAATGGCAAAAAAGGCGACGTAGCCCAAATCCAGCAAGCCGGCGTAACCGACCACGATATTCAGGCCCAGCGAGAGCAACACATAGAGCAGGGCCATGTCGGCAATACGCACCCACGCGTTGCCGAAGTTTTGCAGAATCAAAGGCAGGATCAAGAGGCCAACGGCAGACACCAGGATGGCGATGAGGCGGGTATTTTTGTTCATGTCGCGCTCCTCATGCCCGGTCTGCCACGCGCTCGCCAAGCAAGCCGGAAGGTCGCAAGGTGAGCACAATGATCAGCACGATGAAGGCAAAAATATCCGAGTAGTGGCTGCCCAACACGCCGCCAGTCAGCGCCCCGATGTACCCCGCACCAATGGACTCGATCAGCCCGAGCAAAACACCACCAACCACCGCACCGCCCAAGTTGCCAATGCCGCCGAAAACCGCCGCCGTGAAGGCTTTGAGCCCCGGCAGGAAACCCATGGTGTGTTGCACCGTGCCGTAGTTGGCCGCCCACATCACGCCTGCAATGGCGGCCAGCACCGCCCCGATCAGGAAGGTGGCGGAGATGACCATATCGGGTTTCACACCCATGAGCGAAGCCACACGCGGATTCTCTGCTGTGGCTCGCATGGCACGGCCAAGACGGGTGCCGTTGACGACCCACATCAAGATCGCCAGAGAAACGACGGTCATGGCCAAAATCAGGATTTGTGTGGTGGTGATCACGGCACCGCCAATGTTGAATGGCTCGGAGGGCAACAAATTGGGATACGGTTTGTAATTGGGCTTCCAGATGATCATGGCCAGCGTTTGCAGCAGGATCGACATGCCAATCGCCGTAATGAGCGGTGCCAGTTTGGGGCTGTTGCGCAGCGGTCGGTAGGCGACTTTTTCAATGACAAAATTCAGCGCCGCGGCGACTACACAGGCGATCAACATCGCGATCAGCAGAATCAGCCAGCCCGGTGTGCCGGGCATGGACTCTTTCATCAAGCCAATGATGGTCCAGCTGGTCAGCGCGCCGACCATCAGCACTTCGCCGTGGGCGAAGTTGATCAAATTGATGATGCCATAGACCATCGTGTAGCCCAGTGCGACCAGGGCATACATGCTGCCCAGGACCAGGCCGTTGATGATCTGTTGAATCAGTGTGTCCATGCATCTGCTCCGATGTTTCCTCGGCTATAAAAATCCGCTTGGACTCTCAGCCCACGGGGGTGTTGTCTCAATTCATTGTAGCCAGCGCCGCGCCGCGGCAGGCTGGATTTACCCCGGGGTCAACCCTGTGGTCAACCTTGTGCTGTGTCGCCCGAAGAAGGGGCTGTAATCAGGTCGATCTGCACCCGGCCATCGACCGACTGCGCCAGCTTCACCATGGTTTGCACGGAGAGATTGGTGCTGCCTCGGAACAGGCGCGTGACGTAACTGCGTGATGCCCCCAGGCGCTCGGCCATGGTCGCACTGTTGATGCCCTGCGCCAGCATCTGGTCATAGATTTGCGCCAGAAATACGGCGGACAGGTTCGCCGACTCGCCTTGTGAAGTGGCCTGCAAGCGGGCCATCAGTTCGTCGCTGGTTTTGGTGCTCATGGTGAATGTGTGGGAGGGTTGATCGAACAAAGGGGCCTCGCAAGGCATTGAATAAATTGACTTGCAGATTAACTGTAGCATAAAGTATCTACGTGCCGCAAGCTGAAGACTTGCGCGTATTGTTAAAATTTGTATTAACTACGGTATTAACTGGGAAGAAATTTTTTGCCAATTGCGGATTGGCGAAATAGCAATTAACATGGGTGTTAATTAATGCTCTGCGGACTGCCGAATTTTCCAATTTTCCGGAATTTTTGGCTGCAGGTCTCGTAGAATATACGTGTATTGCTATATATTATATAGCATTCGAATTGCAACTATTCGGTCTGCAACTGTGTGTGGCGCGACATGCGCCACGACACGACGCACGGCATGGGCCAGGACATTAAGCACTGCCTCAAAAATCAAGCCTTGCCTTCACGGGCGTTGCGCGCCGCCAGTTCGCGCAGCTTCTCGGCAATACGAATTTCGAGCCCGCGCTCTACTGGCTTGTAGAAACCGGGGGGCTTCATGCCGTCGGGCAAGTAAGTCTCACCTTCTGCAAACCCGTCGGCTTCATCATGGGCGTAGCGGTAAGCCTTGCCGTAGTCAAGCTGCTTCATGAGCTGCGTGGGCGCATTACGCAGGTGCAGGGGCACCGGGCGCGTTCCGTCTTGTTTGACGAGCGCTTTGGCCGCAGAAAACGCTTTGTACACGGCGTTGGATTTAGGTGCGACCGCCAGGTAAATCACACACTCGGCCAGGGCCAACTCGCCTTCCGGGCTGCCCAGGCGCTCATAGACCTCGGCAGCGTCCAGCGCCAGCCGCAGCGCACGCGGGTCGGCCAGGCCGACATCTTCACTGGCCATACGGATCAACCTGCGCGCCATGTAACGCGGATCCGCGCCGCCGTCGAGCATACGGGTGAACCAGTAGAGCGCGGCATCGGGGTCGGAGCCGCGCACTGATTTGTGAAGGGCCGAGATCGTGTCATAAAACTGCTCACCCCCTTTGTCGTAGCGGCGCAGGCGCTCACCCAGAGTCTTTTGCAGCCAAGCGTCGGTGATGGCTGTCAGTTTCTCCTGAGACGCGGCCACGGCCAAGGTCTCCAGCGTATTCAAAAGCCGCCTCGCATCGCCATCGGCATAGGCCACCAGGCGATCAGTGGCTGCCTTTTCAATAGCGGGTAGCGCTTGTATGGCAAGCGCTCTGGCCACTATTTTTTCAAGATCAGGCTCGGTGAGGGCTTGCAACACGTACACCGCAGCGCGCGAGAGCAAGGCCGAGTTCACTTCGAAAGACGGGTTCTCCGTGGTCGCACCAATAAAGGTGAAAAGCCCGCTTTCGACATGCGGCAAAAAGGCATCTTGCTGGCTTTTGTTGAAGCGGTGAACCTCGTCCACAAACACAATGGTGCGACGGCCTTGCCCTGCCGCCACCTGCGCGCGCTCCACCGCCTCGCGGATGTCTTTCACTCCGCCAAGCACCGCACTGATGGTGATGAACTGCGCGTCAAAAGCGTCTGCCATCAGCCGCGCAATCGTGGTTTTTCCGGTGCCCGGAGGCCCCCACAAAATGCAGCTGTGCGGCCGGCCCGATTCAAACGCGATGCGCAGCGGCAGGCCCTCGCCCAGCAGATGCTGCTGGCCGATGACCTCGGCGAGCGTTTTGGGGCGCAGGCGTTCGGCCAGCGGTGGGTAAAGTGGGGATTCAGCAGGCATGGATCACCATTGTGGCTTACGGTGTTGTGGGCAGTCCGCGCGTTGAGCTTTGCCGTGACCAGCCCCCCCCACCACATCGGGTGTACTGCATCAGGTTTGTACTTTTTCCTGATTCTTTGTGTTGTAACCATCGAGGCTGCCCCGAAAACGCCTTCCAGAGGACCTGAAATCAGTGCAAACTGATACAAGCTCCTTTTTCGGGAATGGATTCATTTGGCTCGAACGGGTTCATACTCCAAAACAAGGTGCACCGGCCCGAGCCGGATCGCGGGTTGCGCTTTCCCGCCCGAAGCTTGCTCTTGAAGACCGGCTGGCGTTGAATCAAGCCCCCTCACGTCGTCGGAGCCAGTATTGATACCACCCCTTGAGCCGATTCAGCGCCGACTGTATCGGTCGGCGCTTGACCTCAAGCGCCGGATGTCCGGCGTTGAAGGCCATCGTGATCCGATGACCTTCACCGTCGTAGGGCGTTACCTCATGTCCCAGCCAACTCGGAAAAATCAGCATGACGCCCTCTTTCGGAGTCATCGCGTGAGTCGGCGTCTTTAGAACCAGAGGCGAGTCGATGTGCAGGGGAAGGGCCTGTTGGTTGATGAACACTGTCAAACCACCTACGTTGCCATCACTACACGCTACGTAATAGATGCCGGCAGCAACGATGCCGTCGCGAAAATGGTCGTGCGCCACATTGAAGTCGCCGTGCCGGTTGATGTTGGCCCAAAGCTCTATTTGCCACAAAGCCGGTTCTGGCGGCATCTCCAAATTGAAGCTTTCACAGGCCCAAGCTGAGAGTTGCTCCCGGATGTTTCCCATCAGCTCGCCCACAGCTGGATCAGTCCAATTTTGCACAGTTTTTGGCGAATGCCAGCCGCCTCGGTTGGTGTTTTGCATGCCCTGCGAACGGCTACTAGCTAGCTTAATGGCAGCGGAGAGTCGCAGGTTCAGTGGTGTGCTGCTCAGAACTATGGCCGACCTGACTGCCGTGGGAAACAACCACAGGGTAGAAGGAGGATTGCTATGCATCACCATGTTGTATCGCCTAAGCTTACTGTTGGAATGGGGACGAGATGTAGGGCACTACTGATCGGCAGGCAAAGCAGATAAGACGGTTTCCTCGCACCAAAACAAAGCACCTTTTACTCCACGTAATCAATCCACTTTTGCGCCAGTTTCCTTCACAACCTTGCCCCACTTGGCCACTTCGCTGGCGATGTAGGCGCCAAGTTCAGGGCGTCCCATACGAGAGACTTCCAGGGACATAGCGGCAAAGTTGTCACTCAAGGTTTTGTAGAGCAACACTTTGTTGACTTCACGGTTAAGCAAATCAAGCAACTCCGGCGGGGTGCCGCCCGGCGCGAAAAGGGCAAACCAGGTGTTGGCTTCAAAACCCTTGTAGCCGAGCTCGTCGATGGTGGGCACATCCGGCAGGGCCGGGCTGCGTTTGAGGCTGGTCACGGCAATCGCGCGCACCTTCCCAGCCTTGGCCAGTTGCACCACGGGTGGCATGGAGGTGGAGCCTATCGGCACCTGTCCGCTTACTACTGCGTTGGCCGCCGCTGCTGGCTGAAAGGGTACGTGTTGCACGTCTACTTTGAGCACATTGCGAAACAGCAGTTCAGCGCCCAAGTGGGTGGTGGTGCCATTGCCGGAGGAGGCATAGCTGAATTTTTCGCGTTGCACCAGCGCTGTCAACTCCTTGAGGTTGTTGGCCTTGACGTCCGGGTGAACATACAAAATATTGGGTGACACCCCGGCCATCGCGACTGGCGCCAGGTCTTTGTCCGGGCTGTAGCCAGCGTTGGCAAAGAGTGAGGGATTGACCGAATACGCCACGCTGTGCATGAGCAGGGTGTAGCCATCAGGCGCAGATTTGGCCACCTGTACCGTAGCAATGTTGCCGCCCGCGCCGGGCTTGTTTTCGATCACCACCGGCTGGCCCAGGGCCACGGAGAGGTTCAACCCCACCGCGCGCGCCACCACATCGGTCGCACTGCCGGGCGCAAAGGCCACCACGATCTTGATGGGCTTGTCGGGGAACGCCGCCCACGCCGGTGCTGATGGCGCTATGGCCGCAACCAGGCCCGCTACCCACAAAAACTTGCGAATCGTCATGATGGCTCCTAAAGTGGCGAGGGACTAAGTTTGAAAAAATCAAAGGCATTGTCCGCGAGGATTTGGCGGCGCTGCTTGTCCGTCAAAAAAGTAGCCTCCTGCACGAGCGAGCCAAACTGCGGCTCACCCAGCGAAAACGGGTAGTCTGAGCCCAGCACTGGGCAAAAAGACAAACGAGCCGCCGCGTTGAGCGAAACACAAGCTCGGCGATTTCGGGAGCCGTTCAACCGCGCTAGAGAGTATCAAAGACAAAATACCCAGTTACGCCATGGCCGGCATGGCCACGAGCCAGGGCCCACCACGCACGCCATTTTGCCAAATCTGCTGGTTGCGCACGGGGGCTTAAGCAGGTGGGCGTTGGTGTCGAGCCAGCGCTGGAATTTCAGCGGCTGGCTGTATTTGTAGCTTGCCTTTTGAAGTGCCATTTCAAAACATCCCCATCGCGGTTCCGTTTCGGCAGCTTGTGATTTCGCAGGTTTATAGGCCACGGCCTTGATCTCGATGAGCAAATGCGGATGCGGCAGTTGGTGTACCGCCACCGTGGTTCTGGCGGGCCCATGGCATCCACCGTAGCACCAGCGATGGTGTTGTCCGGCAGAAGCGAACTGGTGCCCCAGACGTAGATGAAATCGCCCGCACGTTTGAAGTGCGGAAACTTCCCGCGTGGCGTGGCTTTGCCGGCAACGACGCCGGGTTGGGGGCTTGCATTGCTCAATGGAACTCCGTTAGAACTGAGTGCGAATCGACCACAACTCGGGGAAGAAACGATGTTCGGTGACATGCCGCAACCATCCGACGCCGGCAGACCCCCCAGTGCCAGGCTTGAGCCCCAAAATGCGCTGCACCGAGACAAAATGCCGCCAACGATATTGCGAGAGTTGGTCGGCCAGCGTGACCAGTGTTTCACCCAATCGGTACAGGTCGTTGTCCGACTCTGGCCTGGCGTAGACCTGTAGCCAGGCCTGCTCCACCGACGCATTGACTTTGTAGGGCTGCGACCAGTCGCGTTCAAGCACCTCTTTATCAACTGGCAAACCGCGGCGGGCCAGGAGAGCGATGACGTCGTCATACAAACTGGGCGAATTCAAAGCGCTTTCAATACCTGGCCAGATATGCGGCATGTTGCGAAACGCGCTGGCCAGCCGGCGATCCTTATTGCCCAATACAAACTCAACATGCCGGTACATGAAGGAGAGTTGCCCCGATGCTGAGCCTAGCGAATCACGAAACTGGTTGAACCCTTCGGGGCTGATGGTCGAAAGTACGTCCCACGAGCGTGTGATGTATTCGGCTATCGCGCGGGCGCGGGGCAAAATGTCGAGCGCATGGGCCACTTCATTGGCGCGAATTTGCATTTGCGCGTTGTACAACTCGAAATGCAGGCCGCGAAACAGCAGCTCTTTGACTTGCCCCATGACGAAGAAACACATCTCGTCATAAGCTTCGCTGCGCGGGTTCTGCAAAGACAGGAGCAGATCGATGCTTTGGTAATCGACATAGGGGTTGCTCGTGCCCTGGAAATCTACCATCGGCTCACCGCCTGTCGCCTTCGCGTTGTAGGCGCGCGACTCGTCGGAGCTTTTCGCCATCGGGCGCGGGTAAGCGCTGGCCTGCACACCTGCTGGGTCGATCAGTTGCGGCTTGTGTGGTTTGAATCTAGGCATATCGATCTGTTTGCGTCATTTGGCTTCCAACAAACCCATCGTGTACTGGCCAAGCGCCGTGGAAATGTCGGCAAGATCGAGTATCACGTCAAAATGATTTTTGTCCAAAATTTCTAACGCATCGCAACGCGAACCCGCCGCATGCAAGGCTGCTGCGTAGGCCACACTTTGCCGCTTGAATTCTGACGTTTCGACACTTCCCCAGGTGACGAGGGTAGGCGGATGCCCCGCGTGTTTTAGATGCATTGGGCTCACGTCATGGGCGAGCGCTGCATCCATACCCAACGCATCGTTGATCGAGGTAGCCACCAAGGGCTCAAGATCGTAGATGCCGGACACCAACACTGCCGCTTTGGGGCCCTTGACCTGGCTACCATCTGCCAAATGCCAGCCCGGTGCAGCGATCATCGCCGCCAGATGGGCCCCGGCAGAGCTGCCGGTGACCACGACATTGTTCGCATCAAAGCCTAGATCGTCCGATTGCCGCATCAGGCACGCATATGCGGCGCGGCAATCGGCGACGATTTGGGGCAACGTCGCTTGGGGTGCGAGTGTGTAATCCAGAGCAGCAAAGGCCACACCACGTTCGACGCACGCCGCCGCTGCAAAAAGAGAATCTTGCGCCGACAACTCTTGCCAATACCCGCCGTGGATAAACACCAGCAAACCCGGTTTGGCCGCGCCAACCAAAGGCGCAGGCAGGCACAGGTCCAGGCGCTGCATCGGTTGGTCGGCGTAACGCACCTCCTGCCACGACGCGCCCATCGCCACACAACTTGCATGGGCCGCGCGGCTCTGGGTTTTGTAGGCCGTGATGAGGGGCAGGTAGTTGCCACCGATGCAGGAGCTTGGCGAATATTCGCGCTCAAGCATCGCCTTCGATAAGGCGCGCCAGTCGGGCAAGACATCTTTAACACCTGCCAACGGGACGGTCAACTTCACGGGGTCGGCAGGGAACGGGTTATCTGCCTGGGCAATCGGGCTTGTATTTTTCGACTTCATGGGCTGCGAGTTCTTAAGCTGCACGTTCAAAAGCGGCGCGTTGTCACATCGTTTCGTCAACCACTGAAATCATACCCAATTCAGGTACGATTGAGCCATCGAACGGCCCGCAACACCGGCTTTCAAAGAAAAACGGCCTGTAGGTCTCGTAAAATATGCTCTAATAGCTATATATTTAATAGCAACCATTGAAACCCGAAGAGAGACCAAAAAAGAAACCCGAAAGCTGAAAAAACGGCAGTCGCCGTCTGAGCCGATTCAATTTAATGGCAATCGACATCGGCGCACTGCGATGTTTACTGCCGCACCACATCAGCACCCACAGGCAGCTTGAACTGGAAAGTGTCGGCGGCCAACACCGGGTTCGTCTGAAAATCACTGAAACTCATGCGTGAATTTTGCCCAAAGCTGTCGAGGACTTCCAGCGTCAAAAGCTGCCCGCTCTTAAAGCCGATACGCACGTTTTGCACCTGGCCGTCTTTGTTTTTGGGTGTGGCGACCACCCACTGCTGCGCGTCTTTGTCGGGCGCATTGGCGAGGTTGAAATCAGCCTGCAGGGCTTTAAGGTCAGACGCAGTGGCGATCAACGCTGCCGGGCTGCTGCCGAGCACTGCCGCCTGCTTGCGGCTGGTCACCTGGTTCAGATCGACGTCATACAGCCAGAGCGTTTGGCCGTCGGCGACGATGGTTTGCTCAAAAGGTTTTCGATAAATGAATTTGAACTGGCCAGGGCGCGCGAACTCAAAACTGCCGGTTGAGGTTTTGACCCTTGCGGTCTGCCCGGCCTTGGGCGGCGCGGTGACGACCTGGGTGAATTCAGAGCGCCCCGTTTTCGCACCACGAACAAAGGCATCCAGGTCTTCAAGGCCTGTAGACCATGAATTAAATGCGTAACAAGCTATCAAAAAAATAGCAATTGAAAATCGGTTGTGCCGCATCGGGATCAGCTTTCTGCCCGCGCAGGCACCAGGATATCGCGCTGCCCACTGGTGCTCATGCTGCTGACCAGGCCCGCTTTTTCCATGTCTTCGACCAGCCTGGCCGCGCGGTTGTAGCCAATTTTCAGATGCCGCTGCACCAATGAGATGCTGGCTTTGCGATTTTTAAGCACCACCTCGACGGCCTGGTCGTACATCGGATCCTTCTCGCCACCACCGCTGCTGCCACCCATCAAGTCACCCAAAGCGCCGTCTTCACCATCGACCGTGCCGCCTTCGAGCACACCTTCAATGTAGTTGGGTTCGCCCTGTGTTTTGAGGTAAGCCACCACGCGGTGGACTTCTTCATCACTCACAAACGCGCCGTGGACGCGAATCGGCAGGCCGGTACCGCTGGGCATATACAACATGTCGCCCATGCCCAATAGCGCCTCAGCGCCCATCTGGTCCAGGATGGTACGGCTGTCGATTTTGCTGCTGACCTGAAACGCAATCCGTGTCGGGATGTTGGCCTTGATCAAGCCCGTGATCACGTCCACGCTGGGGCGCTGGGTGGCCAATATCAAATGAATACCAGCGGCGCGCGCTTTTTGCGCCAAACGGGCGATAAGTTCTTCGATTTTTTTGCCGACCACCATCATCAGGTCGGCCAGTTCATCGATCACCACCACAATGTGCGGCAGGCGCTCCAGCGGCTCGGGCGCGTCGGGCGTCAGGCTGAAGGGGTTGCCGATGGATTCGCCGCGCGCCTTGGTTTCATCAATACGCACGTTGTAGCCTGCCAGGTTGCGCACGCCCAGCTTGCTCATCAATTTGTAGCGCCTCTCCATCTCCATCACGCACCAGTTGAGGCCGTGTGCCGCCTGGCGCATGTCGGTGACCACCGGGGCCAGCAGGTGCGGGATGCCTTCGTAAACCGACATCTCCAGCATCTTCGGGTCGATCATCAGAAGTCGCACGTCGCGTGCGTCGGCCTTGTACAAGAGGCTCAAAATCATCGCATTGATACCCACCGATTTGCCCGATCCGGTGGTGCCCGCGACCAGCACGTGCGGCATTTTGGCAAGATCCGCCACGATCGGGTTGCCGATGATGTCTTTGCCCAGACCCATGGTCAGCATGGATTTTGCTTCGTTATAAACCGCTGAACCCAAAATTTCCGAAAGGCGAATCGACTGCCGCTTGGCGTTGGGCAACTCCAGTGCCATGTAGTTTTTTCCGGGGATGGTCTCGACCACACGAATCGACACCAGGCTCAAACTGCGGGCCAGGTCTTTGGCGAGACCGACGATTTGCGAGCCCTTCACGCCTGTGGCGGGTTCGATCTCATACCGCGTGATCACGGGGCCGGGCTGGGCCAACACCACCCGCACATCGACGCCAAAGTCTTTCAGGCGTTTTTCGATCATGCG
>JANOXL010000036.1:0-1845 GCA_031418395.1 Rhodoferax sp. | reverse complement strand
TGCCCACGGTACGCAGCGCCAAGTTTTATGAAGTGACCAAACAACTCACCTTGACCAGCCATTTGGTCGACGGCATTTTCATCAGTGTGTCGAACAAGGCGTGGAATGCGCTCAATGCCGATCAAAAAGCCAAACTCAAAGCCGCCGCCATGGTCGCCAGCAAATACAACAACGACAACCGCATTGCCGACGAGAAACAAATGGTCGATTACTTCAAAACGCAAGGATTGACCGTGACCACGCCCGACCTGGACGCCTTCCGAAAATCCGTGCAAACCGCTTACCAAAATTCGGAATACGCCAAACTCTGGCCTACCGGCATGTTGGACCGCATCAACAACACGCGCTAACCAGAACCAAAAGAATTGGGGTCAGATACCAATTATCACATTGTGACAATTGGTATCTGACCCCAATTAATTTCGTTTGGCCCCAATGATGCCCCGCCTGAAAACCGCTGCCAATTGGGTGGGCGGCGGTCTTTTCATCACCCTGTTTCTCGTCTTCATCATCCAGATCACGGCGCGTTTTGGTTTTAACAAACCGATGGCCTGGACGGACGAACTGGTGGTGGTGCTCTATGTGTGGGTGATCCTGTGGTCGGCCGCGTTCATCGTGCCCGAGCGCGAACACGTCGCGTTTGATCTGATCTGGAACAGCGTCGGCAAACCCGCTCGGCGCGTGATGAAAATCATGGGCAACTTGATGATCGGTGGGCTGTGCCTGTGGGCGATTCCCGCCACTTGGGATTACGTGAGCTTCATGGCGCGCGAAGGCACGCCCGTCCTGGGCATCTCCTTTCGCTGGGTGTTCATGCCTTTTGTGTTCCTGTTTGTGATGCTCGCGCTGCGCTCAGCCTGGAACATTTGGCAAGCGATGCGTGGCCAGGGCCTGGACGCGGAGCTGAACCTGCAATGAGCGCCCCATGAGCCTGGCCCTGGGCGTTTTGATCGGCGTGATGGTCGTTGCGCTGCTGCTGCGCATGCCGATTGGTTTTTCCATGCTGGCCTCGGGCATCGCCTACCTGGTTGTCAAGCGGCAAGACGTAGGCCTGGTCGCCGAGCAGGTCGGCAACGGTCTGTACAACAGCTATGTGCTGCTGGCCGTGCCGCTCTTCGTGTTCGCTGCCAACATCATGAACGCGGGCACCGTGAGTGAGCGTATTTTTGATTTTTGCCGCATCTTGGTGGGGCGCATGCGCGGCGGGCTGGCGCAGGTGGATATTTTGGTCAGCGTGATCTTTTCCGGCATGAGCGGCAGCGCCATTGCCGATGCGGCCGGGCCGGGCCTGGTGACCATCAAGCAAATGCTCAAAAAGCCGGAGTACACGCGGGGTTTCGCCGCCGCCGTCGTGGTGGCCAGTGCCACTTTGGGGCCGATCATTCCACCCTCGATCCCGATGGTGATCTACGCGCTGGTGTCAGGTGCGTCGGTCGGCGCGCTGTTTCTGGGTGGCGTCGTGCCGGGTTTTTTGATGGCGATTTTGATGATGGTCGTGGTGCACATCATCGCTGTCAAACGCGATATGCCGCGTGATGACCCGGTGCCACGCGCCGAATGGGCGGGCTTGATCTGGCGCGGCCTTTTGCCGCTGTCGATGCCCATCGTGCTTTTGGGCGGCATTTATTCAGGGGCCTTCACGCCCACTGAAGCGGCGGCGGTGGCGGCGCTGCACGCGCTGGTGTTGGCAGCTTTTGTTTTCAGGGCGCTGACGTGGCGCAGCTTTTGGGGCGTGTTGCTGGAATCGACGCGCGGCAGCGCCGTCATCACCATCATCCTGGCGGGCTCCTTCATGCTCAATTACGCCTTCACCGCCGAAGGTGTGCCCCAAGCGATGGCGCAGTG
>JANOXL010000035.1:0-2401 GCA_031418395.1 Rhodoferax sp. | reverse complement strand
GTTCTGACGGGAGGTTTGGGTAACGACACCTATTTTGCCGGTACGGGTGACACCATGGTCGAGGCCGTAAACGGTGGAATTGATACCGTGCACAGCGCGGTAACGCGCACCTTGGCTACCAATGTCGAAAACCTCACTTTGACGGGAACAACCGCCATCAACGGCACGGGCAATGCGTTAGATAACGTGATGATTGGCAACAGTGCAATCAATGCCTTGTCTGGCGGTGCAGGTAATGACACCTACTATGCAGGAGCGGGGGACACGATTACTGAAAACTCAAATGCGGGAATTGACATCGTATTCAGTGATGTAGGTCGTACGCTTTCCACCAATGTGGAAAACTTGACGCTTATCGGCAATACTGCGATCAATGGCACCGGCAACACATCCGACAACGTCTTGATCGGTAATTCCGCCGTCAACACGTTAACTGGCAACGCGGGTAATGACACGCTGGACGGCAAAGCCGGTGCGGACAGCCTCGTTGGCGGCACTGGCAACGACACCTACTGGCTTGGCCGAGGCTATGGCATCGACAGCCTTACAGAAAACGACGCCACAGCAGGTAACACCGACGTCGCGCGTTTTGAAGTGGGTGTCGCCACAGACCAGCTCTGGTTTGCCAAGGTGGCCAACAATTTGGAAGTGAGCATCATCGGTACCAGCGACAAGTTCAACATTGTCAACTGGTATACCGGTAACGCCAACCACGTGGAGCAGTTCAAAACCAGCGATGGCAAAACCCTGCTGGATAGTCAGGTGCAGAACCTGGTGAGCGCGATGGCGGCGTTTTCGCCACCGGCTGCTGGGCAGACGACTTTGCCCGCCAGCTATGCGACGGCGCTAGCGCCGGTGATTGCGGCGAATTGGGTTTGAAAGATTTCCGCATTAATAGTACCCAATTTGGGTTCTATTGAGGATTGGGAATTCAGTTTTTCAGCGAATCGGTGAAAAAATGGCAGTCAGGCAATGTTTCTATTTGGAATATCGCTATAGTAAATATAGCGAAAAATTGATGAAATCAAGCAAATCTCGCCTGATTGATCACACCAACGCGTCGCCATGACTTTAGTTCACCTTAGCAGCAGTTCAATCTCCTATTTCCGGAAATTGGCACGTATATTCTTCAGGGCAAATCGATTCTAGAGGGGTAATAAATGCAACGCAGATTGATCGTGCAAGCGGGTTTAGGCGCTGGTGTGGGTCGCATGTTGGCGGCCTTAGCGGCATTGGGGCCGGTTGCCGCTCGGGCGCAAACTAATGCCCCGGCCTTCCCCACCAAAACCATCACCATGGTCGTCCCGTTCCCGCCTGGCGGCCTGGCGGATTTAGTGGCGCGGCCCGTGGCGGAGGCGATGTCGCGCGATTTGGGGCAGCCGGTGGTGATCGAAAACAAGGCCGGGGCGGGCGGCGGCATCGGCATGGGGTTTGCGGCCAAGGCGCGATCCGATGGGTACACGGTGCTGATGGCGCTTTCCAGCCTGACGGTGATCCCCGAGGCCGATGCACTTTTGGGCCGCGCGCCCTTGTATGCGTTGGCTGACCTGCGCGCCATTGCCCGTTACACCGCAGACCCCACCGTGCTGGCAGTGCGGGCCGATGCGCCGTGGAAGACGCTGAAGGATTTTGTCGACGATGTGGCGCGCCGTCCTGGTGCGGTGAACTACGGCTCCAGTGGCAACTACGGCACCATGCATGTGCCGATGGAGATTCTCGCGGCCAGCGCCAATGTGAAGATGACACACATTCCCTTTACCGGCGCAGCGCCTGCGGTGGTGGCGCTTTTGGGCGGGCAGATTGATGCGGTCTCTACCGGCCCCGCGACAGTGCTGCAACATATCAAGGCCGGCAAGATTCGGGTGCTCGCGCACTGGGGCAACAGCGCATTGGTCTCCATGCCCGAGGTGCCGAGCCTGAAGGATGTGGGCCAAAACGCGGAATACGCACAGTGGTCCGGCCTGTTCATCCCCAGCGCCACACCCGAGCCCGTGGCCCAGCGCCTGCGCGCGGCAGCCAGGTTTGCGGCGAACGACGCGAAAGTCAAAGACATCATTCACAACGCAGGCAGCCCGGTGCAATATTTGGATGCACCAGAGTTTGAGCAGTATGTGGCCGCAGATGCCAAACGTATGGTGGATGTGGTGAAGCGTATGGGCAAATTGCAATAGACTTTTTAGGATTTTCAAGATGAATAGAACCCTTCTCAAAACCAGTGCGATGGTGTTGCTTGCAGCCGCGTTTGGCATGAATGCTGCTGCGCAAACTTACCCGTCGCGACCGGTCAAACTCATTGTGCCTTTCGCGGCAGGTGGCCCGGCGGACAACTTTGCGCGTTTTATTGGGCAGCGCCTGGGTGACGCGATGGGGCAGGGCTTTGTAGTGGAGAACCGGCCGGGCG
>JANOXL010000034.1:0-6789 GCA_031418395.1 Rhodoferax sp. | reverse complement strand
AGCGGCCCGAGTTGACCTGGGGCTATATGAGCGAGCCGGAGCCGCAGTTGAACGGCCGGCGCGTGCCGGTTCCGCGCGGCAAGTTGCTGGGCGGCTCCTCCAGCATCAATGGCATGTTCCACATCCGTGGGCACCGGGCTGATTTTGACGAATGGCGCGATATGGGTTGCACGGGCTGGGGGTACGACGACGTGTTGCCCTATTTCCGCAAATCAGAATCCAACTGGCGCGGCGCCGGGCCCTTTCATGGCGGCAAGGGCCCGCTGCAAATCAACCGGATTCAAAACCGGCATTTGCTGGCTGAACCCCTGCGCCAATCGGCCATCGCCGCAGGGCATGCCGACAACGCTGACTACGACGGTGAAAGCCTGGAAGGTTACGCCGCGGGAGACGTGGCCATTGACGCCAAAGGCCGGCGCTCCAGCAGCGCCACCGCGTACCTGAAGCCGATCAGAGGGCGCGCGAATTTGACTGTCATCACCCAGGCGCAGGTGCAGCGCGTGGTGGTTGAGAACGGTCGCGCCACGGGCGTGGAAGTGGCGCGCCATGGCAAGCTGGAAACCATCTCCGCCCGGCGCGAAGTCATCCTGTGCGGCGGCGCGTACGGCTCACCGCAAGTGTTGATGCTCTCCGGCATCGGTCCCGCCGCGCATCTGAACGAGCTGGGCATCCGCGTGGTTGCCGACTTGCCCGGCGTGGGCGCCAACCTCATCGAACACCCGCGCATGATGTTGCAGTACCTCGCCAATGCGCCAGTCACTTACATCAACCAGTTGCGTTTTGACAAGGCCACGCTGTCGGCACTGCGCTGGGCTGTGCTGGGCAGCGGCCCGTTTGCCACACAAATCACCAGCGGCACGGTGCTCCTGAAAACCCGCCCCGAACTGGACCGACCCGACGTGCAGTTGTTATGCAACCCGGTGCGGCTGGACGCAGGCCTGTGGTTCCCCGGCATCGTGAAGCCCAAAGCGCACAGCTTTTACATCACCGTGTGCCTGCTGCACCAGGCCAGCCGGGGGCGGGTGAGTTTGAAATCCGCCAATGCAGCAGATGCGCCGCGCATCGCCTTGAACCTGTTCAGTGACGCGCGCGACCTGGCCTCCATGCGTGAAGCCGTGCGCGCGGCGCGGCGCATTTACGCGCAAAAGCCGATTGCCAACCTGATCGCCAGCGAAACCATTCCCGGCGCAGCAGCCGAGACAGACGAACAACTGGATGCCGCCATCCGCGAGCTTGGCGGCATCACCCACCACCCGGTGGGCACCTGCGCCATGGGTGTGAGCCCGCGCGGGGCGATTCAGGCGGTGGTGAACCCGCAGCTGCGCGTTTTCGGAATCGCCGGCCTGCGGGTGGCGGATGCTTCGATCATGCCGACCATCCCCAGCGGCAACACCAACGCCGCCACCGTGATGATTGGTGAAAAAGCCGCTGACCTGATTTTGAACACAACGTCGAATTGAGAACCTTGCCATGAGCCTGAACGCTGGACTAAATGGAAAGGCCTGCATCGTCGGCGCCTACGAACACCCCACCCGCAAGGCTGATGGTTTGTCGGTCTTGCGCCTGCATGCCGACGTGGCCAAAGGCGCATTGGCCGATGCAGGCTTGAGCAAAAGTGACATTGACGGTTACTTCTGTGCGGGTGATGCGCCGGGCCTCGGTACGGCGACGGTGGCCGAATACCTGGGCCTGAACCTGCGCCATGTCGATTCCACAGAATGCGGTGGCTCGGCGCCGATCCTGCACGTGGCCCATGCAGCCGCAGCCATTGCGGCCGGGCGTTGCAACGTAGCCCTCATCACGCTGGCTGGCAGGCCCCGTGCGCAGATGGCCGAAGCGCAGGCCGCAGCCTTGGCAGCTGGCCCCGGCAAAGACGGCAAACCCGCCAAGCCGCCCTTGGCCCTGCGCCCGCCCGACCCGGACGCCCCCGAGATGGCCTTTGAGCTGCCCTACGGCCCCGCCACACAAAACCTCTATGCCATGGTGGCCAAGCGCCACATGTTTGAATTTGGTACGACCAGCGAACAACTGGCCTGGATCAAAGTAGCCGCCTCGCACCACGCGCAGCACAACCCCAACGCCATGTTGCGCGATGTAGTGACGGTGCAAGACGTGGTCAATTCCCCCCTGGTGAGCGACCCATTGCACCGCCTGGACTGCTGCGTGATGAGTGACGGCGGTGGCGCCCTCATCGTGGCACGGCCCGAGATTGCACGGCAACTGGCGGCCAGCAATAAGCGTCCGCTGGTGATGGTGCGTGGCACCGGCGAAGCGCCCAAGCACGGCATGGGCGGCAAGATTGACCTGACGTATTCAGCCGCAGCCTGGTCTGGCCCGCGCGCTTTTGCCGAAGCCGGCATCACGCCGCAAGACATTCAGTACGCATCGCTGTACGACAGCTTCACCATCACCGTGCTGATGCAGCTCGAAGACCTGGGTTTCTGCAAAAAAGGAGAGGGTGGCCGCTTTGTGATGGACGGCAACCTGATCAGCGGCGTGGGCAAACTGCCCTTCAACACCGACGGCGGTGGCCTGTGCAACAACCACCCGGCGAATCGCGGCGGCATCACCAAAGTGATTGAAGCCGTGCGCCAACTGCGCGGTGAGGCCCACCCCGCCGTGCAGGTGAAAAATTGCCAGTGGGCACTGGCCAGCGGCATTGGCGGCGCATTGGCCTCGCGCCACACAGCCGGCACCTTGATTCTGGAAAGGGTTTGACATGAGAAAAATACCGGCTCCACGCGTGTTGCCCGAGACACAAGCCTATTGGGAAGCGGCCAACACCCGGCAATTGCTGGTCAAAAAATGCCAGGACTGCGGCGAGTTCCACCACTACCCGCGCGACATCTGCCCCCACTGCCTGAGCGCCAACACGGTGTGGGAAAAAGCCGCCGGCACCGGCACGGTGTATTCCTTCAGCACCATGGGCAAAGGCGACGCAGCCTATACCCTGGCCTTGATCACCCTGGATGAAGGCGTGACAATGATGAGCAACCTGGTGGACTGCGACCCTGCCGAGGTGGCCCTCGGTCAGGCGGTGAGGGTGGCATTCAAATCCAGCAGCTCGGGTCAGGCTGTCCCTATGTTCACACCCGTATGAACAGGCGCAACTAAATGGCCCGTCTCGTCGCCGCATTCGGCTCATCCCACAGCATCATGCTGGTCGCGCAGCGTGAAGACTGGCAACACCAGTTCCGCCTGGCTGACCCGAGGAACCCGCACCTTTACGACAAGGCCGGCAACAAGACCGACTACGCCCAAGTGCTGGCGGGCATGAGTGACGCCGACCGCGCCCGCGCCGCCGCGCTCACAACGCCCGAAAAGCTGGGCGACTTGTACGACCAAGCGCAAACCGCGATGGACGAGGTGAAAAGGCGCATCGCCGCAGCCAAACTCGACGTGCTCATCATCGTTGGCGACGACCAGACCGAACTCTTCAGAACCAGCAACAACCCCGCCTTCGCCATCTATTACGGCAAAACCATCCGCAACACCGCCCGCGAGCCCGCAGCGCCGAGCGACAACTGGACCAAGTCAGCTCGCATGTGGCGCCACGAGCCGCAGCATGACCGCGATTACCCGGTCAAAAGCGACCTGGCGGAATGGCTGATCCGCCAGTTGTGCGACCGCGACTTCGACATCGCCGCCATGGACGGCCTGGGGCGCGGCCAAAGTGAAGGCCATGCCTTCCAGTTCATCCACCGCCGCCTGCTCGATGGTGGCCCCGGCGGCAACGCAGAATCGTTGCCCGTGATCCCTATCATCCTCAACACCTTCGACCCACCCAACCAGCCCACACCCAAACGCTGCGTGGCCCTTGGAGCGGCGCTGCGCGAACTCATCGCCCAATGGCCGCAAGACATCCGGGTAGGCGTGATCGCCTCCGGCGGTTTAAGCCATTTTGTGGTGGATGAAACACTCGATCAGAAAATCATCACCGCCATTCGCGCCAAAGACACCGCCACCCTGGTCGGCTTGAACCCGAAACACCTGCAAGCCGGCAGCTCCGAAATCCGCAACTGGCTGGTAGTGGCTGAAATGGCGCGGGAACTGGATGTTGAGTGGGTGCAGTATTTGCCGGGTTACCGCAGTGACGCGTTGACGGGGACGGGGCTTTGTTTTGCGGCTTGGGAGGTTTTGGGGTAGCTGCGCGAGGGGTTTTGATTGGTGGTTGTTTCGACCCAAAGCGGAAATCCGTAAGATTGGATGAGAGGTGCAAATGCTGACATCCGTTGGCGAGTCGCCTCCGATTGCCTGAAACGACTGAAATGACGCGATTCCAGCCCGTCAAAGGCAGTCGGCAACCAAACACTTTCCATCAAATTTCAATCGCTCGCAAGCGCAAAGCGTGACTCGAACGTAGGTCTACGGGTCGTCGGTGACTACTCGAGCCTCGTCCCCAGCTCTTCCAAGTCTGTCCCGACCGCCTCGGCTGCAGCCGTCAACAGCGCGCGGATAGAACCAATGCCTTGCTCAATTTTTGAGATCGATCCCAACAACGCCGGTACCGTGATGCGAGGCGATACGAGCGCAAATGGACTGGAAGCGATCTTCTTCCACGCATCCGCGAATCGACGTGCCAAAGCTCTTCCAAACGTCATCTGAAGAACGACGCCTTCGGAGAAGCAGACAGTTGCCGATACCAGCAGTACCTGGATACGAAATAATTCCTCTGGACTGAGGGCGGGGCCGCGTATCAGTGCCAGCGCGGCCCCGAATATTTCGCCATTTGACCGCTCCACTCTACGGTTGGCGACGTAAATGGCAGCCTCGGGCGGCAACGACAACCCACGGGAAATGTCGGCTAGTGCCGCAACAATCGGACTACCGGCACCCCAGGCACGTAATGCCTCGTCGTGCCAAGCAGCGACGGCCTGCGCAGGGCTATCTGAGCAAATGGCACCTGCCGCAAACACCGCAAACCACCCCTCGACGTTCAGCTTGGACGCGGTTGGCGGCGTGTCACCACCATCACTTTGCATCGCCCGCTGGCGGTCGGGAAGTGATGCGATGGTGTTGAACGATCGCTCGAAAGCAGCAAGCGCGCTGACGAGCCCTGCGCCAACCCCAGCGTTGAACTCGAATGCCAGCATGGCCTTGGCGACGAACAACCGCACCAGCGGAAAGTTTGAGGTTCGCAACGCGTCCAACTGCGCCCGGTACCCAGGAGATATGCTGCCGAGCTGCGAGGCCAGGAGCCCTGCTCTCGCAATGGCCAGTTGCGTTCGCAGCGCTTGATTTGACTGCGAAGGTCCGAAGTTGAGACCTGGTTCCGAGGCCTTGCCGAAGGGTAGGCTCAGCCCTGAGATGTCTTCCTGTTTCGCAATGGCTTCGATGAGATTGCACACACTATTGACGACCCGAAGGAGTGCCTCCCAATCTTCGTGTCCGTCCTCCCAGGCCGCCGCTGGCAAGTCGGCCAACATGTCCGTGAGCATCCGTGCCGCGCGCTTAGGCACGCCAGCCAAGGCAGCAACGTGACTTGCGTCAACGATAAGCGCAAACCTCGTGATGGCGAGCCGAAATTCAGCCGGCACGGCTGAGCCAACAAGAAAGTAGCGTTCAGCCTGCGGCCATCGCTCAAGACGACAGGCGCTAATGCCTGCTCGTCGGAACGCGAACGCGTCAATGGTCTTCGCTGCTTCGGGGTCAGAAATCAGTGAGTCCCAAACTGCAAGGGCGCCGAGGTCATCATTGACTTGAAAGAGCGCGTTGACACGCTGTTCACGAATGGTGGTGGTCTCACCGTAAGCCGATGCTGCGTCGGCTAGGGTCTGCATTGCCGCTGTATGGTTGTGAAGGTGCTCGCCTTGGACGATTGACGTTGCTTTCGCAACTTCACTGCCAAACTGGACAAGACCGAAGCGACGCGCAACCGCATCGGCCCGGGCCAGCAACGCGACCGTTGGTACCCACTCGGTCTCGCTGGAATGGCGTGATGCCCATGCACCGTGCACAAAGGCTCCGCAAGAGTTCACCAGGGGCCAATGAAGAACGGTTTCAAAGGCTTGCCTTTCCTCGGCATCGGAATCACGTTCAAGCCAGTCGAGCACTTCTGCCAGGTCTTTCAGGCCGCGCACAGAAGGCGCTTGAAGCGAGAGGTAGAACTGGGCACTCGTCGCGCTTGCGGGGATGCCGTCGAGCGCACCGTTGGACTGCGCTATGAACCGATAGCCATATTCCTCAGCCACATCTGCAGCCTCTCCTCGCAGTTTGCTGAGCGTGCCAATCGCGGCCAACTTCGACCTCAAGGGAACCCGTGGATTCCTGTTGGCTAGCAACTTCGAGCAGCGCATGACCTCTAGGGCTGCACGCGGTTCCTGCTCCCGAATCTGACTGACCTCATCGGTCCAACGGGCCAGGATGGTCGGAAGCCACTCGGAGTCAATCTGGTTCGCCACAGAGAATTGAAGCTGGCGCAGCATGGCGCTGACAAAGGGCTGAGGTTCGAAGAAGCGCTGGCCCTCGGACAATGAGACATACGGCAGCCAAACCAATTGCTGAAAGACAGCGGCCGAAATCGTGTCTTCGTCGATGGTCTCCAAAATGCGTGCGCAATGCGCGAGGCGGGAAGCATCGTGCGCGATGAAGGCGTGGAACAGGAGTGCTGCAGCATCGGCGACATCCAGACTCTTGACGCCTGCGATTGCGTCATAGATGTGGCTGTGGGCAAGCTGCCTGCGTTCTAATGGCCAGACCTCTGCAGCAGACCCTTTCAACATCGGAGTCACACTGAGGCGTCCGACGAGAGCCTGCTCTAGCCACTTTCCTTGCAGTGCGTCAATGACG
>JANOXL010000033.1:0-6741 GCA_031418395.1 Rhodoferax sp. | reverse complement strand
CTTCACCATAGTTGTCAAACGGATTGCGGCAGGAGACCTCCAGGTGGGTGTGCGTGTCGATGGCGATGAGGTTTTGGGTGTCCATTCAGGGTCTCGAAAAAATTGCAAGTGCGCCGGCGCACGGTTAGGCTTGAACCCAGGCGCGCGCTGGTGGGTGATTGAATGTAACGCGCCTTGGTTTTGCGTACAAATTCCACCAATCATTCCCAATTTGGGTATGATCGATGTGCTTTTACCATTAGAACTCGATATATCAAGGTTTTTAGCCTTTCAGGTCTCGTAAAATAAGGCTTCTTTGCTATTAACTATATAGCATTTTCAATGCAAAATTAAATACCCAAGAGGCGCCACACTGTAAATAGCACACCACAAACGGCACACTAGGCTACCGCTTTTTCCGGGGCGCATTCAGGGCGAAGCGAGCTCGCATCCAGCTTTGCAAGCTCCTATTTGGGCTTCATCATTTTTCTGATTTCTTCCATGTGTTCGTTGGCGCGTTTGGTGATGCTGGCCATCGATTCGGTTTGCGATTTGCGGGCCATATCGGCGAGGTCTTTCACATCGGCCACCGCCTTGGCGTAGGCTTTTTTGGCAATCGCGGTTTGTTTGGCCGGGTCGCCCAAGCTGCTGGCCATCTCCTTGCTTGTTTCCTGGATTTCCTGCATGGCCGCCTTGAGCATCTCGGCCTGTTTGCGGCCCATGGCCTGCATGGCTTCCATCGCGGCTTTGTTGGACGCCACCACGGCCTCGATGTCCTTGCGCCTCGCTTCAATGATGGCGCTCATGTCCACGCCGGGAACTTTGAACTGCTCCAACATTTTGGTCACGTCGCCAAATGGATTTTGCGGTGAGTTGGCCATGGGGGTCTCCTTGGGTTGTGTGAACGAAAATCAATCCAGGCTGGGGTTCAACGCCACAGCGGGCCCGCCCGAGCTGGGACTGGTACTTGAACTGGAGCGACCACTGTAGCAAGAATTTGGCGGCTCTGTCATGCGAATTGAGTCGGTTGAATTGACTTGCTCTCCCGCATGAAGGCCGCAAAAAATGCAGCCAATGCGTCGGTCGCGTCCAGCGGCAGGATGTGAGCGATGTATTGGTCTGGGCGCACCACCACCAGGCATCCCTGTTGGTGGTCAATGCGGCGCAGGTCATAGATGTTTTGACCCGCACGATGGATCGCACAAAACGCCTTCTCGTAATCACGCAGTCGATAACGACCTTTGGGCGGGAACAGCAGCTGCGGCATGGCCGTCACAGGAAGGCTGTGGTGGCTTTGCTGGAACACGGCCCGTACATCGAATTGGCTGTCCAGGTCAGCATCCGCTGGAGTGTGCCGTTTGATGGGGGACTGGGGAGATTCGACCAGATAGCGACACAGTTTGCCCAACGGGGATGTCGGCCCGGCATCGTCGCCTTGCCCGGCAAAAGCCATCAAGCGCCAGCGGCCATCGGCCACCAGGGTTTCGCCCAGTTGCATCGTTTTACCGTCACCGATGCGGACAACCCGCGCCGAATGAAAACGGGTGCCGATCAGGAGCCCGCCAGCCAGGTGTTGATGGGTGGCGGGGCCGGTGAGCAGCGCAGGTTTGTAGTGCGTTGCAGTGCCAGCGGTATAACGCCCGTGCTGCACAAAATAACGCTGCACAGCGGCTGGGTCTGCACCCGCCGAGCCTGAGCCCGCGCCGCTGAGCATGGCGGCCCACTCGCGGTCAAAATCAATCAATTCTTGCGCCACCACTTGTCGCTCAGCGGAGTAGGTATGCAGCAGGCTGGGCGGGCTTTGCCCCCGCAACACCGCCGCGAGTTTCCAGCCGAGGTTAAAGGCGTCCTGCATGGAGACGTTCATGCCCTGCCCGGCTTTGGGGCTGTGGGTGTGGCAGGCGTCGCCTGCGATGAAAATGCGCGGCAAGCGGCTGCCTATCTCGTCGGGCTGAAGATCGTCAAACCGGTCACACAGGCGCTGGCCAATGTCATAGACTGACCACCAGGCCACCTCTTTCACATCAATCATGTACGGGTGGAGGATGCGCTGTGCCGCTGCGATCAATTGCTCAATCGTGATGTTCCGGCTGGAGACGCGTTCGTCAGGGTTGAGTTTGTCCAACTCCACATACAAACGCACCAAATAGCCGCCTTCTCGCGGGATGATCACAAGGCTGCCTTCATTGGCCGACTGAATGAGCGCCTTGAATCGAATATCGGGAAAATCAGTCACCACCAGCACATCCATCACACCCCAAGCATGGTTGGCTGAGTCACCCTTGAGCGCCAGGCCTATCGACTGGCGCACGTTGCTGCGCGCGCCGTCACAACCCACCACATACCGCGCGCGGATGGTTTCCACCTCTCCCGTGTGCCCCGCGTCTTGCCGCTCAAAACGTGCTGTGACCGGGTAGTCCAATGCGTCATCCTGCGCGCGCTCCAGCCCTGACAACCGCCGGTGGTAGTGCGGGACCAGGCGTGAGGCCGATCTTTGCATCGTCTCCAGATAAAAATCATGCACACGCGCTTGGTTCAGGATCACGTGCGGCATGTGGGAGAGGCCGTCTTCCACGTCTTGCACCCGACCACTGCGCACGATGCGGCCCGCATCACCACCTTGCCTGTCGTCAGGTTTCCAGAAGCATGTCTCGTTGACCCAATAGGATTCTTTCAATACCCGTTCGGCAAAACCGAAGGCCTCGAACATTTCCATCGTGCGGCAGGCCACGCCATCGGCCTGCCCCAGTTGCAAGGGGCCGGGTTTCTGTTCAACGATCACGGTACGGATGTCCGGGAAGACTGCCAATTGAGCCGCTAAAGTCAGGCCAGCCGGGCCGCAGCCGACGATCAAGACATCCGCCTGGGCTGGCAAATGAGCCCCGTTGGCTGCACCCGTGCTGACGGCCAAAACCGAAGGATCAGCATTCAAAAGCCCCGGGTCTCCGGTACGAAATCCATTGCCGTGAAATTGCATGTTTGTCTCGTTTTGGTTTGTCGACTCTGCCTGAAAAGTTGACTGTCGCAGGAATAGACTATTTCGTCAAAACCAAATATCCAATATTCACTATATCGTTTTGATATACAGCAATACACTTCGACCATGGCAAAGCTTGATCTGGACTGGCTCAGCGTCTTCGTTGAAATTTACAAATCCCAAAGTGTCTCGCGCGCTGCGCTTGCGTTGGGCATGGAGCAGGCCAGCGCCAGCATTGCGCTGAACAAGCTGCGTCGGCATTTCAACGACCCCTTGTTCTGCCGCACCTCGCAAGGCATGGAGCCGACCTCGCGCGCCCGGGCGATCTACCCTGACTTACAAGAAGCACTGGATCACATCGCTCTGGCGCGGGGTGCGCCGCAGGTGTTTTCTGCGCGCGAGTCCCGGCGCATATTTCGCATCTGCATCACCGACATCAGCGAAATCGTTTTGCTGCCGCGACTCATCAACCATCTTCGCAGTGAGGCGCCCGGGCTGGTGCTCGAGGCCGACAAAATTTCTTCTGGGAGCCGCCGTCGGCTTGAATCCGGCGAGGTGGATTTGGCCATTGGCTTCATTCCGGATTTGGAGGGTGGTTTCTATCAGCAAGCGCTTTTCTCACAGGATTTTGTGTGCCTGGCCGCTTCAAGGCATCCCCGAATCCAGGGCCAGGTCAGCCGCCAGGCTTTTTTTAATGAAGAACATATCGTGGTGACAAGCTCGGGCACGGGTCACGCGATTGTTGACAAGGTGCTGGGCAAATACAAAGTGGCGCGCCGCGTATTGCTGCGGGTGCCCAGCTTTTTGGGTGTCGGGCGTATCGTGGCTCAAACTGAATTTCTGGTGATTGTTCCCCGTCGCTTGGGCGAAGCGCTGGCTTTGCAAGAACAAGTTCAGGTGCTGGCGCCACCCGTGCCGCTGCCGTCTTACAAAGTCAAGCAGCATTGGCACGAACGTTTCAACGCCGACCCCGGCAATATCTGGCTGCGCCGCACCATGATGGCCTTGTTTTCTGACAAAGCAGTGGATAAAGCCAAGTCCTGACTTTCGCTTGATGCCATCACATCAGGGTAATTCCTATTTCAGGAACACTTTGACGCTCTAAAATTAGTTATTATTTATAACTTAATAATCCTGAACCCTTCAGTTTTAGAACCGCGCTTTCCTTCATGTCCCTCTATCCAGTCAAAGCCACTTTGGAAGACGTTTCGGTCGAACACCGGGGCGCTATCTCGATCATCTGCCTGACCCGGCCCCAAAAGCGTAATGCCATCAGCGATGGGGTCATGGCCGCCATCGGACAGCGTTTTGACGAATTGCCAGCGTCAACTAAAGCCGTCGTCATCGATGGCGAAGGTGATCATTTTTGCGCCGGGCTGGATTTAAGCAGCTTGAAGGAGATGGATGCGGTAGACGGCGTGCACCATTCACGCTCCTGGCACAAGGTACTTACCGCCATCGAATTCGGTCGTGTGCCCATCGTCGCGGCCATGCATGGCGCCGTAGTCGGTGGCGGCCTTGAACTGGCCACGTCCTGCCACATCCGTGTGGCGGATGAAACCACTTTCTTTGCGTTGCCAGAAGGTTCACGCGGCATTTTTGTGGGTGGGGGCGGCTCAGTGCGTATCACCAAACTGGTGGGTGCGCAAACAGTGATGGACATGATGATGACCGGGCGCGTTTACAAAGCCGCTGAAGGCGTGGCCAAAGGTTTTGCCCAGTATTTGGTGCCCGCTGGCGAGGCCTTGAATAAAGCCATTGAACTCGCAGAGCGCATTGCGCAAAATGCCCCGATGACCAATTACGCGCTGATGCAGGCCTTGCCTCGTATCGCCGAACAAACCGCCGACCATGGTTTCTTGATGGAATCCTTGATGTCATCCGTGGTGCAATCGGCCCCCGAAGCCAAAGCCCGCGTGCGCGCTTTTCTGGATGGCAGCGGCCCCAAAGTGCGCCCCGATGGCATAAAAGCCAACTGAGGTGGGTTCCGACATGGCTTCGCACCCCAAGTTTCGCCCGTTTACCTTTGGCGTTACCCGCGGTCGCGTCCACACCTTGGACGGCAATACCTACCTGAACGCCGACCAGGCACTGCAGCCCTATGCCCATCGCATGACAGACTTGCTGGTGCATTGGGCGAATGTTGCGCCTGATCGCGTGTTGTTTGCGCGGCGCCAGCAAATTTCCGGCTCGATCGCAGGCGGGCCCTGGAAAACCATCACATTCAAACAAACATTGGATGCCGCCAAAAGTATCGGGCAAGCACTGCTGGATCGCGGTCTCAACGCAGATCGACCCTTGGTCATCTTGAGTGAAAACGGCCTGGAACACGCCATGCTGGCCTTGGGTGCCATGTATGTCGGCATTCCTTATTGCGCGGCGTCACCAGCTTATTCCCTGGTCAGCCAGGATTTCGACAAACTGCGGCATGTGCTGGACACTTTGACTCCGGGTCTTGTGTACGCGCCTGACCTGGCTCGATATGGCCGCGCGATTTCCTCTGCGTTGCCGACGAGCACCGAGGTCATCGTCAATTCTCTTGCGGTTGAATTGGAAGCTGGTTACGCAAATTCGGCGAGGACGCTGACTGACTTTTCTCACATCTTGGCAACACCGCCAACGCCAGCCGTCGAACAGGCCATGCTGGCCACTGGCCCCGACTCCATTGTGAAGTTTCTCTTCACCAGCGGCTCGACCAAGCTACCCAAAGCTGTCATCAACACCCAGCGGATGATTTGCGCCAACCAACAGCAGATGTTGCAATCAATGCCTGCCGTGGCCGCGCAGCCCTTGGTGCTGATGGACTGGATGCCCTGGAACCACACGGCCGGTGGCAATCACAATTTTTACATGGTGGTGCATAACGGCGGCACCATGTATATCGACGACGGCAAACCCACATCGGCGCTGCTGTCTGAAACCTTGCGAAATCTCAGTGAAGTAGCCCCGACCTGGTATTTCAATGTGCCCGTGGGTTTCGAAGCAATCGCCAATGCGATGCAAACCGATGCCGCTTTACGCCGCAATTTTCTCTCCCGCGTGCAGCAGCTTTTTTACGCTGGCGCGTCGTTGGCACAACCCATTTGGGACAGCCTGTACGCTTCGGCCGAGCAGGAGTACGGTGAACGCGTGGTGATGACGGCAGGGCTCGGCATGACCGAATCCGGCCCCTTCGGCCTCTTTGTGACGACACCCCACTCAAAAGCTGGCGACCTGGGCTTGCCCTGCGCCCAGATGGAACTCAAACTCGTCCCGACAGGTGACAAAGTCGAAGTGCGTTACCGAGGCCCCAACATCACGCCCGGCTACTGGCGCAACCCCGAAGCAACGGCTGAATCTTTTGACGAAGAGGGTTTTTTCTGCACTGGCGACGCCGTCAAATGGATTGACGAGGCCGATATCCACCAGGGACTACGTTTTGATGGACGCATTGCGGAAGACTTTAAGCTCAACACCGGAACGTTCGTGAGTGTGGGGCCCTTGCGCGCCAAAATCATTGGAGCGGGGGCGCCTTACGTGCAAGACGTTGTGATCACCGGGCTTGACCTGAAAGAAGTGGGCGCGATGCTTTTCCCCACGCCGCTACTGCACAAACTCAGTGGTCTTCCACAGGGCGCGTCGCTGGTCGACATCGCGGCGTCATCGCCTGTGCAGCAATGGCTGCAGGCTCTGGTGAACACATTGGCCAAAACGTCAACTGGAAGCGCCACCCGCGTTGCACGCGCGATCATCCTGACCGACGCACCGAGCATCGACAAAGGTGAGATTACTGACAAAGGTTCGGT
>JANOXL010000032.1:0-9395 GCA_031418395.1 Rhodoferax sp. | reverse complement strand
GCTGCTGCCGGAGCCGTATGTGATCTACGGCGCGATTGGCGGTTTCCCGTTTTTGGTGATCGGCTGCATCGCGGCGTGGCGTCAGTTGCAGGCACCCAATCCAAAACATGTCGAAGCCAGTTTGCAGCAGGCGGCGGCGATGTCCTGGCGCGATTTTTCAGCAACGATTGAGCGCGCCTTCAGCAACCAGGGTTACGAGGTCGTCCGGCTTAACACAGCGGCTGCCGACTTCAAACTGGAAAAAGCTGGGCGCACCACGCTTTTGGCCGCCAAACGGTTTAAGGCGGCCAACCCGGGTGTTGAGGCGCTACGCGATCTAGTGGCGCTCAGAGATGCGCAGAATGCCGACTTGTGCAGTTTCATCAGTCTTGGCACACTGTCTGACGGCGCGCTGCGTTTCGCGCAGGCCAATCGGGTTGAACTGGTCGCGCCTGCGACCTTGGCGGCTTGGGTGGGAATAAAAAAATAATCTAATCTTTGTAGTTCTGTTTATTTTTTGACGGTAGGTCTCGTATTTAAAGCATTGTTTGCTACCAAAAATTCTAAAATATTGAGTATTATTTGTTCGTTTTTGTATTTTAAATTAAAATTGAAGAAAGATTGAGCTATGACTAAATTGTTGCTGGATTGCATTTACGACCACGAAGTTAACCGAGCCAACCAGGTCTTCATGACCCAGCCAATCGGCAACAACCAGGTGATCGACTACACCTGGGCGCAGACGGTGGATCAGGCGCGGCGCATGGCGACGCATTTGAAGAGCCTTGGATTCCCGGCCGGCGCGCGCATTGGCCTGCTGTCGAAAAACTGCGCGCATTTCTTCATGGCCGAAATGGCGATCTGGATGGCCGGGTACACCACCGTCGCCATCTTTCCCACCGAGGGGCCAGACACCGTCAAATATGTGCTTGAGCACAGCGAAGCGAGCCTGCTCTTTGTCGGCAAACTTGACACCTGGGACAAGCAGGAAAAAGGAGTGCCGGCAAACATGCCACGTATCGCCTTCCCGCTCGCTCCCAAAACCTCTTACGACACTTGGGACGCCATCATCGGGCGCACGCAGCCCATCGCAGGCAAACCCGCCCGCGACGGCGGCGACCTGGCGATGTTGATCTACACCTCGGGCTCCACCGGTCAGCCAAAGGGAGTGATGCACAGTTTTGAGCGCATCACGGAGGTAGGTGAGGGTTTTGCAAAACGCATGGCTCAATCGCTTGGCGAGGGCGTCGAGCGCCGCATGTTGTCGTACCTTCCGTTGGCGCACGTGTTTGAACGCGCCTGCGTTGAAATCCATTCGATGGTGATTGGCAACATGCATGTGTTTTTTGCAGAGACATTGGACACCTTCGTCGCCGACCTGAACCGCGCCCGGCCCACCCTGTTTGTCTCGGTGCCGCGGCTGTGGCTCAAGTTTATGCAAGGCGTGTCGGCCAAAATGCCGCCCGCCAAGCTCAACCGCCTGCTGTCGATCCCAATCATCAAAGGCATCGTGGCCAAAAAGGTATTGACCACGCTGGGCCTGGACCAGGTGAAGCTGGCAGGCAGCGGCTCGGCCCCTTTGCCGCCCTCGCTCATCCAGTGGTACCGCAAACTGGGTTTGAATCTTGTCGAAGGTTACGGCATGACGGAAGACTTCGCCTACTCCCACACCATGACGTCCGACCGTAACACGGTCGGCTTTGTCGGCGTGCCTTACGACGGCGTGGAGGCGCGCCTGGGAGACGGCAATGAGATCCAGATCAAGTCGCCGGGCAAGATGGTCGGTTATTACAAGCGCCCCGATTTGGACGCTGAAGTCTTCACTGCAGACGGTTACTTCAAAACCGGCGACCAGGGCGAATATAGCGCCGACGGTCAGCTCAAAATCACGGGCCGCGTCAAGGAGTTGTTCAAAACCGCTAAAGGCAAATACGTCGCGCCTGCGCCCATTGAGAACAAGCTCAACGCGCACCCGATGATTGAATCGAGCATGGTCTCGGGCGTGGGCCAAGCGGCGTCTTATGCGCTGGTGGTGCTGGCCGAAGATCTGCGGCCCAAGTTGGGCGAGGCCGCGGTCAAGGCTGAAGTCACCCAAGCCATGACCCAGCTGCTCAAGGAAACCAATGCGACTCTGGCTGACTACGAAAAAATGCAGATGATCGTGATCGCCAGTGAGCCGTGGAGTATCGACAACGGCTGCCTCACGCCCACTTTGAAAATCAAACGCGCCAAGATCGAGTCCAACGTAGCGCCTGTGGTGGACAAATGGTTTGATGCGAAAGACAAGGTGTTGTGGATTTGAGTGAAGGCGCGGCCAGAGGCCTGGGCCGATAAGGCTTTAGCAAGGTTTTCGGGAGCGGTCGCGGGTTATCATGGGTAATTGTTGCCAATCATACCCAATTTGGGTTTGATTGGCGCCAAATTGTCGTTTTCGCTCAATATTTGTGCGATTTAGGCCTCCAAGTCTCGTGATATATCCGTAGCTAGCTATAATAAGTATAGCGATTCACTTCCTTCAAAAATTTGTCATCCCGCATCCCTTGAGCCCGATGACTTCGACCGCATCCGCCCTCAGCGCCACCACCGCGGACGCGGCATCGGCTGCGCCTTCAGCTAATCCCCACCAGCCGAACCCTCTGCCCAGCGACGCCCAGAGCATTCTGGAACTGGCCGCGCGTTCGATGTTTGAAGTGTTTGCCAATGCCAGCCAGGGCATGTTTCTGGTGGACAAAAGCGGGCGGATCGTCTGGGTCAATGAAGGTTACCAACGCTTTTTGCCAGCCCTGGGCTTCTCGTCGATAGAGCAGTTTGTCGGGCACCTGGTCGAAGAGGTCATTCCCAACACCCAAATGCGCCGCGTGCTGGAGACGGGCGAGGCAATTTTGGTTGACTTGTTGACCAACAAGGCGGGCACCTTTGTGGTCAGCCGCATACCGCTGTTTGACGAGGCTAACGCGGTCATCGGGGCGATAGGCATCGTGCTGTTTGACCACCCTGAAACCACGCTGCAGCCGCTGATCAGCAAGTTTGCGCTGTTACAGCGTGATCTGGACGAGGCGCGCCGGGCACTGGCGCGGGAACGCAATAACCCGCTGCTGGGCGCCTCGCCAGGGCAGCGCCGCGCCAAATACACCTTCGCCAGTTTTATTGGTACGAGCCCCGCCGCGTTGGAGATCAAACGCCAGGCGCGGCGCGCAGCGCAGTCGGGCAGCCCGGTGCTACTGCTGGGCGAAACCGGGACGGGCAAAGAGCTCTTGGCGCATGCCATTCACGCCGCGTCCAAACGCGCCAGTGGACCCTTGATCAGCATCAACATCGCCGCCGTGCCCGATACACTTTTAGAGGCCGAATTTTTCGGTGTTGCGCCCGGCGCTTTCACCGGTGCTGAGCGCAAAGGGCGCGACGGCAAATTCAAACTCGCCGATGGCGGCACGCTGTTTCTGGACGAAATCGGCGATATGCCGCTGGCCCTGCAAGCCAAACTCCTGCGCGCCTTGCAAGAGGGCGAGATTGAGCCGCTGGGCTCCAACAGTGTCATCACCTTTGACGCCCGCGTGATCGCCGCCACCTCGCGGGACCTCGCGGCACTGGTGCGCGCTGGCCAGTTCCGTGAAGACCTGTTTTACCGGCTAAACGTGTTGCCGCTGCGTGTCCCACCCTTGCGCGAACGGCGTGCCGACATCGCCGCGTTGGTCGAGGCGCTGGCCGAGGATATGGCCGCGCACAGTGGTTCTGCGCAAATTGAAGTGACCGCCCAGGCGTTGGCGCTTTTGGTGGCGCAGCACTGGCGTGGCAATATCCGCGAGTTGCGCAACGTGCTCGAACAGGCCGCATTGCAGGGGGATTCAGCCACCCTTGATGTTGCGCTGGTAGAAGGTGTATTGCGGGCAGCGGGGATTGCGCCGATGCTTCAAGTGACGCCGTTGGCAACGACCGCAGCGTCAGAGGCACAGCACCACGGTAACTCGTTCGCTGACGGTGGGCTCGACGCGGACGGCAGACCCGAGGAGTCGGCGTCAGACATCCGGCTTACCCGACCGCTAAACCTGCAAATCGCCGAGTTGGAGCGCAAGGCCATTGCAGCGGCCATGAAAGCGACGCGGGGCAACAAATTGGCCACATCGCGCCTCCTGGGTATTTCCCGCGCCACGCTGTATGAACGTCTGGGAAAATCCGACTAATAAAAATACAGTTGCCTGAAAAGCATGCAATTTATTTGCATAAATTTCAGACATTAGAGTTCGTCTCTTGGGGTAGAGTCCAATAAAATCATGGAGTTAAGCCTGCGGGAGCTTGTCACATGCGTTGGCATGTTCTGTGCGTTATTCAGTCAAAACCTTGCTACGGCGACCTGTCATTACCCCAGGAGAATTTTCATGTTTCAAAGTAATCTATTGGCCCTGGCCACCGCTGCGCTGGCTTTGGGCCTCGTTTTGCCTGGTCCTGCGCTGGCGCAATCCCCAGCTGCCCCATCCAAAGAGATCAAGATTGCCCATATCTACAGCAAAACCGGCCCGCTGGAAGCCTATGGCAAACAGACTGCTACCGGCTTCATGATGGGCCTGGACTACGCTACGGGCGGCACCATGATGGTGGGTGGCAAAAAGATCGTCGTGATCGAAAAAGACGACCAGGGTAAGCCGGATTTGGGCAAATCGCTCTTGGCAGCCTCGTATTCCGATGACAAGGCCGACCTGGCTGTGGGCCCCACGTCCTCGGGCGTGGCCTTGGCGATGTTGCCGGTAGCGGAAGAGTACAAAAAGATTTTGCTGGTCGAGCCGGCCGTGGCAGACTCGATCACGGGTGACAAGTGGAACAAATACATTTTCCGCACGGGTCGCAACAGCTCGCAGGACGCCATCTCCAACGCTGTGGCTCAAGATAAAACCGGCACTTCGATTGCCACACTCGCTCAAGATTACGCCTTTGGCCGCGACGGCGTGAAGGCCTTCAAGGAGTCAATCAAAAACGCCAAGATCGTACATGAGGAATTCCTGCCGACCACGACCACCGATTTCACGGCCGGTGCCCAGCGCATCATTGACAAACTCAAAGACTTGCCAGGCCGCAAGGTGATCTGGATCATCTGGGCCGGCGGCGGTGGTAACCCCTTCAAGATCGCCGACCTGGACTTGAAGCGTTACAACATCGAGATCGCTACCGGCGGCAACATCTTGCCCGCCATGACCGCCTACAAACAGTTCCCCGGTATGGAAGGCGCTACGTATTACTATTTCGGCATGCCCAAAAACCCCACCAACGACGCCATGGTGGCGCGCCATTACAGCCAGTTCAAATCGCCGCCCGATTTCTTTACGGCAGGCGGCTTCTCGGCAGCCATGGCGGTGGTCACGGCGCTGAAAAAATCCAATGGCGACGCGTCGGCCAACACACTCATCAAAACCATGGAAGGCATGAGTTTTGACACGCCCAAAGGCAAGATGACTTTCCGCCCGCAAGACCATCAGGCGATGCAGAGCATGTACCACTTCAAGATCAAGGTCGATCCTGCGTTTGCCTGGGGTGTGCCTGAGTTGGTGCGTGAGATCAAGGCGGAGGAGATGAACGTCCCTATCCGCAACAAACGCTGAAAAAGGCGTGCTCGGCTACTGCGCAGGCGCCATGCCGCGTTGTGCGGTGCTCGCAATCCTCATGGACATATAGTCCATTCCAGTTGCTGCGCGCCGCACGCCTTGCCTGGCGACCGCTCGCTACGCCGCTCCCGCCTTTTTCGGCAACCGTCTTTGCCCATGTTGCAAACCAAAAACCTCACCGTTCGATTCGGCGGCCACGTGGCGGTCGATTCAGTGAGCTGCTCGTTTGAGCCGGGCACACTCACCGCCATCGTGGGGCCCAATGGCGCGGGGAAAACGACGTATTTCAACCTGATCTCGGGGCAAATCAAACCTTCCGCTGGCAGCGTCTCCTTGAATGGCCAGGAGTTGACGGGAATGGGTGTGTCAGAACGCACCCAGGCCGGCTTGGGCCGCGCGTTTCAGTTGACCAACTTGTTCCCCAACCTCTCTGTGCTGGAGAACGTCCGCCTGGCCGTCCAGGCGACCCGCACAGGTGCGCATCGGCGCGGCTTTAACTTGTGGAGCATCTGGAGCGACCATACGGCGCTTACCCAGCGCGCCCATGAAGTTCTGGAAACGGTCTCCTTGGGGCACAAACAAGCTGCGATCGTGGCGAGTTTGCCGCACGGTGACCAGCGCAAACTCGAAGTGGCCTTGCTGATGGCGCTGGAGTCGCAGGTATTTATGTTTGATGAACCGACGGCGGGCATGAATTCGGCAGAAGCACCTGTGATCCTTGATTTAATTCGTACGCTCAAACAAGACAAATCCAAAACCATCTTGCTGGTGGAACATAAGATGGACGTCGTGCGCGATTTGGCTGACCGCATCATCGTGCTGCACAACGGTGCGTTGGTGGCAGATGGTGAACCAGCTGCGGTGATCGCCTCGCCCATCGTGCAAGAAGCGTACTTGGGGGTGAACCCCCAAGACGCTTTTGCGCAAGGTGTGGCTCCCTCCCATCCTGGTCTTCCCCCAGAAGGGGGAATGGGCAATTCTCCATGAGCGAAATATTGCTGACTTTGTCTGGTGTGCACACCCACATCGGCGCGTACCACATCCTGCACGGTGTGGACTTGGTGGTACCCAAGGGCCAGCTCACCATGCTGCTCGGGCGCAATGGCGCTGGCAAAACCACCACGCTTCGGACCATCATGGGCCTGTGGCACGCGTCCAAGGGGCAGGTGAAATTTGCAAACGCCGACATCACCCAGGTGCAAACGCCCGACATCGCCAGCCGAGGCATCGCCTATGTGCCCGAAAACATGGGCATTTTTTCTGACTTGACAGTGAAAGAAAACATGCTCCTGGCCGCTCAAAAAGCCAAACGCGCCAGCCACATGGATGAGGCGCGGTTGCAATGGATATTCAAACTTTTCCCAGCCGTTGAAAAGTTCTGGAACCATCCGGCGGGCAAACTCTCGGGCGGGCAAAAACAAATGCTCGCGGTCGCCCGCGCTATTGTCGAGCCGCGCGAATTGCTGATTGTGGACGAGCCCAGCAAGGGCTTGGCGCCTGCCATCATCAACAACATGATCGATGCGTTTGCGCAATTAAAAGCCTCGGGCACGACGCTACTGGTGGTCGAGCAAAACATCAATTTCGCCAAACGCCTGGGCGACAGCGTGGCGGTGATGGACAACGGGCGGGTGGTCCACGCCGGTTCAATGCAGTCACTGGCAGATGACGAAGCGCTGCAGCACTCGCTTCTGGGGTTGGCGATATGAAGGAGAAGGCCGCAGCAGCTGGCCGCCCCGAGCATGGTGCGGCCTCGGATCCAATCAAAGCACAGGAGCGGCCTGGCTTGGCGGGCAGCTCATTACACGAGGTGACAAGCTTGGGGGCCACATTCGATTGGAAACCGCTGGCGTTGGTGCCGGTTCTGGCCGCAGTGGTGTTCCCCTTCATCGGCTCCGGCTCGACGTGGCTTACGCTCACGGTGGCGGGTTTGGCCATGGGCATGATTATCTTCATCATCGCCTCCGGCTTGACGCTGGTCTTTGGCCTGATGGACGTGCTGAACTTTGGCCATGGCGTTTTCATCGCACTGGGCGCTTACGTGGCGGCCAGTGTGCTGGGCACCATGGGCGACTGGACGGGTTCTGGCAACCTGTTGGTGAACCTCATGGCGGTATTGCCCGCCATGCTGGTGGCAATGCTGGTCGCCGGGGCCGTGGGCCTGGCCTTTGAGCGCTTCATCGTGCGCCCTGTGTATGGCCAACACCTCAAACAAATCCTGATCACCATGGGCGGCATGATCATTGGTGAAGAACTCATCAAGGTGATATGGGGGCCGGTTCAGATTCCGCTGCCGCTACCTGAAGGGATGCGCGGCGCGCTCAGGATGGGTGATGCGGTGCTGGAGAAATACCGGCTGATCGCAGTGGTGGTTGGCATCATCGTCTTTGCCGTGTTGACCTGGACATTGAACCGCACCAAGATCGGCCTCTTGATCCGTGCTGGCGTGCAAAACGGTGAAATGGTGGAGGCGTTGGGGTATCGCATCCGCCGCCTCTTCGTCGCCGTGTTTGTGGCGGGCAGTGCGCTGGCGGGCCTGGGGGGCGTGATGTGGGGCCTTTTCCAGCAAAACCTGGTGCCGCAGATGGGCGCCCAGGTGAACATTCTGATTTTTATCGTCATCATCATTGGTGGATTGGGTTCCACGGGCGGTGCGCTGATTGGCGCGCTTTTGGTCGGCCTGATGGTCAATTACACCGGTTTTCTGCTGCCCAAGGCGGCCTTGTTCTCCAATATTGCGCTGATGGTGGCGATCTTGTTGTGGCGACCGCAGGGTGTTTATCCAGTGGCCAACCGATAACATGCGCCCCCACACTCAACACTTCGTGTATTCGCTGCCCCCCGAGGGGGCTGGCCTCCCTTGGGGCGGCCCAGCGGGACGGACTTTGCACCCCCACGCTCATCACTTCGTGTATTCGCTGCCCCCCGAGGGGGCTAGCCTCCCTTGGGGCGGCCCGGCGGGAGTCCGGCCAATATGTTGAACCGAATCCTCTCCAACGATCTGCCCAGAAGCCGTGTACTGGCGATCGTGCTGGGTTTGCTTTTGATGGCGCTGGCGTTTGCGCCGTTTCTGTTTTCGGGTGTCAAAGCGCTGGATGTCGCCGCGAAAATTTTGATCTTTTTGGTGTTGGTCGCGAGTTTTGATTTGTTGCTGGGCTTCACCGGAATCGTCAGTTTTGCCCACACGATGTTTTTTGGCATAGGTGCTTATGGCATCGCGATTGCGACAACGCGCATGGGGCCCACCTGGTCGGCCATCGCTGTGGGGCTGGGCGCATCGCTGGTCTTGTCGCTTTTTCTGTCACTCGCAGTCGGCCTGTTTTCGCTGCGCGTGCGGGCGATATTTTTCGCCATGATCACGCTGGCAGTGGCCTCGGCCTTCCAAACCCTGGCCTCGCAGTTGTCTGATTTGACGGGTGGTGAAGACGGCCTGACCTTCAAACTGCCCGAGATCATTTCACCGAGTTTCGAGTTCTCGGACACCCCATTTTTAGGCGCCAATCTGGACGGCAAACTGCTGTGTTACTACCTGTTGTTTTTCATGGCATTGACGCTGTTTCTGGCCTTGTTGCGCATCGTCAATTCGCCCTTTGGCCGGGTGTTGCAGGCAATTCGTGAAAACGAATTCCGCGCCGAGGCGATTGGCTACAAAGTCGTGGTGTACCGCACCACATCCAGCGTGTTGTCAGCCTTGTTTGCGTGTATGGCAGGGGCGATGCTGGCGCTCTGGCTGCGTTACAACGGGCCAGATACCTCGCTCTCATTCGAGATCATGATGGATGTGTTGCTCATCGTCGTCATCGGCGGCATGGGCACGGTGTA
>JANOXL010000031.1:0-2719 GCA_031418395.1 Rhodoferax sp. | reverse complement strand
CGCCCGAACGCGCCACGACGCCGCGTTTCCTCGAACTGCTCGACGCCCTGCACGCGCGTGGCAAATTGAGCCTGTTTGCCATTGACGAAGCGCATTGTGTGAGCCAGTGGGGGCATGATTTCCGCCCCGAATACCGCGGCCTGACGGTGCTGCACGAGCGTTTTGCCAGCGTGCCACGCATTGCACTCACCGCCACGGCAGACGCTCTCACGCGGGCCGACATCGTCGAGCGCCTGCAATTGCAGGGCGCGCAGACCTTTGTCAGCAGTTTTGATCGCCCCAACATCCGCTACAGCATCGTCGAGAAGAAAAGCCCGACCGATCAATTGCTGCGTTTCATCCAAAGCCGCCACGAGGGTGAGGCCGGCATTGTGTATTGCCAAACCCGCAAACGCGTCGAAGAGCTGGCGCAGACGTTGTGCGCCCACGGCATCGACGCTTTGCCCTACCACGCCGGGCTGGATCAGGCCGTGCGCCAGGCGAATCAAGACAAATTCCTTCGCGCTGACGCGGTGGTGATGGTGGCCACCATCGCCTTTGGCATGGGCATCGACAAGCCCGACGTGCGTTTTGTCGCCCACCTGGACATGCCCAAAAATATCGAAGGCTACTACCAGGAGACCGGCCGTGCAGGCCGCGACGGCGCCCCTGCCGACGCCTGGATGGCCTACGGCCTGGCCGACGTGGTGAACCAGCGCCGCATGATCGACGAAAGCCCCGCAGGCGAAGAGTTCAAACAAGGCCTGCGCGGCAAACTTGATGCCCTGCTGGCCTTGGCCGAGGCGACGGATTGCCGGCGGGTGCGGCTGCTGAGCTACTTTGGCGAAACCAGCAAGCCCTGCGGGAATTGCGATAACTGTTTAAGTCCGCCGCAGGTTTGGGATGCGACGGACGCCGCCCGCAAGTTGCTCAGCACCATCTACCGCGTGCAACAACACAGTGGCATCAGCTTCGGCGCGGGCCACATCATGGACATTCTGCGCGGCAAGGCGACCGAAAAGGTCGCGCAGTTTGGCCACGGCAGTTTGAGCACCTTCGGACTCGGCGCTGATTTGTCGGAGTTTCAGCTTCGCAGTGTGCTGCGCCAGCTCGTCGCCACCGGCGCCTTGAACGTTGACGGCCAGGCCTTCAACACCCTGCAACTCACCGACACCTCCCGCGCCGTGCTCAAAGGCGAGGTGCCCGTGCGTCTGCGTGAAAGCACGCTTTCAGGCTCAGCGGCTGGCGAGGCGCGCGGCGCAAAAAAAGCCAAGGCCGAACGCGCCAAAAAAGGCGCGCCACCCCCTGCGGCTGCCGCGCTGGACGCCGACGCTCAGGCCCGTTTTGCCGCCTTGAAAACCTGGCGCGCCGAAGTCGCGAAAGAGCACAACCTGCCCGCCTACGTGATCTTCCACGACACCACCCTGGCCGCTGTCGCTGCGTTATTGCCGCAATCCAAAGCCGAATTGAGTGGTATTAGCGGCATCGGCGCGAAAAAGCTCGAAGCTTACGGCGATGAGTTGCTGCGCGTGTGCACGCTGCCGCTGGAACAGGCTAACGAGCAGGAAACAGCTGAAAGTTCGTGAAATTGAGCGCTACTAATTTAGTAGCTAATTGTGCTTATTTCACGAGACCTAGCGGCCGATTTTCTCAAAATTATCGGTTGGCGGACTGTTTTGGGGTCAAAATAACCCAATTTGGGTATGATCCGCCCGCCCGACCCCATCGCCCCCGGCGCGCTGGCTTGGGGGTCAGCGTTCAAATTGTGCCGACGCGCTACAGTGTGGTCGCGTCGGATGCAGACTAAAGGGCTTGCTTCCTAGCAGATTTCACTGAAAAATAAATGCAATCGTGCCGATGGGCGCTGACGGCATATAAAACGCTGCCCCATTTTCTGAATACGCGATTTGGGTTCGTATTGATCCAGGATCAGCGCTGATGATCAAGTAAGCTGCATTTTTTGGGATCTCAATTTTGGTACCTTGAAACCATTCCCACAGTCCCGGGAGAATTACGTGCTTGTCAAGTGAGTATTGCAACGTGTCAAACCTTGCTATGGGCACTTTGCGCTCGTCCAATACTACGATTGCTGCATCAATCTGACTCGCCGTTTGCACGAATCCACTTGAAGCGACCGCTTGAACAAACACTGACTTTGCGCCGCTCGGTATTGAATAGCCCTCGAAAAAGGACTTCCCTTTGGGGAGGATCATTGCGGTAGATGTGGCAGAAAGCTCAAACTTATGTCGCACGCCTAGTTCCGCATTTTTATATTGGACCTCTGCGAAATGAGTGCAACAAACTTGCTTTTCTGCCAAGCGCGATTTCGCTTCCTCAACAGGAAGACCCTGACAGCCTGTAAGAAGTGAAAGTGCAAAGGCGATGTAAGGTAATGGAGCTCGAAGGAGTGACGATCCTGAAATCTTCAGATGGTTACGTTGCATTTAACGCCCTAACTCAATGTACACAGACAAAACGCTGTCTCCCGAACTTGCCACTTGTCGCCATAGTATCGCGAACCATGTTCAATGCAAACCCACATGAAACGGGGCTAAAGGGTGCTAGGTTAAAAATTCAAAGGCCACAACAGACCCATAAATAGCAGCACATCGGTTACGCGAATTCAACACGACTCACTATAGCCTGCCGCACCCCATCGCCCCCGGCGCGCGTCTGCTGCGGCCTCGAAGCACGAAAAGGCTCTGGGTGTGGGTCTCGGTTAGCGAGACGACTCAGTCGC
>JANOXL010000030.1:0-2210 GCA_031418395.1 Rhodoferax sp. | reverse complement strand
CGCCACGACGCCGCAGGTGCGCTTATCACCCCGGGGCTGATCGACTGCCACACCCATTTAGTCTATGGCGGTGACCGTGCCCATGAGTTCGAGCTACGGCTCCAAGGGGCAAGTTACGAAGAGATCGCCAAACGTGGCGGTTGCATTGTGTCCACCGTCAAAGCCACTCGGGCGGCCAGTTTGGATGCGCTGCAAGAGCAAAGCCTGCCGCGCCTCAAGCAGTTGGTGGTGGAAGGTGTCACCACGCTGGAGATCAAGTCCGGCTACGGCCTTGCACTGGCGCACGAACGCAAGACGCTTATGGTGGCCCGGGCGTTGGAACAGAAGCACCCCGTCGACGTGCGCACCACGTTTTTAGGTGCCCATGCAGTGCCCCCTGAATTTGCCGGCCGCGCAGATGACTACCTCGCAGAGGTGCTGCGCATGATGCCAATTCTGCATGCCGAAGGATTGATCGACGCCGTCGATGCGTTTTGTGAACACATCGCTTTCAGCCCGGCGCAAACACGCCAGGTGTTTGAAGCGGCGCAGGCGCTGGGCCTGCCCGTCAAGTTACATGCTGAGCAACTGAGCGACAGTGGCGGTGCGCAACTGGCGGCAGAGTTCAAGGCATTGAGTTGCGACCACCTGGAGTGGCTTAGCGCTGCGGGCGCAGACGCCATGGCCAAAGCCGGTTCTGTGGCGGTGCTGTTACCCGGCGCGTTTTACTTTTTGCGCGAAACCCGCGTGCCGCCGGTGGCACTGCTGCGCGAACACAAAGTGCCAATGGCCATCTCCACCGACTGCAATCCTGGCAGTTCACCCTGCACCTCACTGTTGCTGATGCTCAACATGGCGTGTACGCTGTTTCGCTTGACGCCCGAAGAAGCGCTGGCCGGTGTCACCCGCCATGCCGCGCAGGCGCTGGGCCTGGTTGACCGTGGCGTTATTGCGCCCGGCCTGCGCGCTGATTTTGTGCTGTGGGGCGTTGACCACCCGGCCCAACTGAGTTACGCCTTGGGTGCCAATCCGCGCCTGCAAACCGTGTTCAAAGGTCGCCCTGTCTAAATCTTATTCCCATGACTTTCCAACTAAAGACGGGCCACGTGCCCCTGCTGATCAGCATGCCCCATATGGGCACGCGTATTCCCACCGACTTGCGCCATCGCTACGTGCCCCGTGCGCTCGATGTTGAAGACACCGACTGGCACATGGATCGCCTCTACGCCTTCGCCAGCGGCCTGGGTGCCAGCACGCTCCAGCCCGAGTTCTCGCGCTACGTGATCGACCTGAACCGCCCACCGGATGACGCGCCGATGTACCCTGGCGCATCCAACACGGAGCTCTGCCCTACGCGCTTTTTCACGGGCGACCCGTTGTACCAGGATGGTGCAGCGCCAGATGCTGATGAGCGTGCACAGCGGCGCTCGCAATATTGGCAGCCCTACCACCAGGCTTTGCAAGGTGAACTGGTGCGCCTCAAGGCGGCCCACGGTTTCGCATTGCTGTGGGACGCGCACAGCATTCGCAGCCAGATTCCCTGGCTGTTTGAAGGCCGCCTACCGGATCTGAATATCGGCACCGTCAATGGTGACGCGGCGCACGCGTCCATCACCGCTGCCGTCGCTGCCGCCTGCGCCCATGCGCCAGGCGTGAGCAGCATCGTCAATGGTCGCTTCAAAGGCGGCTACATCACGCGCCACTACGGGCGGCCCGCTGACCACATTCACGCGGTGCAACTCGAAAAATGCCAAAGCCTCTATATGCAGGAAGAAGCCCCGTTTGCCTACGATGCATCCAAAGCCGGCCGCATTCAGCCTATGTTGCAAGCGATGGTCGAAGCGGCACTTGGTGCGACGCGGGCGCTCTACGCCGCTTCAGGCAGAAAGGGCTGAACCGATGACCCAACCGGCGATTTTTTGGACGCCCCAAGCCTGGCTGCCCGGCGGCTGGGCGCGCGATGTGCGCTTGACGGTCGCGCCCGATGGCACTTGGCAACAGGTCGAGTCTGGCGTGGCCAAATCGCTAGCAGGCCCGGCCGCCGCAACCGTCATCTACATGGACAACCCGGTCTTGCCCGGCGTCGTCAACGCCCACAGCCATGCCTTTCAGCGCGTCATCGCGGGTTTGACCGAACGCAGCGGCGGCAAGGACGACGACTTCTGGAGCTGGCGCGACCGCATGTACCGTGCAGCCCTGCAAATCACACCCGCGCAGCTCGAAGCCACAGC
>JANOXL010000029.1:0-1737 GCA_031418395.1 Rhodoferax sp. | reverse complement strand
ATTCAAGCGGTGTGTGAGGGCCGCGACCCGGGCGATCTGACGACGATGGACGATCCGTCGGCTTTGCAGCAGATTCGAGACCTGGTGGCTGCATGAGTCGGTGGCGCAATTGTTGACATGGGTATTAATTGTTGTCGGCCTTCCCGTTCGAATTTTACAATTTTTTAAGTTTTCGGCTTCCAGGTCTCGTACATATTGCATTTATTGCTATACAGTTCATAGCACATCAAATGACTCGGGGGGCAAGCCGGCGCGCTGGCGCCCGATCATCTGAGTCCACATGTGCTCCCACTCACGCACACGGCTGGGGGTGTCGAACAGCGGCGCACAGTCTGGCCCCGGCTGTTGCTGTGCGGCCAGCCGTGCCCGCAGGGCTGCGAGTTGATCAGGTTGTTGGCCCATTGTGATGACCGCCTGGCAATACGCTTCTGCCGTCTCGAACACGCAGTCTGCAAGTCCCGCCGCACGGATGATGCTGCCACCCAGACGCGAGGCCATGTTGTGCCCCGCCACGGTCACGGCGGGCACGCCCAGGTGCAGCGCATCGGCCAGGTTGTGGTTGGCGTTGAAACGCAGGGTATCCAAAAACACATCGGCCAGCGGCAATTTGGCCAACAATTCCGCGCGTGGGCCACGTTCTGCAAAGACGATCTGCTGCGCCACCACCCCTGCAACCTGGGCCGCTCTTAATATATTGGCGCGCGCCTCGTCGACGTAAGCGGGCAACCACAGCACCGCATGGGGCAAGGCGCGCAGTATTTTCATCCATTGGGCAAAGGTGTGCGGATCCACCATGAGCGCCGGGCCAAAGGCGCACATCACGAATGCATCTGCGGATAGACCGGCGTCGCCGCGGGTCACGGGCGCAGCGGCTGCGCCGTCCAATCCTGTGGACAACCAACAGGTGTGCGGCAGGCGCGCAATCGCACCGAATGCTGCATTCGGTGGCCCCGGGTGAGTAAACACGTCGCCAATGGTGTACTCGCACGGGATCGGCGGGTTCACGCGTTGCCAGGTTTGTTGGCGTAGCTGCACCGGGGCGACGCGCAGCGCGGGCAGCTCCGGGCGGCACCAGGGTGTGTAAAACGCGGTGTCCATCCACAGATCGAGTTGGTCAACGCGGATGCGGCCAGCCGCTTCGGCGTCGCTCATGTGCGAGATATCGACGAGGTTGCGGGCATAGGCGCGCAGGTTTTCCGGGCCGCTGTCAGCGCGCAGGTCCGCAGGTGAATACAAGTAAAAGTCAAAACGTGACCGGTCGTGCAAGGCCAACTGACGGCTCAAACTGGCGGTGTAACGTGTGTCCGCCAGTGTTTGCGTGGAGATGCCGATGCGCAGTGGCTCTTCTTGGTGGGTGCGGCGGGCGCGGGTTTTAAAACCCAGCCAGTTGGGCGTGCGTTTTTGGGTGGCGTCGATGGCATTGCCGGTGACCACGCGTAGCTGGGTTTGCTGGCTCTCTGTCAAATCCAGCACCAGCGCGTAAAACTGCGCGTCGCGCCAGTCGCGTGGCACCGTGGTGGTTTCTGCCTCTTTGAGTTTTTGCGCGATCAGCTGAGTCAAGGTGTCGTTGTGGCGCCAGTCGCAAACTTGCAGCCGGTCAAAGGCGCGCAAGGCGTAGAAATCTGCCGCATCGGGTGCGACGACGTTGTGTTTTTGAAACTGCTTGGGCAAACTGGAAGTGGCACTGGCCAGGTAGGCGTCCACCAGCTGCTGGCCCTCATGGGTGCCTTTGCCCAG
>JANOXL010000028.1:0-1610 GCA_031418395.1 Rhodoferax sp. | reverse complement strand
CTTTGGTGACGCCAAAGCCGTCCAGAATTGAGGCGACGGGCGAGATGAAACCCATGGCCAGCAGAACCATGTCGGCTTTCAGGGTTTGTTCGGAACCGGCCACTTCGACCATCTTGCCGTCTTTCCACTCGACGCGCACGGTTTTCAGACCGGTGACTTTGCCTTTTTCACCCATGAATTCTTTGGTGGAAATGGCGAATTCACGCTCGCAGCCTTCTTCGTGGCTGGAGCTGGTGCGCAGCTTGATCGGCCAGTTGGGCCAGGTCATCGGGCGGTTTTCCTCCACCGGCGGCTGCGGCATCACTTCGAACTGCGTGACGCTTACCGCGCCATGGCGGTTGCTGGTGCCCACGCAGTCGCTGCCGGTGTCGCCGCCACCGATCACGATGACGTGTTTACCATCGGCGCGCAATTGGGTTTTGACTTTGTCACCCGCGTTGACTTTGTTTTGCTGCGGCAAAAATTCCATGGCGAAATGCACGCCGTCGAGCTCGCGGCCCGGCACGGGCAGGTCGCGCGACTGCTCTGCGCCCCCAGTGAGTAAGACGGCATCGAAGTCTTGTTGCAACTGGGTCGGCGTGATCGTCTCCTTCGCCCAATTCGTCACCTTGGAATCTTTGGGCAATTCGCCAATCATCACGCCGCAGCGGAACACCACGCCTTCTTGTTCCATCTGCGCCACGCGCGCGTCGATGTGGTGTTTTTCCATTTTGAAATCGGGGATGCCGTAACGCAGCAAGCCACCCACACGGTCGTTTTTCTCAAACAGAGTCACGGCATGGCCCACACGGGCAAGCTGCTGGGCAGCGGCCAGGCCAGCGGGGCCGGAGCCGACCACGGCGATCTTTTTGCCGGTCTTTGTCTTGGGCACTTGCGGTGTGACCCAGCCCTCGGACCAGGCGCGGTCGATGATGGCGTGTTCGATGGATTTGATGCCCACCGCGTCGTCGTTCACATTCAGCGTACACGCCGCTTCACAGGGCGCGGGACAAATGCGACCGGTGAACTCCGGGAAGTTGTTGGTGCTGTGCAGCACGTCAATGGCGTTCTTCCAGTCGCCTTTGTAAACCAGGTCGTTGAAATCAGGGATGATGTTGTTGACCGGGCAGCCGCTGTTGCAAAACGGCGTGCCGCAGTCCATGCAACGCGCGGCCTGTTTGTTGGCCTGCGCGTCGTCCAGCCCGATCACGAACTCTTTGTAATTTTTGACGCGCTCTTGTACGGGCTTGTAGCCCTCTTCCAGACGCTCAAACTCCATGAAACCAGTCATCTTACCCATAATTCAGCCTATACTTTATTCAAAAATAGTCATTAATAGATAGCGTCTATTATTTATTTCGCGAGAGCTGGTGCTTCTTTTTTATCAGACTTTGGTTGCGTCACTATTTTTTTAGCCGCCATTTCTCCCAAAGCGCGTTTATATTCGTTCGGGAAGACCTTCACAAACTTGGCACGTGCAGCCTGCCAGTCGTCCAGCAACGCGCGGGCGCGTTTGCTGCCGGCATGAGCGGCGGCGTGGCCTACGTGTACGACGAAGACGGCAGCTTCGCCAGCCGTTGCAACACGGCGATGGTGTCACTCGACAAAGTGCAAAGCGCCTATGAGCAAGA
>JANOXL010000027.1:0-3920 GCA_031418395.1 Rhodoferax sp. | reverse complement strand
GTATTTCATCGTGAACCCGACCAAGATCAGGAACACGATCATCTGGACAATTAAGGTACCAGTAATGCTCACTTTTCACCTTTCCCCAAGGGCGCAATGCCCGAAGGAATGACGTTATGAATGGACTTTGAACTTACTTTGGCAAACTGGCCAACTGGGCCAGGAACGGGTTGGCCGTGGCAAACCACAACGCAACGCCGGTACCAATAATGAAGGACGCGTCGATCAGGCCCACCAACAAGAACATTTTGGTCTGCAACTCACCCATCAGCTCGGGCTGACGTGCGGCCGACTCAAGATACTTGCTGCCCATGATGCCGATACCGATACAGGCACCCATTGCGCCCAGACCGATGATGAGGCCGGCGGCCAGTGCAACAAAGCTAATAACTTCCATGATTACTCCTAAGGGACTTGGTTGACGAGAAAAAAGAAACGAGAACGAGGGTGCGCCGGGGCTAATCGGCGTTAGTGCTTGTCATGCGCCTGACCCAGGTAGACCAGGGCCAGCATCATGAACACAAAAGCTTGCAGCACGATGATCAGAATATGAAAGATGGACCAAACGGTGCCCGCAATGATGTGGCCAATGGCCAGGCCGATGCCGGTGGCCGACAGCGACCAGGCACCGCCCATCAAGGCGATCAGCAAAAAGATCAGTTCGCCCGCGTACATGTTGCCAAACAGTCGCATGCCGTGCGAGACGGTTTTGGCGATGAACTCAATGATCTGCATGGCAAAATTGAAGGGGTACAAGGCCCAGTGATTGCCGAAGGGCGCCGTGAAAAGCTCATGAATCCAGCCGCCCAAGCCCTTGATCTTGATGTTGTAGAACAGGCAGATCAGCAGCACAGCAACCGACATTCCCATCGTGATGGACAAATCAGCCGTAGGTACAACGCGAAGGTAAGCGTGATGCGGATCGCCGCCGAACAGCGTGTAGACGTACTTTGACAGCTCGGGCAGCAGATCGACCGGCAGCAAGTCCATGCAATTCATCAGGATGATCCAGACGAAAATTGTCAAGGCCATTGGTGCGATGAATTTGCGACTCTCGGCGTTATGCACAATGCCCTTGGCCTGGGAGTCGACCATTTCGACCAGCATTTCAACAGCCGCCTGAAAACGCCCTGGCACGCCAGAGGTGGCCTTGCGCGCCGCCAGCCACAACACCCAACAGCCCAGAATGCCAAGGGTGATGGAAAAAAATAAAGAATCGAAACTAAAAACCGAAAAATCGACGACCGCTTTGGGTTTGGCGTTTTGCAGGTGCGTCAGGTGATGAATGATGTATTCACCCGAGGTCTGTCCTTGTTCAGCAGCCATCTTTTAGTTGTCCAACAGTTAAGCGTTATCAGTTAAACGTTTATTGGACGCCAACCAAAGCGCCGCCCAATAAACCTGTATTGTCACTACCATGCTGACCAGCATTGCCGGCCAGCTCAATCCGTCAACTAACCTTGGCGCGGCAATCAGTATTGCCACCGTCAACGTAATTTTGACCAATTCCCACACTAAAACCCCGGCGATTGCGGTCGCCGGATTGATCGAGGTTAACCGGCTGGTCAACCCGCGCGCAAACGCAGCGCCCGGAATCACCACCGCCAACGCGCCGTAACCCGCAGACCAACCTACACTGGCTTTACCCGTCACCAACCACGCAACCAGCGCAACCACCACACCCACCAAGCCCTGCACCGCCAAAACACGCCAAGGAGAAATCGGCGGGTTTTGCTTTCTGAGCGCCTGGGCCTGCTCAGCCGTCAGAGGCTTGAAGGCCTCCTCGTCATTCGCATTGTCTTGAGCATCGCCAAACTCGCCAAGAGCGTTTTGTCGACTTTTTTGCCCGCTCCCCGGCTGGTTCATAAGCGCCTTGTGCGAAGCTGCGACCACTTTGGGTTGCTGATTGCCGCAAAGCCTTCCATTATACGTAGAAACCCCCACAGGTCGATGATGTAGCAGGTAAGTTCATAAAATTGTCGCCTTCAGAACACGTTTTCGCTGCCGCAATACCCTATGCGAACATGGGCGAAGCTGCCGCGCCACAATCGGCAACATCCGCAGACACCCACCTTATACGAAACCCAGCGGTACCCACCGACACCACGAACAGGCTTACGCATGATTGATATCGTCAAACTTTTGCATTTGGTTAGTGCCATCATCTGGATGGGCGGCATGACTTGCCTGCTCGTCGCGGTGCGCCCGGCCACTCTCACGCTGATGGAGGGGCAGGCGCGCGCGCAGCTGATGGTGGGCGTCTGGCAGCGTTTTTTCAACTGGGTTCTGGTGTGTGTCGTGCTGCTCTTTTTGACGGGCACCAACCTGTACACCACCACTTACAGAGCCGCCAAAGCCGCCGGCAATGCGGGCGTGCCATTGGGCTGGAACCTGATGCTGATTATTGGCCTTGTCATGTTTGCGATCTTTGGGCATATTTATTTTGCCGGCTTCAAAAAATTCAAACGTGCAGTCGCAGCGGGTGACTTCCCACTGGCAGCCAAAGCCGCCGCCCTGATCCACAACATGGTGGTCGTCAACTTCGTCCTGGGTTGGCTGGCCATCCTTAGCGTTCGTCTGGTGCACTGATGCGGGGATGGGGAGTTCGTCAATTGACGATGCGGGCGTTTGTCGCCTGCGGTTTTGCCAGCTGTTTTTTGGTGGCCTGCGCCAGCGACCGGTTGGGTCTTGGTGCGGATGAAGCCCTGAGCTCGGAGAGCCCAAGCGGGCAAACCCGCAAAGCTGCCACCCCGCGCGCCCACCACACCCCCGACGGCTTTAAAAACAACTACATCGGGGCGGTAGAGAAACCGTTTCTCGATCTGCTGCGCTGGAAATGGGACGCCTTTTGGGACGATCTTCCCCGGGCGCCGAAAACTCCCACGCCCACGCAGACACCTGACCTGGCCTTGATCCACGCTAATGCCAAAGCGGGCAAAGCAATGCAGCCCCTGGTGACCTGGATCGGCCACGCCAGCACCTTGGTGCAAGCCAGCGGGCTCAATGTGCTGACCGACCCAATCTTCAGCGAGCGCGCGTCGCCGGTGCAACTGGTGGGCCCCAAGCGCCAGCAACCCCCCGGCGTTGCCCTCAAGGACTTACCGCCAATTGATGTGGTCGTGATCTCGCACAATCACTACGACCACCTGGATCGCCAGTCCGTGTTTGACCTGGACCAGCGCGCCAAAGCCGCTGATCCAGCGGGGCATGGCCGCACGCTCTTTTTGGTACCGCTGGGCTTGAAGGCCTGGTTGGCCGATTTGGGCATCTCCAACGTGGTTGAACTCGATTGGTGGGACAAACATACCGTCAAAGGCCCCCACGGCGGACAGGCAGACTTCTACCTCACGCCCGTGCAACATTGGTCAGCGCGGGGTTTGAATGACCGAAGCAAGACTCTGTGGGGCGGCTGGTCCGTGATGGGCGAAGACTTTCGTTGGTATTTCAGCGGCGACACCGGCTATTCCAAAGACTTTGCGGACACCAAGGCGTTTTTTGACGCCAAATTGCCCGCTGTGGCAGGCCCCTCGACGAGCGCCATCGCCATGGCAAGCGGTACGCCCAGCGCAAACAACGCCATAGCTGACAAGGTCGAAAAATCGGGCGGCGATGCCGTGTTTGACCTGGCCTTGCTGGCGGTAGGCGCCTACGAGCCGCGCTGGTTCATGGCGGCGCAACATATCAACCCACACGAAGCTGCGCAAATTCACAAAGACCTGGGTGCCGCAAAATCCATCGGCATCCATTGGGGCACCTTCAATTTGACAGATGAAGCGTTGGATCGGCCACTCCTGGACTTAACCGCCGCCAAACGCGCCCTCGGCCTGGCAGACGATGCGTTTTTTGTCCTCAAAATCGGGCAAAGCCGGCGGTTTGAGAGGCGCAAACGTTAGTCAAGCTTAAGGCAAGTCGTCAACTTG
>JANOXL010000026.1:0-2166 GCA_031418395.1 Rhodoferax sp. | reverse complement strand
TTTACCGTTGAAGGTCTCCAATGTGAACTGCTGGCCTCCTGCGGGAACGCCATTGATATCAAGGTTCGGTAACACCATGATGTCGTCGCCTGGCTGGCTACCACTGATGTCCTGGCTGACAACGCTACCCAACCACGGCGCCCCCACCACCTCAACTACTGGCAAAACCGGCGGGACCACCGGTGGTTTGAGCAGTGTTTTTGCGCCGTCTGTCACGATGGCACTCAATCCGCCTGCGGAAACACGGTTACCCGAGACGGTAACTTCCTGCCGCGGTGCCGGAGTAGGCAGCTGTGCCCGCACCTGGGTGCGCACTGGTGGCTGGTCGTTGCTGACCACGAGCGCTGATTCACCTGCGGTCAGGCGCGTACAGCCACCCGCCGTGCAGACTTCAATTTCGCCCAGCTCAGCGGTAATGCTCATGCTGCCGTCGGGGTTGTAAGAGGCGCTAAAGCCAGTGCCTCGAATGCCCACTGTGGCTGTCGCGGTTTGGACTTTGTAGTTCTCCCGGTTGCGTTTGCCGATCAGCCCGGTGATGGCCCGCATGCTGCCGCGTGCGAAGTTGACCAAAAAGCTGTCTTGCGCGCCGTTGTTGGCGTCAACATAATTGGTGATGGCAAATTGTGAGTCGGGCTGTAACGAGACAATGCCGCCATCGGTGAACCTTACTTGCGCACGCCCGTTGGGGCCGGTGACGATGGCGTCGCCGCTTTCGACGTCGCGCCCCTTGGCCAGGGCGACGACAGCCGCGCCCCGGCGCACGTTGACGTCGCCTGAGGTGAATTGCGCTACGCCCGCCGCCGTGTGCCCCTGCATTGGGTAAATGGATGCCAATGCCATCACCAGGATGGCGCTTTTGAGTTTGAAGCTGGGTTTCATACCGAATCCCTCCGTCGATTTAGAAAATGGCAATGGGGTTAAAACTCGCGCCGCACGGTCACACTGACCTGTTGGCTGCTGAATTCATTGATCGCAATGTTGGAACTGGCCTGGGTGCTTGAAATCTGCGGGGTGACACGCCAAAGTTTGGCCGGTACCCAGGTCATGCCGAGGCTGAAGTTGGTTTGGCGGTCATTGCGGGTAACGAGAAACAGCGGGTCTTGTCCGCCAAAACGGCGCTCCTCGTAGCCGACCGTCGCAAAGGCCGCCAAGGATTCGCTAAAGGGCTTTTGCAGGCCACCACGCAGGCCGGTGAGGTTGTGGCCTAGTTGCGGGTTGCCGCTGGACTCAGACTCGTTGCCCGCATAGAGGCCACCAAAAGCGAGCAGGCCGCTGCGAAACAGGTGGGCATAGGCGACGCCCAGCACGTTGCGCTGCGCGTCGCGGGTCGACTGGCCGGGGTAGGTCAGGCGGGACAACTGGGCGTAACTGCTGATTTGGCGAAATCCGTCCAGGCGGTGAATCCATTCGCCCACCAGGCCAACCTGATCACGCACCCGGCTCCCGCTGACGTCATAAGTACCGACCATGGCGCTCACGGTATATTCGTTGGCGTCAACGCGGTAGGACGCGCCGCCGCCCAAGTTGCCCTGTACGCTGTTGAAGGGGCTGGCCGGGTCCCCGTTCCAGCGGAAACTGGCGCTGGCGTTGCCCAGGAGTGACCAGCGGGAATCGATCACGTATCGGCCTGAAACACCCGCGCCCAAGGTGGTCAAGGAGGCGCCAGTTTTGGTGCCAGCAGGCGACAAGGTGACCGGCCCGAAGCCCAAGGCCGTAAAGGCGGGCACCGCAATGATGTTGCTGCCGGGTGCACCGTTGACGTTGTCGTCATGGCCGATGCCAGCTTCGATGTAACCCTTGACTGAGGAGCGCCCGGCTTCATCAACGCGGTCAATCGCGCTTAAAAACTGGTCGATGGTTTTGGCCACTTCGACGGGAACGCCCTGTTCCTTGGTTTCGTTCAGCAACCGCCTGGCGCCAACCGTGTCGCCTACCGAAAAGAGGGCGCGGCCCAGTTCAGCGCGGGCGCGCGAATTGCCGGGCTGGACGACCAGTACACGTTCGAGGGCGAAAATCGCGCGGTTATATTCTTCAGCCTGGTTGGCCGCAACACCAAAGATCAAGTCAAAATCGGGGTCGCCCGCGCGGGCAGACTCTTTGGCATCTAGCAGATTGAAGGCCTCTTTTCCTTGGCCTTTTTCGGCCAGGGCGACGGCGCTTCGCACC
>JANOXL010000025.1:0-3299 GCA_031418395.1 Rhodoferax sp. | reverse complement strand
GCCGCCTTCTTTGGCGAATGCGCCTCGCTGAGGTAACGGCAGGATGTCCAGCACCTCCTCGGACGGGCGGCACAGACGGGTGCCCAGTGAGGTGACCACAATTGGGCGGTTCATGAGGATCGGGTGGGCCACCATGGCGTCGATCAGGTCGTCATCCGACAGGGCCGGGTTGTCCAATTGCAGCGCCTCAAAGGGCGTGCCTTTGCGGCGCAATGCATCGCGCACGGGCACCTTCATTTGTGCAATCAGTTCAACCAGCCGCGCGCGGCCTGGTGGCGTTATGAGGTACTCGATGATGGTGGGCTCAACGCCGCTGTTGCGGATGAGTGCGAGCACATTGCGGGAGGTGCCGCAGTCGGGGTTGTGGTAGATCGTGGTATTGGACATGAGAATGATTTGAAACGGGTTATTTCCGGGTTGGCTCCAGCCAGCGCGAAATTGTGAAGCCGACGAAGGCTCCCACGCCTTGTGCTGCCACAAACCCCAGCGCGCTGGCCGGTGCGATACCGGCAAAGCTGTCGCTCATCATGCGGCCGAGCACGGCGGCGGGGTTGGCAAACGAGGTACTGGCAGTAAACCAATACGCTGCGCCGATGTAACACGCCACCAAAGCGCTGACTTTGGCGGAGGGTGCGCGAAGGATGACGAAGATCAAACCCGCCGTGGCGACCGCCTCCGCTACCCATTGGCCCCAGCCAGCAAACTGGCCGGCCGCGTCATATCCACCGCGTAATTTGGCGCTCCACTGCAAGAGCGGCAAGTCAAACATCAGGTGGGCCAGCCACGCACCGGCCGCCGCTCCGAGCAATTGAAAGACTATAAAAAAAGCAGCTGCTTGAGCAGGTTTGACATGACCTAACTGCCCGTTTGACCACATCACCAAGGTGACCAGCGGGTTGAAATGGGCGCCACTGACCGGGCCTAGCGTTTCAATCAATACGTATAGCGCAAACACCGTGGCGAGGGTGTTGGCCAACAAGGCGACGCCATCGTTGCCGCCACTCAGTCGTTCGGCCATCAGCCCTGAGCCGATCACAGCACACAGTAGTGCCGCCGTGCCAAGGAACTCCGCCAGCAGCTTTTGGTTCAGGGGCGGTGTACCGTTACCGCTCATGACGCCGCCATTTCACGTGCGCGGGTCTGCAAGGCCATTTTTTCCAACGAGTTTACGGGCAGGTTCACCAGCAGCTCCAGGCGTGCGTGAATGGCGTGTAAGGTCAGGCGAAACGCGTTCAGTCGTTCTGCCTCTGTGCCCTTTACTTCAGACGGGTCGGCGAAGCCCCAATGGGCTGTGGCTGGGTGGCCTGGCCAAATGGGGCAGACCTCACCCGCTGCGTTGTCACATACGGTGATGACCAAGTCCATTACGGGCGCGCCAGGCGCGGCGAATACGTCCCAATTTTTGCTGTAAAGGCCGTCTATCGCGATGTTTGCAGCTTGCAATATCTGCAGGGCCAGTGGGTTCGGCGCCTGGTTGGCACGCGGGCTGCTGCCCGCTGAAAAGGCTTTGAAGCGCCCTCGACCGAGGTGGTTGAGTGTGGCTTCAGCCAAGATGCTGCGCGCCGAGTTATGGGTACAGAGAAATAAGACGTTCATAGGGGTAGAAGTTAAAAAAATTGGATGACCGACAAACTTAACAAGCGCAGATCTCAGCCACCACTTCGGCGGGCAATTCAATTTGTGGTACCACCATGACGGGCGAAAATCCGCCGCCCGGCGTGCGGAAATTGGTGGTTTGGCCCTGGTAGGTGCGAGCTGTCAGCAGTTGGATTTGCCCTTGGTAACTGTAGGCCCGCACGTCGTATTTAAGTTCAGTCTTGACACCTTCGACATTCATGACGCGCAAGCCCGGTGGCACGATGGTTTGGGCGACAAACTCGCCTTCGAGCACTTGCGCCCAAACGCCTTTGCTCAGCTTGTCGCCGCGATAGGCCGCTTTTCCGCCGAAACCGGCCAGTGGTTTGAAAAACAACTTGCGTCGCTCGGCCCACAAGGCGTCAGCGTCGCCTTTTTCGACGGCGCGGGTGGGCGGAATCGTGTCGATCAGAACCTGGCGATCTGCCTCGGCGACGCCCCATTGGGCCAACAGCGTCGCATCTGACAAGGTGATCAAGTTGCGTTTGTTGGCCCGCAATGCATGGGCGTAGGGATGGGGCGTAAGCACCACACCGCCAGCCAGGTAGGCGCTGCGCAATGCCAGGTGGGTGGGCCCAGACAGATCAAAATCGGTCAGCCGGTTGTAGACCAGATCGATGGCTTGGGCGCCGCCGGCGTCCTGGGTGACCTGGCCGGGGTGAAACCACAAGACGCCGTCGCGCCATTCAAGATTCTCGGGAGACGCAATCGACGCGCCGACGCCCCGCGCTTTAAACATCTGGCGAAATAGCTCAAATCCAGGCGCCAGGTATTGTGCCTCGGGCGCGTCATCAACGATGGCCACGTGGCGCAGCGGCTGCTTGCCCCGCTGCAAACGCCATTCGTTGTTAAACATGTCGAACCAGATGTCCTGCAGGCGTTCAAGCTGCGTGTTGTAGTCCAGTGCAGCGGCTGCGGGCTGGCAGCACAGCAGTTGAGAGCGGGCCAGTGCGGCGCTGAGCATGGCGCCACCGGCATTGGTGTTGATTTCGATCAGCCGGGGGCGGCTGGTTTGAGGCCCGTTGCTCGCACCTGTTTCAGCGTTGATGTGAAAGTCGTAGCCCATCATCACGCTGCTGGGGCCGAACTTGTGCTGCGCAATTTCGGGCGCATCCCGCAAAGCGTGGCTGATGTACTGCGGCATATCCATCACGCGCTCAATGCTGGTGATCGATTCGGCAATCTCGTGGAACGAGGCGGTCGAGATAAACACGATACTGCTGGAGAACAAATGCGGGTGGGTTTGGCGCAATTGGCTGACCAGGCCCTGCTGCGCCGGGTCGCGCTCCAACTCCCGTTGCAGGCGTGCGGGGTCAAGCGTCACACACTGACAGGATTGGTTGAGTGCGGTGTCGAGTTGCATGGGTTAGATTTGGCTTGCGGCGACTCATTGGAGTCAAAGAAAGTGCTTTTTCAAAAGGAATTTAAATAAAATTAGTGACTTAAAAAAAGCCAAAAAGCAATTAAAAAATATAGCAAAGTGTTAAATAGTTACGAGACCAAATGTTCAATTTATTCAATGTTACCAATATGTAAAAATATATTTAGCCTTTGAATCTCAAAGCTCAGTAGCAGGCCTGCGCATCGTTCACGGCACATTCCGAACCCGCGCAACAGTGTTCTGTCAAATAGCCCAGCAGTTCATTCATTTTGGTAAAGCTGGC
>JANOXL010000024.1:0-2985 GCA_031418395.1 Rhodoferax sp. | reverse complement strand
AGTGCCGCAGCGCTCCACTAAAATCACCTGATCGGCAAAAAGTTACCAAGCGGTTACCAAACCCATTTGCCCAAAGCCAGATTCGTCATTTTTCAACTTCCCGGGGATTTCATCATGGCACTCGTCTCAATGCGTGAACTGCTCGACCACGCGGCTGTCAATGGCTACGGCATTCCGGCTTTCAACGTCAACAACCTCGAGCAGGTGCAGGCGGTGATGGAGGCGGCCAACGAGGTTGGGGCGCCGGTGATCCTGCAGGCCAGCGCGGGGGCGCGCAAATACGCGGGCGAGGCGTTCATCAAACACCTGATTTCGGCGGCGATTGAGGCCTACCCGCACATTCCACTGGTGATGCACCAGGACCATGGGCAAAACCCGGACGTGTGCCAGGGCGCGATCAACCTCGGTTTTTCTTCGGTGATGATGGACGGCTCGCTCGAGGGCGACGGCAAGACCATCGCCAGTTACGACTACAACGTCGAAGTCACCCGCAAAGTGGTCGATATGGCGCACAAAACCGGCGTCACCGTCGAGGGCGAATTGGGCTGCCTGGGCAGCCTGGAGACCATGAAGGGCGACAAGGAAGACGGCCACGGCACCGAAGCCACTATGACGATGGAACAACTGCTGACCGACCCGGAGCAGGCGGCAGATTTTGTTAAACGCACGCAGCTTGACGCGTTGGCGATTGCCATCGGTACCAGCCACGGCGCCTACAAATTCACCCGCAAGCCCACGGGCGACATTTTGGCGATCGAGCGCATCAAGCAAATCAACAAACGCATCCCGAATACGCATTTGGTGATGCACGGCTCAAGCTCGGTGCCGCAGGATTTGCTGGCCATCATCAATGAATACGGCGGCAACATGCGCGAAACCTATGGCGTGCCGGTCGAAGAGATTCAAAAAGCGATCCAGTTTGGCGTGCGCAAAATCAACATCGACACCGACATTCGCCTGGCCATGACCGCCGCCGTGCGCAAGTTCATGGCGCAAAACCCAGACAAGTTCGACATGCGCGACTGGCTCAAACCCGCCCGCGAGGCGGCCAAACAAATCTGCAAACAGCGCTACCAGCAGTTTGGCTGCGAAGGGCAAGGAGCGAAAGTCAAAGGCCACAGCCTGCAGGTGGTGGCGGGGCAGTATGCGCGGGGCGAGCTGGCGCAGGTGGTTCAATAACACCGTCGAAACGCCGCAAAATTGTCCGAATCTTCCAGAGTGCGGCCCAATCGAGGCTGAGATAATCAGTTTCCGAGCCGCCGCGGCTCCTCGGGCCCGTTGATACGTCAGCGGGCTTTTTCTATGGTTGACGCTTTGAAGCCACGTCCATGACTAACGCTCTACACACCTCCATGCTCACCTCGCTGCCACTCTTGGCGCGCGGCAAAGTGCGCGACAACTACGCTGTGGGCAACGACCGCATCCTGATGGTCGCCAGTGACCGTTTGAGCGCGTTCGACGTGATCCTGGGCGAGCCGATTCCGGGTAAAGGTACGTTGCTCACGCAGATGGCGCTGTTCTGGTTTGACCGGCTCGGCCCCAAAGGCTTGAACATCTGCCCGATTCATCTGACCGGCGGCGCACCTGAAAGTGTCGTCACCGCGGCAGAAGTGCCGCAAGTCACCGGCCGTTCGATGTTGGTCAAACGCTTGAAGCCCTTGCCAGTAGAAGCCGTGGTGCGTGGGTATTTGGCGGGCAGCGGCTGGAAGGAATACCAGGAGAGCAGCGCGGTGTGCGGCGTCCAACTGCCGGCAGGACTGAAAAACGCCTCGAAATTGCCCACGCCGATTTACACGCCCGCCGCCAAAGCCGCCGTGGGCGACCACGACGAAAACATCACGTTTGAACAAACCGTGACGATGATTGGCCTGGATTTGGCCACGCGGGTGCGCGACATCAGCATTCGTCTGTATCTTGAGGCCTGCAAGATCGCGGCGAAAAAGGGCATCATCATTGCGGACACCAAATTTGAGTTCGGCTTGGATCAGGATGGCACCCTCACGCTGATGGACGAGGTGCTCACGCCCGATTCTTCGCGCTTCTGGCCGCAGGAGAGTTACGCCGCGAGCTTCGCACAAGGCGCCAACCCGCCGAGTTACGACAAGCAGTTTGTGCGCGACTGGCTAGAGCAGGCGATGGTGGGCGGCAAGCTCTGGAACAAAAAGCCACCGGCGCCAAGGGTGCCCGACGAAGTCATTGTCAAGACGGCTGCCAAGTACCGTGAGGCGCTACAACGTCTGACAAGTTAATGTTCTGTCTCCGGGTTGCCTGTTCAGCCGTTGAGTCCATAGCTGCCGGCAAATAAACGGCGCAAGCCTCGACCATGGGTAAATTGGAGCAGGTCTACATCAAAGGTGGGGTTGCCTTCAACAATCAACACGCCGTCTTCGCAGAGGGCAACATCCCAGCCCACAGCAGGCAGTGAAGGCAGCGCCTGGTGGGCGCGGCATGCGGCCTGCACCGCCTGAGGCCACAAAGGCAGTTGAAAACCATTGAAAAGCAAGCCGCTGCAGGGGTGACGGGTCAGTGTGGCGATGACCGGCCAGTCGCGGCGAAGTGAGACTTTGGCAGGATACAGACGACCACTTTCTACATTGACCGCAGCTGCCAAATTGCCTGCGCGGCCCTGCAGAAAATTGTCCACGACATTTCCCTCCATCGGCATCTTCAGTGTTGCTGCAACGCAGACAAATGCCTCGCCTTGACGCTGGGTGACCACACGCACGGTCGAAAGGCCACCAAAAACCAGCGGGGCCATGGCGGCATGATTGCGCACAATGGGTTGCACCAGCCAATCGGTGTTCAGGCCGGAGGATCCTTTGCAGTGGGCCAGCAAATGGGCCAGCGGTCGGATCGCGCCCAGGAACTCACCCACCTGGTGATTTCCGGCAATTGGCAAAACGGCAAATGCGCCGTCGCCGTGGCTGCCATCCAGTTGTTTGACGAACAGGCCCCATCGGGATTTCTGCAGCAAATCAGCAAGTT
>JANOXL010000023.1:0-13424 GCA_031418395.1 Rhodoferax sp. | reverse complement strand
GTTTTCCGGATACAACTTGCGAAAACGCTCGTAGCGGCCCAGCAGCATGGCGCGCTCGTCCGCGCGGGGGGTGTAAATGCGGTCAGCATCAGGGCAGAGGCAAACCTGCGCCATGTCACCGCCCGCCGCCAGCCAAGCCAGGCGCGCCGCGCCCAAAGCGCCGCCCGCTGCCGAGCCGCTGTGGGTGACGATTTCTACGCTCAGGCAAGAGGCCAGCAGTTGCGCCCACATGGCACTTTTTGCGCCGCCGCCCACCAGCGAGAGGCGATGCGGCTGGCTACCTGCCGCACGCAACGCTGCCAGGCCGTCGTTCAGGCCGAAACTCACGCCTTCGATCACGGCATACGCCAGGCTGTCGGCATGGGTGTCGTGGTCGAGCCCGTGCAAACTGCCACGCACGCTGGCGCTGTTATGCGGCGTGCGCTCGCCACTTAAATAGGGCAGGAAAATCGGCGCACGTTCGCGTTCAGCCAGCGTCAGCGTGCTGGCTTTGATTTCAAGCTCAGACTCCGAGGCCGCACCCAGCAGGCGCGTCGCCCATTGCAGGCAACTGGCCGCTGACAACATCACACTCATCTGGTGCCACTTGCCCGGTACGGCATGGCAAAACGCGTGGGTAGCCGATGTAGCGTTGGGTTGGTAACTCGGCGTCACCACAAACAAAACGCCGCTCGTACCTAGCGACAAAAAGCCCTGGCCGCTTTCGACTGCACCCATACCTACGGCGCTGGCGGCGTTGTCGCCACCGCCCCCGGCCAAGATCACGCCAGGCCGCAGCCCGAGCAGTGTCGCTACGTCGTCGCGCAAGACGCCGCTCGCCGCGCTGCCTTCGACCAGACGCGGCATGTGGCTGACATCCAACCCAGTCAACGCCAAAAGTGGCTCAGACCATGCGCGCTGGGCTACGTCCAGCCAGGCGGTGCCGCTGGCGTCGGACATGTCGGTCACGAACTCGCCGGTGAGGTTGAACCGGAGGTAGTCTTTGGGCAGCAGCACCTTGGCTACTTTGGCGAATAACGCGGACTCGTGTTTCGCCACCCAGCGCAGTTTGGGCGCGGTAAAACCCGGCATCACCAAACTTCCCGCGAGCTGGGGCAAACTTGGCAACTCTTGCATCATGTCGATGCATTCTTGGCTGGCGCGGGTGTCGTTCCACAAAATAGCGGGGCGCAGGACGGCGTTTTGCGCATCCAACAGCACCGCACCATGCATCTGGCCAGACAGCCCAATCGCCCGCACGGCGGCGTATTCCTGGGGGTGCGCAGCGCGCAGTTTTTGCAGCGCGGCCAAGGTGGCCAGCCACCAATCCAACGGGTTTTGTTCACTGTGGCCGGGGTGCGGTCGAGAGATTGGCAGAACGCTGCCCGCTGTGCCAAACAGCCGGTGGTCGTCCGCCAACAGCAGCGCTTTGACTTCCGATGTGCCGACGTCAATGCCTATAAACATATCGAACTCAACCGATCAGGCCGCCAGTAAAACTGTGGGAGCACCCGCGCCGACGCCCGCTTGCGCCACGTCAGCGGCGCGGCCACGCGCAGGCCGCGCCCGCCGATGTATGGGTCGCAAATACTGGTGCAACACCAGCGCAGCCGCGCCCACTGCCGCAGCAAACAAGCCGTAGCTGGCGGTGCGCACCACCGGCGCGGGCATGCCTGCGCTGGCGGCGTAGGCGGTCAGCGTCTCGCGTGCGGACTCGACCAAGCTGGGGTGCTGGATACAGGATTTGCCGCCCAGCACCAGAACCGCCGGGTTGAACGAGGTCCAGACGTTTTGCAACAAAACGCCCAGGCAAGTGCCCGCTGCCTGCAATCCACCTGATTTGCCGATGTCACGTGCCAGCGCCCGCGCCCCGATAAAGGTTTCCGCACAACCCCGGCGCCCACAGGAACACAGTGGCCCATCCATTTGCAGGATGGTGTGGCCAATTTCACCGGCCAGCCCTTGCGCGCCGGTGTAGAGGCGGTCGTTCAGCACAATGCCCGCGCCCACACCGACGTCACAGGTGACAAAAATCAAGGCGTCGGAGTTGTCGTTGTGGGCAAATTCGTATTCACTCAGCGCGGCGGCATCGGCTTCGTTTTGGATATGCAAGGGCACATCGGGCAGGCCAGCCTCGCCGAAGGCCTGCGCGATCATCGGCGCCAGATGCAGGTTGCGCCATCCGAGATTCGGCGCAAAACGAAGAATGCCGCTGGCTTCTTCATAAGCGCCAGGCAGGCCCAGCCCCACGCCAGACAGCAAAAAACCACGCAGGGCCAGCGCCGCCTGCGCACGCAAGGCCAAGGCCGCCACTTGCGCACACACTGCCAGGGGGTCCAGTGCTGCCAGCGGCTCTTCTTCTGACCACAAAACTTCACCGAGCAAACTCACGCTGGCGGCACGCAAACAGTCCACCCCGACTTCGACACCGATCAAACCGCGCACCCGGGCATTGATTTGCAAAGGTGTGGAGGGCCGACCCTGGCCGGCAACGCCAAGTGCTGCGGCAACGCTTGTGGATTCGGTCAACCAACCTTCATCCAGCAGCTCGCGCACCGCACCTCCCACGGTGGACTTGGTCAAGCCGCTTTGTGCCGACAGTTGCGCGCGCGAAAGCCCCGGCTGCGCCCGCACCAAGCGCAGCAACACGCTTCGATTGATGCGTTTGACAAGGTGCTGGTCGCCCGTGGTTTTCACACTGCTGATTCCACCTTGCCGTCGGGTCGCCTGCCACCGATGATCATGCCCAGCACTTCGTCTTCCGTCACGTCGGCCGTGCGATAGGTGCCCACCAGGCGGCCATTTTTCATCACGGCCACGCGATCCGAGAGCGCAAACACATCGTGCATGTCGTGGCTGATCAGGAAAATGCCAACACCATCGGCCTTCAACTGGCGCACCAGGTTGCCGACCATGGCGGTCTCTTCCGGCCCGAGCGCCGCTGTCGGTTCGTCCATGATCAAGATACGGGCGTTGAAATAAATCGCCCGCGAGATCGCCACCACCTGGCGCTGCCCACCCGAGAGCCTGCGCACCGGTGTGCGGATGTTGGTGAAGTTTTTGTTGAGTCGCAAAAACACCTTGCGCGCATCGGCGTCCATGCGGTGGTCGTCCAGCGTGTACCAGCGCGTGAGCAACTCACGGCCCAAAAACAGGTTGGCCACGGCGTCCAGGTTGTCGGCCAGGGCCAGGGTTTGGTAGATCGACTCGATGCCCAAAGCCTGCGCGTCAGCCGGCGTTCGAATGTTGACGGACTGGCCCGAGATGGCGACCTCGCCGCTGTCAATCGGGTAGGCACCCGCCAACATTTTCATCAAGGTGGATTTGCCCGCGCCGTTATGGCCCAGCACCGCCACCACCTCGCCCGGATAAAGGTTGAGGCTCACGTCTTCCACGGCGTGGACGCCACCGAAGGACTTGCTGATGTGCTTCAAGGAAACGAGTGGATTTTGCGCTGCGGTCATGTCGTATCTCCCGTCGCGCGGCGGTACAACACGTCAAACACCACGGCGGCAATCAACACCTGTCCGATGATCACGTAACGCCAACCGATCGGCACGTCCAGCAGCAACATGCCGCTGTCGATGGACTGCATGATCAAAGCGCCCAATACCGAGCCCAAAATCGACCCACTGCCGCCCGCCAGTGCGGTGCCGCCGATCACGGCAGCCGCGATGACATACAGCTCCATGCCCGTGCCCAAAGAGTTCGTGCCCGCATTCAAACGCGCAATTGACACCATCGCGGCGATGGCGATCAAAGCGCCCATCAGTGCGAACAACATCAGCGTGACACGACGCACCGGAATACCCACCAGCGCTGCCGCTTCGGGGTTGCCGCCCATGGCGAATACATACCGCCCAAAGCGGGTGCGGTGTACCAAAAATGAGAGCGAAAACGCGACTGCTGCCCAAATCAACACCGGAATCGGAATGCCTTGCGGCGCGTCTTTGTTGGGGATTTTGTAGGCGTTCATGGTGCCTGCAAATCCCAGCACGATGGCCACGGGCACGATGACCACCAGCGCGTCCACCCAAACCGGGTTGTTCGGCACGCCATATCGGGCCTTCGCCTGGCGTTTTCGGTAAGTCGCAAATAGCAATCCGAGGCACATCAAACCGGCCACCACCCAACTGGCGTTCACACCGATGGAGCCGTCGTAGCCACCGCCAAAACGCTGAAAAAACGCGTCGTTCACGGGCTGGGTTTTGCCATCGGCCACTAAAAATGCGGCGCCACGGAATGACATGAGCCCGCCCAGCGTCACCACAAAAGACGGCACGCCCAGCATCGCCGTCAGGGCCCCTTGATACATCGACACCACAATGGCCACTGCCAGCCCGGCCAGCGAAGCCTCGGGCCAGGACCAGCCTTTGGTGTACATCAGGGTGGCGATCAAGACGCCGACAAAACCCATCACCGAGCCGACCGAGAGGTCGATGTGGCGCGCCACGATCACCAGCACCACCACGGTGGAAACAATGCCCACCACAGCCGTTTGCTGCGCGATGTTGTACAGGTTTTCGGGCGAGAGGAAAATGCCGTCCGAGAGGATGTTGAAGACGAGCGCGATCAACACCAGCACGGCACCCATCAAGATCAGGCGCCAGTCAATCGCCGCCTGCTTGAGTGAAGTCATAGTCTGGTTCACAAAAGCTCCCCCAATGCAAAAAACAAAACTGCGGGTTGTCAGCCCGCAGTTTTAAACGAAGCGCAGAAGCTTATTTGCAGACTGCGGGGCCGTCTTTGTCAACGCCCTTGCACAAAACGTCTTTCTTGATCCAGCCGGCCTTCAGCACGGCATCCAGATTTTTGGACGTGACGGCCAGCGGCTTGAGGAACTGGGCTTGCAGTTCAACTTTTTTCTCGCCACCGGCCCATTTGGTGGCATTTGCCACTTTTTTGCCGTTGGCCAGCGCCACGGCAGCCGAAGCGGCTTCACGGCCCAGATCGCGCGAGTCTTTCCATACCGAGACCGTCTGAGTGCCCAGCGCGACGCGGTTCAGCGCGGCGTGGTCACCGTCCTGGCCGGACACCGGCACACCTTTGATGCCTTTGGCTGTCAAGGCCGCGACCACACCACCGGCCATGCCGTCATTGGAGGCGACCACGGCGTCGATCTTGCCGTTGTTTTTGGTAATGATTTGCTCCATGTTTTTCTGGGCGACTTCAGGCTTCCAGCCGTCGGTGTATTCCTCACCCACAATTTTGATGTCGCCCTTTTTCACGGCAGCGTCAATGATCTCTTGCTGGCCACCGCGCAGGAAATTGGCGTTCGGGTCGGTGGGTGAGCCCTTGATCATCACGTAGTTGCCTTTGGGCTTGGCCGCGAGGATGGCACGCGCCTGCATACGGCCGACTTCGACGTTGTCAAAGGTGATGTAAAACACGCCGGGCGCTTCGATCAGGCGGTCATAAGCGACCACCGGGATTTTTTGCTGGTTGGCTTTGTTGACGGCGGGCAAAATCGCGTCTTTGTCCATCGCCAGGATGATCAGGGCTTTGGCGCCTTTGGAGATCAGGCTGTCGATGTCCGCAAGTTGTTTCTCAGGTGAACCACCCGCATCGGCGCTGATGTATTTGCCGCCAGATTTTTCAAGCTGCGCCTTGATGGCGGCTTCGTCAGTCTTCCAGCGCTCTTCCTGGAAATTTGACCAGCTCACGCCAATCGTTTGGGCCATTGCGCCGATGGCGGTCAAGCCAAATGCCATTGCCGTCAGAGTCTGTTTGAGTTTCATGTTCGTCTCCGAAAAACGCCAAAACAATATTGGCCTGGTTGAAAATACGATGCTTTCATCGCTTTAGTTTGAGCGATGGACTAATTATGAAGAAAAGGATCGTCGGTCTGATCAGGACTTTCCCTTGTGCCCCATTGGCATGCCGCCGTCCCGCCGTTTGAGCCCACGTTCGGCGCCATGGCTGGGGTGGTTTTGGCGCGCTGGCTGTCGGCGTTTCAGGGCTTGAATTTAACGGCCAATACCTTGTCGGCCACGCATTTCCCCTGCGCCTGTCCCCCAACGACACCAAAGCGGTAGTGAATGCCCGCATACAAGCGGGACAGCGCCGCCTCTTGCGCGGCTACTTTGAAACTTGGGAAACTGCGCGGCCCCCAGCCCCGGTCATTGTGGGTGTTGTCGGTAAAAGGCACATTCGCGCCGATCAACTTGTCCAACACCTCTGCTGCGGCACTGGACTGCACCGAGTGGCCAGAAGGGTATTCGGGAAAAGGCGGTGTGTGCATCAATTGCGGCACCCAGTTGCTGTCCATTCCGAGCTGGATATAGGTCACAGGCCGCAGCACGTTGAGCGCATATTTGGTGTGCCAGGCGGCGATGAACGCGTCTGCCATGGCCAGGTTCAAACGCGCATAGGTCAGGGCGGCTTGGGCCAGATCGGCCTTGCGGGCCTTCAGCAGGTCAGTGGCGATAAACACCCAATGCCCGGCGGGGGTGGGTGTTTTACCCGGATCGTCGGCCCAATACAGGGCCGCCTGGCGTTGTTCCTGCGTCGCTTGGTTACTCAGGCGGTACACCTCTTGCGCATCTTTGTAGAAGGCCGAATCGGCTTCCTGGGAATAGGGCGGCGGCGGCGGTGCCGGGCAATCACTGCCCGCCTTCAAAACGAAGGGCCGCGTCTCGCCCCACCAGGGCAAAAGGGCGGGTGCAAAGGCTGGCGGGGTCGCCGACCATTGGCCTTCGGCGCTGGGTGGCACGTAGTTGGGCTGGTTGCGGCGAATCGGCCCCCAGGCCTCGTGGCCACCGTCGGTGCGCGCCCAGGTCATGATGGCCATCGCCATCAGTTTGCCGAAGGACATGGAGCGGTTGGTGATGTCCGGGCTGAGTTGCGCCGGATCAAAATCCTGCCCATACTTCAGCGGCAAACTGCGCTCCAGCAGGTCGATGCGGCCTTTGTTTTCCGCGCTCGCGTTGCTGAACATCAAACGCGTCATGGTCGCCATGGACGCGTTGGCCACGGTCGGCCAATGCAGTGGTTCATCGGGCTGCGCCCAGGGAAGTGAGCTCAGTTCGTTGAGTTGTCCCGCCAGGCTTTGGTAGTGCGGCATACCGGGCACGACCGATTCATACAGCGTCAAACCCAAATACGCCAGCGCGCGCGACACCACCGGCGGGCTGAAACCCGGTGTTTGCTGGGCGAGCAAAAGCGCCAGTGAAAACCATTCTGTCGCCACATTGCCGCTGAATTGGGCGGCCAGGCGCTGCGGCGCCACCGCGGCCGAGCTTGCAGGCGTGTTTTGCGCACTGAGTTTCGCAGAATAAACGCAACCAGCTACCAAAATAATAGCAACCTTGACGCTTGCAATTCTCCAAGTCGCACTCATGGTTGTTTCCAAAGGCTGGTGCCACGGGTTTTGTCCACCGTATAAAAACTGTCGGCATTGATGACTTGCCAGGCACTCCACTCGCCAAACGGCCACAACACCCGCAGCCGCACTTTGTCTGCCGCGCCGAGGCCAAAATGCATCCAGCCCAAATGGCCGCTGGCGTGGCCACCGCCGATGCTGAGTTCCTGGCGAATCACTCGGGCAGAAGCGCCTTCACCCAGCGCCACCTCCACCCACGCGCCAATCGCGTCACGGTTGCCACCGGGCTGGCTTAATCGCAATTGCAGCCACCGGCCCATCGCGACGGGTTTCTCGGCGGTGCCAGAACCCAGATTGCGCCACAGTTGTGCTTTGTCCCACCGGTTGACCACCAGCATGTCCAGCAGACCATCGGCGTTCAAATCCACCAACATGCCGCCGCGCCCGCGCCGGAAACTGGCAACGCCGGCTTGTTGGCCCGCCTCCATAAACTTGCCGTCGGTCTTTTGCAAGAGCAGATTGTTCGGATCCAGCGTGGCGAAGTCCGGCATGGTCGACACATTACCTTTGACGATGAACAGGTCGGCCAAGCCATCGTGATTGACATCGGCAAACTGCGCGTGCCAGGCGGTGGACGGGTGGATATCGCCACCCACGTAGGGGCGATGCGCGGTGACACCGGTTTTGTAGGCGATATCCACATAAGTGGGCCCGGTCGCGCCCGTTTGGAGCTTTTGCAACTTGTTGTCTGACATGCTGGTCAAGAAGACTTCCGGCTTGCCGTCACCGTCGAGGTCATGGCTGGCGATGCCCATGCCCCAGATTTGCAGCGGCTTCCAACCCTCGGCGGGTCCATACAGGCTGGGCGCTGCGCCGGGCGCGATCTTCCACAGCTGCTCCTGGCCCCCTTTGTAATACTCGCGGTCGTTGCTCACACGCAGCGCTGCTTCACCGGTGCGACCCCAGTCGGAGAACAACATCGACAAGGCGCAATGGCCGGGCGTGAGATCTTGCGGCGGCGCAAACCGTTTGGCCGCGTCGGCTGGACGAATCAACATCGCCGCGGTGCAACTGCCCCAGGGAAACTCGGGTTTGCTGCGGTCTAGATAGGTGCCTACGGCCAGCGTGGGCCAGTCTTTACCGCGCTCCCAGGTCGCGGCAAAGGCGCTGTGCCAGCCATTGCCGGTTTTCAGGCCCCAGGTGTCATTGGCGCGCTCGAACTTGCAGTTGCCCAGGCCACGAAACACCTGCACTTCGCCCACGCGCAGCACGACCAGGTCGGCGTGGCCGTCAGCGTCGATATCGATCGGGTACGCGCCAATGGCATTCGTCAGTTCCAGTCCAGAGCGCTCTTCGAGCAGTTTGATCGGGCCGCCCTTCGTGCTTTTGTTGCGGTAAAACTTGGAGCGATTGACACCCGCGGTCACGTAAATCTCGGGCAAACCGTCGCCATCACAGTCGAAGGTGGCGACACCGCCGCCGACCATGAATTCACCCTCGCCTTCAAACCGGCTCTGGAAACCCGCCGTGTCGGTTTCTTCGATGAAACGCGGGATGGCGGGCTGGGGCGCCTCGCTGGCCGTTGGCGTGCTGGTCGCAGCCGCCCCCGGCACGGCCTGGCTCTGCGCCTGCAGGGCAAGAGTGCCCAGCAGTGCCAACAGCAAGCCGAGCCTGGCCGGCATCCATCGGCGCGAGGCTTGAATCAAGCCGCTTCCTTGTAGAAAAACGACTTCTGCAAACTTCGGGTGGCGATGGGTCTGACGGCATCGGCAATCGCTGCGATGTGTTCGGGCGTGGTGCCGCAACAGCCGCCGACGATGTTGACCAGCCCCTCTGCGGCGAACTCCCGAATCAGGCGTGACGTGACGTCCGGCGTTTCGTCAAAACCGGTTTCTGCCATCGGGTTGGGCAAACCTGCGTTGGGGTAACAGCTGATAAAGGTGTCCGGTGCGACACGATTGAGCTCCTGAATATAGGGCCGCATCAGGGCCGCGCCCAGGGCGCAATTCAAACCTACCGCCAGCGGCTGGGCGTGACGCACGCTGTACCAAAAAGCCGTGACGGTTTGGCCGGAGAGGATGCGCCCGGACGCGTCTGTCACCGTGCCGCTGATGATCAGCGGCAGGCGCTCCCCGGAGGCTTCGAAATATTCGTCAATCGCAAACAACGCCGCTTTGGCGTTCAAGGTGTCAAAAATGGTTTCGATCAGCAGCACGTCGCTGCCCCCTTCAACCAAGGCTTCGACTTGCTCGTAATAGGCCGCGCGCAGCTCTTCAAAACTGATGTTGCGCGCGCCGGGGTCGTTCACATCCGGGCTGATGCTGGCGGTTTTGGGTGTCGGGCCCAGCGCGCCGACAACAAAACGCGGTTTGTCAGGCGTCGAGAACTTGTCGCAGGCTGCGCGGGCGAGCCGGGCCGAAACCAGGTTCATCTCCTGCGCCAGATCGGCCATGTCGTAGTCCGCCTGCGCCACTCTGGTTGCGCCAAAGGTATTGGTCTCGATCATGTCGGCACCAGCGGCAAGGTAAGCCTCGTGGATGTCCGAGAGCACATCGGGCCGCGTCAGGCACAACAATTCATTGTTGCCTTTGACATCTTTGTGGAAGTCTTTGAATCGCTCACCCCGGTACTGCGCCTCGTCCAGTTTGAAGCGCTGGATCATCGTGCCCATGGCGCCGTCGAGCACGGCAATGCGGCTGGCCAAAATGCCAGGCAAGGCCTGCGCCCGTGTGTAGGACTGGGGGGTGGGCTGGTGTAAAAAGGTCGCGGTCATGCCTCGATTGTAGAAAACCCGGCGATCCGGACCCGGCAAAGGGCGATCGACCGGGCGGCGCGGGTTGGGCGTCTACAGGGAAAAGAGCAACACCTGGCCGACAACACGTGGCCGAGGCTACTTGTCCGACAATGGCGGCATGAAAAACCTGCTCCCCAAGGACGCTTGGGCCTTGATTCAGGCGACGCCAGACGCCTTGTTTGTTGACGTGCGCATGGAAATCGAGTCGATTTACGTGGGCCGGCCGCCTGGCGTACACATGGTTGCCTGGTACGAATACCCGGAACTGACGCCGGACCCCGTCGGCTTTGTCAAACACATCGAACGTGAAGCTGGCGGTGACAAAACACGCCCCGTGGTGTTGATCTGCCGCAGCGGCAAACGCACGGTGGACGCCGGTTTGGCACTGGAAGCCGCCGGTTTCTCCGACGTGGTGAACGTGGTGCATGGTTTTGAAGGCGACCTGGACGACCAGTTTCACCGCTCGACCCTGAACGGCTGGCGGTTTGACGGCCTGCCTTGGGAACAACTGTAAGTCGATGGCTTGTAAATCCAATTCTCGGGCGCATTGCGGCGTTGCAAATCCTCGCCATACGGCTGTATGGCTGTGGTTTGCGTCTTGCACTGCATCCCGATAATTAAATTTTCAAATTGCCAATTAGATAGTTTCAGGATTTAGGTCTCAGTTTTAATAGAGGTATTGCTTCTATAGTTGTAGCATAAATGGCGCTAAATAATATCGTATTTTGAGTTCAAATTTAAATTTCACGGCTGCTTCATCGGTCAAAACTATTCTGCGTGAGGTCTTCGGGTTTGAACAATTCCGGGGTCACCAGCAGGCGGTGATCGAACACGTCACCGGCGGGGGCGACGCGCTGGTTTTGATGCCCACGGGCGGCGGCAAATCCTTGTGTTATCAGATTCCGGCGATTGCGCGGCAACGCAGCGGGCAGGGCGTGGCTGTGGTGATTTCGCCTTTGATCGCCTTGATGCACGACCAGGTCGGTGCCTTGCATGAAGCCGGCGTGGACGCGGCGTTTCTCAACTCCACGCTCGACTTTATGGCGGCGCAAGACGTGGAGCGCCGTTTAAGAGACGCCTCCGTCACGCTCCTGTATGCTGCACCCGAACGCGCCACGACGCCGCGTTTCCTCGAACTGCTCGACGCCCTGCACGCGCGCGGCAAGTTGAGCCTGTTTGCCATTGACGAAGCGCATTGTGTGAGCCAGTGGGGGCATGATTTCCGCCCCGAATACCGCGGCCTGACGGTGCTGCACGAGCGTTTTGCCAGCGTGCCACGCATTGCACTCATATTTCGCAACAGCAGTCTCCTCCTGATATGTTACCATCGCCACTAATGCCACCTCTTGAATCACCAGCAGAAGAGGCAGCACATAGACGTATGACGCTAGAACCACTTTCAGGGCAGGGTTTAACTGAGCAAATACCAGACATCAATGAATTGCCGCTACCACTCGAGATGCCTGCCAAATACGAAGTACCCCTGTACGGGGCGCCTCAGCCACTTCCACCACCTGATCCTATTGAGGTAGATACTACACAGACACTATCAGACCTTGAGCAAGCGGTTGGCAGAGTACATGCTGAAGAAGAGCAGAAAGTTGAAGATTTTTTGGGGACTACGCGTGTTACAGTCACCCCCGAACCAGAAGATGAGCAACAAGAACCACAACAAGAACCATTACTGGCAGCTCCACCAGAGCTTACATCTGAACAAGAAGAAAAAGAAGAACCAAAAGAAGAAGACGAAACTCTTCAAGCTCCACCTCAAGTTATTGACCCTAATGCTGCTCCAGAGGTCCCGCCGCCGCTTATGCCTCTAGCACCATCACAGCCGCAGTTTTTTGACGCAAACGGCAAGAACAACAATCCTTTTCTGAATCCTAATCAGTAAAATAGTAATGGGTAATGGGTAATGGGTAATGGGTCGGGAGGAGATTTAGACATTAGTCTATAGGCTTTAGGCGATAGTAAGTAGTAATGGGTAATGGGTATTGGGTAGCTCCTGTAATAGGGAAAATGGAATATGAAATATGGAAAGAAAACCTTTAGATTTTCTCATTTTAATGAAAATAGTGGATACTATCATTCATGAATGGCATTTTATTAGTTGATAAGCCGGAAGGATGGACTTCTTTTGACGTTGTTAATTATGTACGGCGAATGGTTGCTCGAATAGAGGAGAAGAAACCTAAAAATGTGAAGGTGGGGCATACCGGTACGCTTGATCCAGCAGCAACAGGGCTACTTGTACTATGTGTTGGCAAGGCAACGAAGCAGGTACAGCTTTTAATAAAGCAAGATAAGACCTATAAAGTGGAGCTAACGTTAGGTAAAGTGAGCACGACAGGCGATAAAGAAGGGACATTAGAGGAATCCATACCAAAAGAAAAAGACTGGATCAAACCTACGAAACATGAAATCATAGATGTTTTACATGGATTTATTGGGGAGATTGAACAAGTACCACCAGCCTTTAGTGCTATAAAGGTAAACGGTCAGCGAGCCTATGATTTAGCCAGAGCAGGAAAGCCTGTTGAGCTGACAGCTCGCAAGGTTACAATACATAACATCGTCGATGTTGTGTACGAATATCCGATTGTAAGGTTCACCACGTCAGTTGGTAGCGGTACTTATATTCGTTCTCTCGCGAGTGATATCGGTATAAAACTGGGCACTGGGGCGTATATGAGTAACCTTAGACGAACTGTTATTGGAGATGCTGACATTAGCAAAGCGTATGCAGTTTCAGATCTCACCGAAGATATTTTACAAAAAGAGCTTGCACCAACAGAGTAGACGTGCTATAGTTACATCCAACAATGACTGAAACTAAAGAGAAAAGCGCGGTAAAGCGCTCTACAAACGAAATCGTGGATACGGGATCGCCAGCTGTACAAGTAACGGCGTTGACTGCCCATATTAACGAGCTTACAGAACATCTGAAAGCAAACAAGAAAGACCACATGGCACGCCGTGGGTTATTGTCTTCTGTTGGACGACGAAAGAAACTACTTCGCTATCTTGCATCAAAGGATAGTGCAGCTTATCTTGCGCTCATTAAAAAACTCGGACTAAGACGATAATTTAGCGCATTGCGCGTGGTTTTTATCCAGTGCTTGCTCGCCGTATTAAAATACGCCATGCTCCGCGCTTCGAGAAACTACACACACTGCATCTAAATTCTCATCCTAGATACTTTGGCAATAATAGTTTGGGATTTAGTGAAAACACACAAATTGCATCTAGTTTACCTGCCTAAGAGGGTCGTAGGATAGGATAAAAACTAAAGGTATTTTCTTGTGACGCACGTATTTTTTGAAAACTACG
>JANOXL010000022.1:0-6721 GCA_031418395.1 Rhodoferax sp. | reverse complement strand
TGATGACTACAGCACCTGCGTTACCTGGAAAAGCCGCCTCGGCCCGAGGCGGCTTTTTCTTTTTTTGACCGCCCTTTTTCGATCCCCATCAATTTCCCAACCCCGCCCCTCCCTACCCTGAGCCTACAAGCCGATGCCCTTGCCTCCCGCTCCTTCCAAACGTGCTGCCCTTTTGAGTCAGGCCGCATTTGATGCGCCTACCCGCGGCACCGCCCGTCCTGTCAAAAAATCTGATGATGCGATGGCCAACCATCCACTGGCCCGCCATGCACCCGCGAACGAACCCGACTTGAATGCCAGCAGTGCCCAGCCTAAGGGTGGCCGGTCTGTGGGCCCGTCTTCAGCCACTGCAAACTCGTATTCACCTGTCCAAACACCCACCAACACGTCAGCCTATATGCCAGCCAGCGCGCCAGCCCAGGCGATCTCGCGGGCGCCAGTGCACCTGCGGGCTCGGGCCGAGCGGCAAGACGCTGACGCTGCAGCTTCAGATACACCCGTGGCAGCAGGCAAACCCGAGCTCAAATCTGCCGTGCGCAACCGCAAAGGCCGCGTCGCCGGTAAAGCCAAACTTTTTGTGCTCGACACCAACGTGCTGATGCACGACCCGATGTGCCTGTTCCGCTTTGAGGAACACGACATCTTCCTGCCGATGATCGTGCTTGAAGAACTCGACGGCCATAAAAAAGGCATGACCGAGGTTGCCCGCAATGCGCGCCAAACCAGCCGCAGCCTGGATGCCCTGGCCGCTGCCAATGGCGCTGACATCGGTGCGGGTTTGCAGTTGGACACCACCGGCCACCGCGAAGCCAAGGGCAAGTTGTACTTCCAGACGCAGGCGCTTTCTTACACGCTGCCGCAAAGCCTGCCGCAAGGCAAGGCAGACAACCAAATCCTGGGCGTCGTCGATGCACTGCGTCAGCAACACGCGCCGCGCGAGGTCGTGCTGGTCTCCAAAGACATCAACATGCGCGTCAAAGCCCGCGCGCTGGGCTTGGCCACCGACGACTACCAAAACGACAAAACCCTGGAAGACGGGGACCTGCTCTATGCCGGCTCGATGGCCCTGCCGTCCGATTTCTGGGCCACACATGGCCAAACAGTCGAGAGCTGGCAACACGGAGCGCACACGTTTTACCGCGTCAGCGGGCCTTTGGTGCCCAGTTTCCTGATCAACCAGTTTGTCTATTTCGAATCGCCCGGCGAGCCGTCGCTGTACGCGCGGGTCACTGAAATTCGTGGCAAAACCGCTGTGTTCAAAACACTTAAGGATTACAACCACCTCAAAAACGCCGTCTGGGGCGTCACCACCCGCAACCGCGAGCAAAACTTTGCGATGAATCTGCTGATGGATCCAGAAGTGGACTTCGTCACCTTGACCGGCACAGCTGGCTCCGGAAAAACCTTGATGGCGCTGGCCGCAGGCCTCACCCAGGTGCTGGACGACCGGCGTTACACCGAAATCATCGTCACCCGCGCGACGGTCAGTGTGGGCGAAGACATCGGCTTTTTGCCCGGCACGGAAGAAGAAAAAATGGGCCCCTGGATGGGCGCGCTGGACGACAACCTCGAAGTGCTTAGCAAAACCGACACCACCGCCGGTGAATGGGGTCGCGCAGCGACCAGCGAGCTCATTCGAAGCCGCATCAAGATCAAGAGCATGAACTTCATGCGCGGGCGCACCTTCTTGACCAAATACGTCGTCATCGACGAAGCGCAGAACCTGACGCCCAAACAGATGAAAACCCTGATCACCCGTGCTGGCCCCGGCACGAAGATCATTTGTATGGGCAACCTGGCGCAAATTGACACGCCTTATTTGACAGAAGGCTCATCGGGCCTGACCTTCGCAGTGGACAAATTCAAAGGCTGGCCCCATGGCGGGCACATCACATTGGCGCGCGGGGAGCGTTCACGTCTGGCGGACTTTGCCAGCGAGGTGCTTTAACGGAATTTTCTGCGCGTTTGTCCAGATAGTTTGCTATATAATATGTAGCAGTCTATCCATGTTTCACGAGACCTGTAATCCTAAAACTCTCGAAAGCATCGGCTGACAAGGCATTTTAGGTCCAATCATACCCGTTTTGGGTATGATTAAAACGCAAGTGACATCAATAGTCGCCACTCGCTCCGCTGGCCAGGCTTTCAAACTTGGTAATCGGTTTTAGGAAGGCCAGCTTCACAGTGCCTGTCGGGCCATTACGCTGCTTGGCAATAATGACTTCGGCCACGCCGGGCTCTTTGCAGGCGTCTTTGGTGTAGTACTCGTCGCGGTAGATGAACATGATGATGTCAGCGTCTTGTTCAATGGCGCCGGACTCACGCAAATCGCTCATCATCGGGCGTTTGTCAGTGCGGGTCTCCACGCTTCGGTTGAGCTGTGACAGCGCTAACACCGGGCATTGCAACTCTTTGGCCAGCATCTTCAATCCACGCGAGATTTCACCCAGCTCAGTCGCCCGGTTCTCTTCGCTGGCACCGCCGCTGCCGCTCATCAACTGCAAATAGTCAACGACGATCAAGCCCAACTTGCCGCATTGGCGGGCAAGGCGGCGGGCGTTGGCGCGCAGCTCGGTGGACGTAAGACCTGCGCTTTCATCGATGTGCAGCGAAATGTTGCGCAGTTTCTCGATGGCCTCGGTCAAACGTGGCCATTCTTCGTCAGTGAGTTTGCCAGTACGCAGATGGCTTTGGTCGATGCGGCCAATCGAGCCGACGATACGCACCGCCAATTGGGCCGCGCCCATCTCCATCGAAAACACCGCCACCGGCAAACCTTCGTGCAAAGCCACGTGTTCGGCGATGTTGATGGCCAGCGCGGTTTTGCCCATGGAGGGTCGCGCCGCCAAGACGATCAGGTCACCCGCCTGGAAACCGGCCGTCATGCGATCCAGGTCATAAAAACCCGTGGGCACGCCGGTCACATCATTGGGGTTGTCGGCCATCTCTTGAACGCGGTCCAACAGGGCCACGACGAGAGTGTCCATCGCCTGGAAACCCTGCTTCATGCGCGAGCCCTGCTCGCCGATATTGAAGATCTTCTGCTCGGCTTCGTCCACAATTTCTGCGACCGGCCGCCCCTTGGGGTTAAACGCGTTGGTAGCGATCTCGTCGCTGGCTCCCACGAGTTTGCGCAAAATCGAACGCTCACGCACGATCTCGGCATAACGGCGGATATTGCCCGCGCTGGGCACGTATTGCGCCAGTGCATTGAGATAACTCAGGCCACCGACTTCCTCGCCTTTGCCCTGGTTTTGCAGGTGTTCGAACACAGTGATCACGTCCGCCGGTTTGCTGGCGTTGACCAGGCTGCTGATGGCACCAAATATCAGCCGGTGTTCAAAACGGTAAAAGTCGCCATCGGCCAGCAGGTCGACGACACGGTCCCAGGCGCCGTTGTCGAGCAAGATGCCGCCCAACACGCTGGATTCGGCTTCAATCGAATGCGACGGGATGCGCAGTTGCGCAATTTGCCGGTCAGGCGGAAATTCGTCAGGGACGGCAGTGAGTACAGCGGACATGGATTGGGCAATTCAAAGGAAATTCAGGCTATCAACCCTTCATGCTAGGCGCATCTTCAGGCAAAAATCACCGGCCTGCTTTTGCTTTAAGCAGTTTCAAAAAATAAACTTTTTTGCGCCACAAAATCTGTTGAGCAACCTGTGGACAAGCTGTTGGAAACCGGCGCAGAACTGTGAATAGAAAAGGCCACCGAACTTTCGTTCGGTGGCCTTTTTAGCGAAAAACCAGATTAAGCGGTTTCGCCGTAAACCGACACCGTGATGTCCACCACCACGTCGGTGTGCAAAGCCACGGCAACCGTGCTGTCGCCCACCACCTTGATCGGGCCGTTGGGCATACGGATTTGCGATTTCACAACTTTGTAGCCGCCTTTGATCAACTCTTCGGCGATGTCATAGTTGGTGACGGAGCCGAACAAGCGCCCATCTACACCGGCTTTTTGCGTGAGCTTGATCGTTGTGCCACCGAGCTTTTCGCCAAGAGCTTGCTGCTCAGCCAATTTGGCTGCTGCGGCTTTTTCCAGGTCGGCACGTTTGGCTTCGAATTCCTGCTTGGCAGAAGCCGTGGCACGGCGTGCGCGGCCTTGCGGAATCAGGAAGTTGCGTGCGTAGCCGTCTTTGACTTTGACGACTTCGCCCAGGGTTCCAAGGTTCACAACCTTGTCGAGAAGAATAATCTGCATGGTGTGACTCCCTTAAATGCGGTGCTGGTCGCTGTACGGCAGCATCGCGAGAAAACGCGCGCGCTTGATGGCGGTGTTGAGCTGGCGCTGGAAAATCGCGCGGGTGCCGGTCAGGCGCGCGGGAATGATCTTGCCATTTTCAGCGATGAAATCGCGCAGCGTGTCGATGTCTTTGTAGTCGATCTCTTCGACGCCGGTGACGGTGAAGCGGCAAAAACGCTTGCGTTTGAACAGCAGGTTTTGCGCTGGGCGCTTGGGGCGCTTGTCTTTGTTGAACTTCTTGAATGCGGGCATGAAAGCCTCCTATTAAATCAATTTTGCTGACTCACTAATCGGGTTAGCTCGTCTTGCGTGAATTCCTGAATGTGAAAAACAACCCCTTTGCCATTGCGCTGGGAAGCCAAAAACCCCTTGAAGCGCCACTTGCTGCTGAAATTGCCTGAGGCCTGTTTCACAAGCCTTTCAGCGACAGCCGCGAACGCCACAGATTTCATCACCACTTTGACCTGTCTTGCCTGCCCGGCTTCCTGTACTTCTGACTCGTGTTCGAGTTTCAAATTCAGGGCGGGAATGCCAGCCGGGGTATACCGCAGAGCTTCCAGCTCGGCAATAGTCGCAGTCAGCACACACAGGTTGTTATCGGGCTGGGTGGTTTGGCTCACTCCTTGCGCAAAAACGTCGAGGCAGCCTGGATTTAGCGGTCGTTGCGATCGCCGCGGTCACCACCACGGTCGCCACGATCTCCCCGGTCGCCGCCAGCGTATTCCGCTTGCTGCGTCTTGCGGGTCTCTTCGCGCTCGACAGTTTTCATCATGGATGAAGGGCCGGTGTCGGCTTTTTTCTTCAACACAGTCAGGTGGCGCAACACAGCATCGTTGAATTTGAACGCATGCTCCAACTCCGCCATCACGGCCTGGTCGGCTTCGATGTTGACACACAGGTAGTGTGCTTTGGAGAGCTTGTTGATTTGATAGACCAGCTGGCGACGGCCCCAGTCTTCGACACGGTGTACCTTGCCCGGCACTCCACCGCTTCCGGTGGTGATCATGGCCTTGTAGCGCTCCAGCATGGCCGGAACTTGTTCGCTCTGATCCGGATGGATCATGAGAATGATTTCATAATGACGCATTAAAACTCCTTGTGGGTTAATCCTTGCGGATTGCCAGGTCAGGGCGACAGCCGCTCAAAGCGACTGGCGCAAGCCTGGCGTGGATGAAAGCCGCCCTCAGCGTCAAGATGAGGTGCGGCAAGGGGAACCCAAGATTATAGCGCTTTTCGCGCCTGGGCCTGGATCTAACTGGCCAATCCCTTCCAGGTCGCGATCACCGAATCCGGATTCAGCGACAGGCTGGAGATGCCCTCATCCGCCAGCCAACGGGCAAAGTCCGGGTGGTCGCTGGGGCCTTGACCGCAGATGCCGACGTATTTGCCTTGGGCTTTGCAGGCGGTAATGGCCATTTTGATCATGGCTTTGATGGCGGGGTCGCGCTCGTCGAAATCATGGGCGAGCAACTCCAGTCCGGAGTCGCGGTCCAGGCCGAGGCCGAGCTGCGTGAGGTCATTCGAGCCAATCGAGAAGCCGTCGAAATACTCGAGGAACTGCGCCGCAAGAATGGCGTTGCTGGGGATCTCGCACATCATGATCACCTTCAAGCCGACCTCGCCGGACGCCGCGTTGGCGCCCTGCCCGCGCTTCAAGCCGTGTTTGGCTAGCAGTTCGGTCACCGCTTTGGCCTGCCCCAGCGTGCGTACGAAGGGCACCATCACTTCGACATTCGTAAGGCCCATGTCTTCGCGCACGCGCTTCAAAGCCTCACATTCCATGGCAAAGGCTTCGCCAAAATCCGCTGAGAGGTAACGCACCGCGCCGCGAAAGCCCAGCATCGGGTTTTCTTCCTCCGGCTCGTAGCGGCTGCCACCAATCAACTTGCGGTATTCATTGCTCTTGAAGTCCGAGAGGCGCACGATGACCGGCTTGGGCCAAAACGCGGCGGCGATGGTGGCCACACCTTCAGCCACGCGGTCTACATAAAACGCACGGGGCGATGCATGGCCGCGCGCCACGGATTCGACGGCTTTCTTTAAATCGGCATCGACATTCGGGTAGTCCAGAATCGCCTTCGGGTGGACGCCGATGTTGTTGTTGATGATGAATTCCAGCCGCGCCAGGCCCACACCGTCATTGGGCAATTGGCAGAAATCAAAGGCCAGTTGCGGGTTGCCGACGTTCATCGTGATCTTGATGGGAATCTCGGGCATCACGCCGCGCACTACCTCGGTGACCTCGGTCTCCAGTAGGCCGTCGTAGATGAAGCCGGTGTCGCCCTCGGCGCAACTCACCGTGACCAGCATGCCGTCCTTGAGTACATCGGTCGCGTCGCCACAACCCACCACGGCGGGAATACCTAACTCACGCGCAATGATCGCCGCATGGCAGGTGCGCCCGCCCCGGTTGGTGACGATGGCAGCTGCGCGTTTCATCACCGGCTCCCAGTTCGGGTCGGTCATGTCGGTGAC
>JANOXL010000021.1:0-1813 GCA_031418395.1 Rhodoferax sp. | reverse complement strand
GTACTGAAAACCCGAACAACCGCCGCCTTGTACAAACACGCGCAGCTTCAGGTCAGGGTTGCCTTCTTCAGCAATCAGGTCGGCCACTTTGGCGGCGGCACTGTCGGTAAAGACAATGGGGGTGGGCATTTCGGTTTCGATGTGTTCGGCTACAGCGCTCATGGCTTACTCCTAGAGGAAATTCAATCTGGTTTAATAGTACAGCAATTTGCTCGGGTAAGCAGCCTAGCTATTATTTGCCGCTAGTTTCAGTGCGGGCTTTTCGTCGATCATGCCGTTGATCATAGGGCGCAGCTGCCCCGCGATGGTCGCGCCTTGGTGCATTTCTAGCGCTTTGTAATGCACGTCGCCTTCAATGCGGGCTTTGGGCTGCAGCTCCAGCAGCTCGCTGGCAAACACAGGCCCGACAACATGGCCGTTAATGATGATGTGGTCGGCATGCACTTCGCCGGTGACCGAGGCCAACTCAGAAATCACCAAAATGCTCGGTTCGTCTTCACTGGCACGCAGGTTGCCAATGACAGCACCATCGACCCGCAGGCCGTCAGTGAAACGCATATTGCCCGCGATCTGGCTGCCATGGGCGATCAGGCTTTTGATGGGCGGCTGTTTTTTCTTGAACATGAGGCTTGTCTCCTGCGTTTTGGTTGTTAGAAATTCCACTGCTAGATTTAGTTTCTAGATTCAGTTTCTAGATTTTCACGGTTTGGCTGGCGCGAACCACCGTGCCGTCCATCACTTTGATCGACACCGTTTTCACCGTCGTCTGCTCAGGCAGGTCAAAAATGCCTTCCGTACGGCCAAACTGACGGAATTTCAGCTCTTTAGCACCTCCGGGCGCGGCACCCGACCAGGGTTTGCCATTTTGGGTGCCGGTAAAGTTGATTTCCAGCTTGCCGTTGAAATCAGGCGCATTTTTTTGCGCGTTCACCAGCAAGACACGCCATTTTACTTGCCGCCCCGCCAGCACCTCTGCTTGCAGGGCGCGCACCGTCACGCCGTCAGCGCCGTTGGACGGCATCAGCTTCTCAAAAAAGCCCAAATCTTCTTTTAACTGGCGGTTTTCGGCGTCGAGCAACTTGTTTTGTGCCAACAGACCCTCTTGCGCCGACTTTTCGGTGGTGATCAAGGTCGCCGAGGTATTGGCGACGGATTGCGCTTTTTCGCGCGCAGAGATTGCCGCTGCCAGGTCGGCGTGCAACGCGGCGATCTCGACTTTGGCCTTGTGCAGCTCCTCTTTGGCGTCGCCGTCGACACCTGCGATGTTTTTGCCCAACTCAAATGCCCACAGCCCGATGGCGGCGCAAAAACCAAAAACCAGCGCAATTGCTGCCCAGCGAAACGGCCACGGCAAGGCGCTGTTGACCGACATGCGCGGAGCGCTAATCGTGAGGCGGCGGCGAAGCAGGCGGAATCTCATGGGGCGTGGAGGTGGGGGCTGAGTCTAGCAGTGACGGGTAAAGGGCGGTGTAAGCATTTGCCCGCCGCGTTTGACGGGTTTCAGAAATGAAAAAACCGCCGGAAATTGCTTCCCTGCGGTTTTCAAAAAACCCGGCCAAAGGCTGATATTTGCGTAGCGAGGGCTCGTCAGGCAAGGCGCAAACCGGAACAATGGTAGACCCATTGTGAGGATTTGCAACGCGGCATGGCGAGCCCGCAGTAGCCCAAAAGCCCCTTGGACTTCAGCGTTTGGAGAACTGCTTGCGGCGACGGGCACCGTGCAAACCGACCTTCTTGCGCTCAACTTCACGCGCGTCACGCGTCACGAAACCGGCTTGTGACAGCTGGGGCTTCAAGGTGGCGTCGTAATCGA
>JANOXL010000020.1:0-28719 GCA_031418395.1 Rhodoferax sp. | reverse complement strand
GACCCAACCCGGTATCAAACCGGCCTTTAGAATCGCTTCGCTGCGCGTGAGAAGCAAGTTGTGGGCAAGACTCAGGGTAGGCACAGCCCCTCGCCCAAGTCGCTCTTCAGGCACAAAATGCAGGCCCAATGAGCGCCGGTCGCTTGGATTCAGTGCAGCTACGTCAGCATCACCCAATCGGATTGAACCGGCAGGCGCCCGCACGTCTTCGCCCGAGAGCGCAAACAACAATTCTCGCTGGCCGTTGCCTGACACACCGGCAATGCCGACCACCTCGCCCGCGCGCACCTGCAGCGCCACGTTGTCCAAATCCACACCAAACTGGTCCTCGCGGGCCAATGTGAGGCCGCTCACCCGTAACACGTCGGCACCGGGCTTCAAGGCGCGGTGAACCAGCTGCGGTGGCTCGGCGCCAATCATCAGGCGTGACAGCGACGCATTGGACTCCTCAGCCGGGTTACACACGCCCGTCACTTTGCCGCCACGCAGCACGGTGCAGGCGTTGCAAAGTTCGCGGATTTCATGCAGCTTATGAGAGATGTACAAAATGCTGCAACCCTCGCTGGCGAGCTTTTTCAGTACCACAAAGAGTTTTTCAACGGCCTGCGGTGTCAGCACCGAAGTTGGCTCGTCCAGAATCAGCAACTGCGGGTTGGTGAGCAGGGCGCGGATGATCTCCACCCGTTGCATCTCCCCCACGCTCAGGGTGTGAACCGGGCGCGCCGGATCGAGGTCCAACCCATATTCCGCGGCTTTGGCCGTGATCGACTGGGTGACCTGGGAGAGGCTTAAGCTTTTGTACAGCCACAGCCAGACGTTTTCTGCCACCGAGATCGTGTCAAACAGGCTGAAATGCTGAAACACCATGCTGATGCCCAGCGCCCGCGCCTCCTGCGGGTTGCGGATATTCGCAGCGACGCCGTTGAAAAGCACCGTGCCCGCGTCGGGTTTGACCGAGCCGTAAATGATTTTCATCAAAGTGGACTTGCCCGCGCCGTTTTCACCCAGTACGGCATGGGTTTCACCGGGCAGAACCCTCAGCGACACATTACTGTTAGCCACCACCGAAGGGTACTGTTTGGTGATGCCGGTGAGTTCCAGCCGGGGCGCGGAAGTGATCACAGCAGGGCTTGGAGTGGGGCTTGCCGTAGTTACCATGGTGTAAGAACTTGAATTTAGCGTCAAAATCTCGGTCAAAGACTTGTTCGAATGTTATGAAATCCCAACCGATTCACTTTATCAGACGCGGCGACCTTGTAAAGCTCGACGACGTACCCGCCACCCGAACCCTGCTGCAGGTGCTGCGCGAAGACTTGAAATGCGTGGGCACCAAAGAAGGCTGCAATGAGGGCGATTGTGGTGCTTGCACGGTCGTGCTGGGGGAACTGCGCGACGGCAAAGTTCGTTATGAATCCGTCAACAGCTGCATCCGTTTTGCCCACACGATCAACGGCAAGGCACTATGGACCGTGGAAGACATTGCACCGGCGGTGCTGAACGGCCCGTCTGTCACCCAAGGCGCCTCCACGATGCCCGTCAGCACGCTCCTGCATCCGGCGCAGCAGGCGATGGTGGATTGTTTTGGCTCGCAGTGTGGCTTTTGCACGCCGGGTTTTGTAATGAGCCTGTTTGCCTCCTACCAGAACCGTGTCTGCCAGGGTGAGACCGTGACCCGCGACAGTGCACAGCACGATTTGTCAGGCAATTTGTGCCGCTGCACCGGTTACCGGCCGATTCTGGACGCCGCCGAACACATGGGGCAACTGCCGCCCGTTCAAGTCGACGAAAAGCGACTGCTACAAAAATTGAAGCAGGTTGCGCCTATTTCAATGGACTCCAAGGCCGATTCTTCTTACAAGTTACCACAGAACCTGCCCGAACTGCTCGAAGCCCGGGCACGCTGGCCGCAAGCGAAGATCGTGGCCGGCGGCACGGATGTGGGCCTTTGGGTGAATAAACTCTTCATGGATTTCGAGCAGGTGATCGACGTAACCCAGGTCGCCGAGCTGCGCCGCATTGAACCTTACCCGCAGCACATCGCGATCGGCGCAGCAGCGTCGCTGAATGACGCCTTTGCAGCGCTGGTGCAGGATCGCCCCCAGCTGAAACACTTCACTGACCGTTTTGCGGGCCTGCCAGTGCGCAACTCGGGCACGCTGGGTGGTAATGTGGTCAATGGCTCGCCCATTGGCGATTCGATGCCGCTCCTGATCGCCCTGCGGTCCAGCGTGGTGCTGATGCGCCAGTCCAAAGGCCGGACACTGCATCGCGAACTGAAGATCGAAGACTTTTACCTCGGTTACCGCAAGACCGCGCTCGCGCCTGACGAGGTACTGGCCTGGATCAAAGTGCCGCGGCCGCAGCGCTCGCGCTCGCCCTCACCCTCGCCCTTACACGGCGAGTTCCTGCGGGCCTACAAAATTTCCAAACGTTTTGAAGACGACATATCGGCGGTGTGTCTGGTGGTGAATCTGGACCTGGAAAATGGGCGTGTAAAAGCTGCCTCCATGGGTGTGGGAGGCGTCGCCGCCACACCGGTTCGCGCGGCCAAAACCGAAGCTGTTTTGACCGGCCAGCCCTGGAGCCCCGCCAGCGTGGCGAAGGCCCAGGCGACGTTGCGCAGCGAGTTCTCCCCCATCTCCGACATGCGCGCCAGCAGCGGCTACCGACGCGAGGTGCTGGGCAATCTCTTGCAGCGCTTCTGGCTGGAAAGCCAAGGTGCGGATGACATCAATCTGGAATCCGGATTGCTGGAGGTGCAGCCATGAGCAGCGCGAGCCCAAGCAGCGCATCTGCTTTCGCAGGAGGCAGCACGAGTGCTGCGGGTCGCTCCATCCCGCATGAAAGTGCTGCGGCACAGGTAGCGGGCAGCGCCGTGTACATCGACGACATGGCCGAGATCAGCGGCACTCTCTTTGCCGCGCCGATACTGTCCAAAATCGCGCATGGTACTTTGCGGGGCGTGGATGCGAGTGCGGCCTTGGCCTTGCCCGGTGTGCGCGGCGTCGTACTGGCTAAGGACGTGCCGGGCCACCCACATCTGGCGACTTTCGTGGGCGACGAGCCGATTTTTGCGGTGGACTCTGTGCAACACATCGGCCAGGTCGTCGGCCTCGTGGTGGCCGAGACCTTCATGCAGGCACGCAAAGCAGCCCACATGGTTCAGTTGCAGGTCGATGCGCTGCCGGCTGTGCTGACGGTCAAGGAGGCACTGAAGGCCAAGAGCTTCGTGCTGCCGCCGGTGTTTGTCCAACGGGGTGACGCAGCAGCAGCGCTGCAACGCGCGCCACACACGCTCACCGGCACGCTGGAGGTGGGCGGGCAGGAGCATTTTTATCTTGAAGGCCAGGTGGATTACGCCGTGCCGCACGAGCAGAACCAGTGGCAGATTTTCTCCAGTACGCAGCACCCCGGCGAGGTGCAGCACTGGGTGGCGCACGCGCTCGGACTGGACAACCATGCGGTGAAGGTGGAATGCCGTCGCATGGGCGGTGGTTTTGGCGGCAAGGAAACCCAAGCCGGGCACTTGGCGGTGTGGGCGGCAGTGGCCGCTCACAAATTCAAATGCCCGGTGAAGATGCGGCTGGATCGTGACGACGACTTCATGGTCACTGGCAAACGCCATCCCTTTGAATACGAATACACCGCCGGTTTTGACGACACCGGTCGCCTGTGTGGTCTGCAATTGATGATGGCGGTGAACTGCGGCTTCAGCGCCGACCTCTCCGGCCCCGTGGCCGACCGCGCTGTCTTCCACGCCGACAACGCCTACTTTCTGGAAGACGTGGAGATCGCCTCCTATCGCTGCAAACTCAATACCCAGAGCCACACTGCATTTCGTGGTTTTGGCGGGCCGCAGGGCATGATCGTCATCGAAGCCATCATGGGCGACATCGCCCGGCACTTGCAGCTGGAGCCGCTGGCGGTGCGCCGACGCAATCTGTATGAGATCGAAACCCGCCACACGACGCACTACCAGATGAAGGTTGAAGACAACATTTTGCTGCCTTTAATCAATCAACTGGAACAAACTTCGGGTTATCAGAAAGAACGCGAAGCGGTCGCCGAGTGGAACCGCTCACACGCCATCATCAAAAAGGGCATCGCCCTCACACCGGTTAAGTTTGGCATCAGCTTTACCGCGACTTTGTTCAACCAGGCAGGCGCGCTCGTGCACGTGTACACCGACGGCAGCGTGCAGGTGAACCACGGCGGCACCGAGATGGGCCAAGGCCTGCACACCAAAGTCTGCCAGGTGGTGGCCGATGAACTTGGCGTGCCCTACGCACGTGTTTTGATCTCCGCCAGCGACACCAGCAAAATCCCCAACGCCTCGGCCACCGCCGCCTCAGCAGGCACGGACCTGAATGGCCGCGCAGCGCAATTCGCGGCACGCAACGTACGCAACAACCTGGCGGCGTTTGTGAGCGGGCTGGACAACTGTGGCGCGGGCGCGGTGCGATTTGAAAACGGCTTCGTCACAACACCGACCTCGACGCGCAGTTTTGATGCCGTCGTGGGCATGGCTTATGCCAACCGCATCCAATTGTGGAGCGACGGCTTCTACCGCACCCCCAAAATTCATTACGACAAAACCACGCTGACGGGCCGTCCGTTTTATTACTTCGCGTACGGCGCGGCGTGTACGCAGGTGGCCATCGACACACTCACCGGCGAAAGCCGGGTGACCAAGATCGACATCTTGCACGACGTCGGCCGTAGCATCAACCCGGCGATCGACATCGGGCAGATTGAAGGCGGTTTCATCCAGGGTATGGGCTGGCTCACTACCGAACAACTGGTGTGGAATGACAAAGGCTTGCTGACCACCCACGCCCCCAGCACCTACAAAATCCCGACAGCGGGCGACGTCCCGCGCCACTTCAAGGTTGACCTGTGGCCCGAACCGAACCCTGAAGACAACGTATTTGGCAGCAAAGCCGTGGGTGAACCGCCTTTCATGTTGGCATTGAGTGTGTATGAGGCACTTCGCGATGCCATTGCCTGGGCGCGCAGGGATGGCCATGCTGTGCGCTTGGCCGCACCTGCAACAGCGGAGCATGTGCTGGCTGCGTTGAATCAGTGAACGCCAAAATCACTTTCGCACCTCTGCGTCAGCCTTCTTCTTCCTCTCGTCCTCCTGTGCCTTTTCATCAGGCTCAGGTTTCTGTGTTCGCCCAGGTTTCTCCCGGCTCGGTGGCGTGTTTGAGGCTCTCTTTTCCAATGCGGCTTTGTCCTTTTCGGCCTGAGCAGCGGCAACTCTTGATGTCCTAACTCTGTCCGCTTCGGCCTTGGCAGCCTCCGCCTTGGCTACTTCGGCCTTGACAGCGTCAACCTTTGCGGCTTCGAGCTTGGTGCTGGCCGCCTTTGCCGTATCAGCCTTGGCCGCCTCTGCCCGGCTGGATTCCGCTTTGCTGGCGTCGGCTGTTTCGGCCGCGGCTTTGGCCGCACCAACCTTGGCCGCTTCGGCCTTGGCAGCCTCCACCTTGGCTACTTCGGCCTTGGCAGCGTCAGCCTTTGCGGCTTCGAGCTTGGTACTGGCCGCCTTTGCGGTCTCAGCCTTGACCGCCTCTGCCCGGCTGGATTCCGCTTTGCTGGCGTCGGCTTTTTCGGCTGCGGCTTTAGCTGCACCAACCTTGGCCGCTTCGGCCTTGGCAGCGTCAGCGCTGGTGGCATCAACTTTGCCAGCATCCTCCTTGACCCCATTGGCCTTGGCCGCGTTGGCTCTACGTTCGTCCCTGGCCTTGCCCGAAGGCGCAGTGACCGGCGGCGTTGCTTGCGCTGTCGGCACCTGCACGCTGGTCACCACGTTGACCCGGGCTAGCGGTACCGCAGAGGTTCCCGTTTTCAACTGAGCGCGGCGCACATCGTCAATCGGAGTGCCAGGCTTGACGGCCAGTTGCAACTGCTGGGTCGCAAAAGGAAGCGGTGGCTCAGGCGGTTTGGTACGCGCAACCACAATCCTGTCCTGACCCGTAGGCTTGGCGCTGGCAGAGGCCGCTCCGCCGTGGACACTTCGCTGAACCGGCGCGACAGCGGCAACATTTGCCACGGGCGCTGCCACGGCGGCTTCCTTCGACACAGCAAAAGCCACTTTGGCGACCGATTGCGATTGGACAAACGCCAGGGCCGGCACGGCGACCACGGCACCTGTCACGGTTTGGTTCGCATAAACACGCTTGTTGATATGGGTCGTGTTGTTCACAACCGTAGTATTGTTGATGACTGTAGTGGTGTTGTAGACATTGGTAATGGTGGCCGGGGGGATCACCGCATTGCTGCGGTTGATGTCGTTGAAATAGCCCCGGCTGACCGGGTAGGAAGGCTGGTAAACCTCGCGCGGTGCCAGCGGAAACCAGCCGACGGCAGCTGGCGCTGCGCCACCGACCGTGACCGACACTTGAAAGTTATTGCCGCCCACAAAGGCCACCAGCGCGGGCGCATACACGGCTCGCTCACGCGGCGGTCCGGGAACCCAGCCCCAAGCCGAGCCGCCAAGCCTGGCCCAGCGCCCGTAGTGAGACACCGCATAACCCCAGGGCTGGTCGTCGACCCACGTCCAGCCCCACGGATCCACCCAGGTCCAATGGCCATTGCGATAAGGCGTCCAGTCGGCGGCCACATTGTTCGGAATCCAGACGTTGCCAAAGTTGGGGTCGGAGCGCCAGATGCCGTTGCCGTCCAGGTCTTCGTAGCCGACCACGTTAGACGACAGGTAGCGCGCGGATTTTGAGGTGTCTACCCTCCGATCACGCTCCCGCGCCCATCGATCCAGCGCGTCGTCGCGCTGCGCCTGCATGGACTCATAGTCTGAAAGGCCAGTGCCGTAGAAACGGTAAGACATGCGCTGAGTCACCACATACGACGCTCCATCGCCGTAAACCTCGCCCCGACCGGTTTGCACTGTGACCGCCGTTGCGTTGTCGTCGAGGTCAACGTCGATACGGTATTCGCCAGGCGTGCGGATGGTAAACGCCAGGTTGGGGGTATTGACTTCAAAACTCTGGTTTGGCCCCAATCGCCGCACCCGCATCTTCAGGCTGCCTTGCGACAGCTGCACTTGGGCAATGCGGTCATTGAGATTGAGCAGCGTGACGCTGGTACCCGGGCCCAGGCGAACGGCCGCACCGCCTATCTGCAACTCCGCGCGAGCATCCGCAGCAACCCAGAGGCGATCGCCCGTGGTCACCGGCCGGTTCACGACGGCCTGCAACCAGCCAGGATCCCCAGCCGGGGAAAAACTGACCGTGCCGCTCGCATATCCAAGACGCGCTACACGTGATGGCGGATCGGCGTTGACCCATCCGCTGGCGAACAACAAGGCCAGACCAAGACCCAAGGCAATAGCCTTGGTTCGCGGGGTTTGGATTGACATAAGAGCTCCTTCTAAGCGAGGGTATTCGGGGTGCATTGACCCATCGACTACAAAGCTCACAGTGAACCCAAATCAGTCCAAAGACTGTGCGGTGGCGCACACAGGGGTGGAGCGAAATGTCCACTGTTTGTCCATGAGGATGGCGGGCGCTGCCAAACGCCATGTGCTCGCTTTTGCCCACTGCTGTAATGAGCCCGCAAAATGGGTTAATAGAATGGTCACATGGAACACGCCCCCTCCTGGCTCATTAACTCACTGATCTACCTCAGCGCTGCCGTCATCGCCGTGCCGCTCTCCAAAGCCCTGGGCTTGGGGTCCATCATCGGCTACCTGGCCGCGGGTCTGGCGATTGGGCCGTGGGGCCTGGGGCTGGTGACCAATGTCGAAGACATTCTGCATTTCGCCGAATTTGGCGTGGTGCTGATGTTGTTCCTGGTGGGCCTGGAACTGGAACCCAAACGCCTGTGGAGCCTGCGCCGGCCCATTTTCGGCTGGGGCAGCGCGCAGGTGATGGGCTGCGCAGCGGCGCTGTTTCTCGGGTTTTACCTGTTGGGTCGTTTTGAGCCATCGATCTTCGGCGGCTGGCGTGCGCCTTTGGTAGCGGCTTTTGGGCTGGCGCTCTCCAGCACCGCCATTGCCTTGCAGGTGATGGGCGAGCGCAACTTGTTGCCCACTTCCAGCGGGCAAGCGGCGTTTTCGATTTTGCTGTTTCAGGACGTCGCTGCCATCCCCATCTTGGCGCTGTTGCCGCTGCTCGCGGTCAGTTATGGGAGCGCGCAGGCCAGCGAAGGCCTGGCCCTGGCCGACATCGCACTGGACGCGGCCACCATCATCGGCGTGATCGGTGCCATCGTGCTGGGCGGGCGCTTGTTGTTGCGCCCCGTGCTGCGCTGGATTGCGCGTTCGGACACGCCCGAGATTTTCACGGCGGCGTCCTTGCTGCTGGTGGTCGGCATTTCAGCCTTGATGTTGTACGTCGGCCTCTCGATGGCGCTGGGCGCCTTCCTCGCCGGCGTGTTGCTGGCCGAGAGTGAATACCGCCGTGAGCTGGAAACCGACATCGAGCCCTTCAAGGGCCTGCTCCTGGGCCTGTTTTTCATCGCGGTGGGCATGAGTATTGACGTCGGCGTTTTGCTTAAATCGCCCGGCTTGATGGCGCTGGTGGTGCTGGGTTTCATGGCCGTCAAGGCGCTGGTGATCTACACCCTGGCGCGGCTGATGAAGCTGCCCTTTCAAGACCGCCCGGTGTTCACGCTCTTGCTCGCGCAGGGCGGTGAATTCGCCTTTGTGGTGTTCCAGGCGGCCAGCGGCGAGAAGGTGTTTTCGCCCGAAACAGCGTCGCTGCTGATCGGCGCGGTAGCGGTGTCAATGCTGTTGAGCCCGCTGATTCTGGTGGCCATCGACAAACTGCTGCTGCCGCGTTTTGCCGACTGTGGCGTGCCGCAACTGGAGGAGCTCAAGGAGTTGCAAACCGCGCCGATTGTGATCGCCGGTTTTGGGCGTTACGGCCAGATCATCGGCCGGTTGCTAGTGGCCCAGGGCTACACCTGCACCGTGCTGGACCACGACGCCGAGATGATCGAAGCCGCACGCAATTTTGGTTATCGCGTGTACTACGGCGACGCCTCGCGCCTGGACATGCTGCGCACCTCGGGCGCGGCCACCGCCAAGGTGCTGGTGATCGCAGTGGACGACAAGGAGCAGAGCCTGAAGATTGTGGACCTGGCGCGTGAGCATTTCCCCAACTTGCAGATCGTCGCCCGTGCGCGTGACGTAACGCATTGGCACGAGCTTCGCGACAAGGGCGTGCTGCTGGTGCAGCGTGAGCTGTTCGAGTCCAGCTTGCTAAGCGGCGCCAACGCGCTGGAGCTGCTGGGCCATCCGCCCGAGCAAGTCACCAGCGCGGTGCTCCGTTTCAGGGAGCACAACCTGTCGCTCTTCGAACAGATGCACCCCCACTTCACGGACCGCGCCAAAATCATCGCCGTCGTCAAGCAAGGTCGCCAGCAGTTTGAGGAGCAGATGGCGCAAGAGCGGGCGCTGATTGAGTCTGCTTTGCCGAAATAGTACCCATATTGGGTATGATTTTTCCAATCTGCGCCTGAATTTCAGGTTTTCAAAGAAAATTGGCCTCCAGGTCTCTGGAAATATACTCAGCTAGCTACCATATTTGTAGCATTCAATATCTCTATTGCTGCTGCCCTGGATCAACGTCCGCCTGGCGCCTGGGTCATGCGAATTTGGTTTTTTTGGGGGGCGGGAAGTTCCGCACCGTGGAGGACTATTGGCGTAGGTATAAATGGGTCAAGCTGGCGCATGGCCATTTTTTGACTTGCCTGAAGGTCCGCCGCAACGCAGCTTCTACGCCAAAGCCCGGTCACTCGGCCCGATCACTGCGCTCAGTTATTTTTTGTTTGGGGTCGGGCTATTATGGCGACAGAATATTGCCGCAAAATATCAAGTCAATTGTCCAATATGACCATCCGCTATTTCCGCTTTCTCCTGATTGCTTCGCTTCTCACTGGCATTGTTGGTGGATCCGTTGACCTCGCGTTCCCAGCACTTTTGCCAGATGCGTTTCGCCAGGCCCAAGAAGCACAGGACGCGCAATCAACGTCTCTCATCGCCTTTCTCGGCATCGCTAGCCTGGTATTGCTCGTCGTATTTCCAGCTTGCTTCTATGGCCTTTACATGTTTCGTCCCTGGGCCCCACGGCTGTCTCTGCTCTGCACGGCGCTTATGCTGCCCATTCTTCTGGCAGGTGGGCCCTTTGCTCAGTCAGGTTTAACTATTGCAGCGTCGTACCTCAGTTCATACCTCTGGGGTGCTGTACTGATCCTTGCCTTTTGCCCGCCTTTTAGCGGGCAGTTTCAACGTCAAGATGGCTGACAGGTCTGCCTATTTGGACGCAGAGACGCGCCCTAGCAATTCTTCACAACTGGCTATTCGTCTCTAGCTCTACCGCTACTTGCGCTTAGGCCTCACATGTGACCATGCCCGCCATCATCACTGAAGGCTACCAGCCCGGCGCTATAGGCCGTATCACGCAACTCCACGCGTCGTATTACGCCGCCACTCACAACTTTGGCGTTGAATTCGAAGCCAAGGTCGCCCGCGAATTGGCGGATTTTTGCCAGTCGTTCAAGGCTGGCCGAGATGGGCTTTGGCTGGCCTGCAACCCGGAGATCGAGGGCTCGGTGGCGATTGACGGGTCTCACGCGGCGCGTGATGGGGCCCATCTGCGCTGGTTCATGACCTCAGACACCATGCGTGGCCAGGGCGTTGGAAAAGTACTGTTGAGCCGCGCGCTGGCGTTCGTTGATGCGCGTGGGTATCGATCCACCTTCCTGTGGACGTTTGCTGGTCTTGACGCTGCCAGGCATCTGTACGAATCGCAGGGCTTCCGCCTCGTCCACGAGAGTCCGGGCGGGCAGTGGGGCACAGTAGTGCGAGAGCAGCGTTTTGAGCGAATTACCGTTTGAACTGTCAGGCATAGCTGCGTGGTACTTTGCGCGTCAAAAGCTCGTTGTGGGTTGGCAATTTCGTAGGCAATTCATGTCGAATTTTTTGTTAACTTCCATGTTAACAAATCACACAGCAATCCGCTTCGCACGAGACTTCTTAACAAAACCGACAGTCAGGTCACGTAATATCTATAGAAAACGCTATTATTTAAATAGCATCAATTCACTTGCTTTTTCTTCACGACAGGCGGCAACGCGGGAAGCATTTTCATGGTGGTGTGAATTTCGAGTATGGATGACTCAGTTTATTTGCAGTTCACCGGATTCACCCACCCGAAAAAAACCCATCCCACACCAGCTTGACCCCCGTCAAAAACATGCCGCCATAGAGCAACCGGTAGAACAATTTTTCATCGATACGACGGGCGATGCGCGTGCCGACCCACACGCCTACGGGCACCATGGGCAGGAGCACGAGTGAGGTGGCCATGTTGCGCAGGTCGATCAGGCCGAGCCAAGTGTAGGGCACCCACTTGGAGAGGTTGACCACAAAAAACAAAAAGGCCATGGTCGCGGCGTAACGCACGGGCGGCAGGCGCATGGGGATCACGTAGGCGCTCACGGGTGGGCCGCCCGCGTGCGAGATAAAACTGGTGAAGCCACTGGTGGTGGTGAGGATGGCGCCGAGCCATTTGGGTGGTGGTGCACTGTTTGCTTTGGGCGGAAACAGCAGGCGCTGCGCCAGAAACAGCAGCGTGAAAATGCCCACGATGCCAGCCACCAAATGGCTATCAAGCACCTTGAAGAGCAGCGTGCCCACCACAGTGCCCAAAAGCGCAAATGGGATGAGGAATTTAAGTAGAGCTTTGTCAAAGTCCTTGCGAAACGCTGCCATGCCCAGCAGGTCGGCCAGGAAGAGCGGTGGCATCATGATGGCGGCAGCTTGTGGCACCGCGACGGCCAACGCCATCAGCGGCACGGCCAGTGAACCCACGCCGGTGCCAAAGCCGCTCTTGCCAATGCCCATCAACAACACGGCGGGCAGTGCCACGGCGTAGAAATACGGGTCGGTAATGATCGGAAACGTCAATCAGCGTCCAGCCCCAGATAGGCCTTTTTGATTTCCGGTCGGCCAAGTAATTCACGGGCCTCGCCTTCAGCGACGATGCGGCCCTCTTCCATCACATAGGCGCGGCGGGCCAGTTGCATGGCCATGACGACATTTTGCTCGACCAAAAGCACTGAGGTGCCTTGCGCATTGATGTCGCGGATGGCTTTGAACATCTCCTGCACGATCACTGGCGCGAGGCCGAGCGAGGGCTCGTCGAGCAGCAAGAGTTTGGGTCGCGCCATAAGCGCCCGGCCAATAGCCACCATTTGTTGTTGCCCGCCTGAGAGTGACCCGGCTGGCTGCGGCAGTTTTTCTTTGAGCGCCGGGAACAAGGCCAGCACTTGCTCAAGCGATTGTTTGCGCAAAGGTTTGGCGGAGGTGATGAAGCTGCCCAACTCCAGGTTTTCAAGCACCGTCATGCCGGTAAATAGCCGGCGCCCTTCTGGCACGATGGCAATGCCATGCTCGCAGAATTTGTGGCTCGGCAAATGGGAGATGTCTTGGCCGTTGAAAAACAAGCTGCCTGCACTGGCCTTGTGCAATCCGGCGATGGCGTTAATGAGCGTCGATTTACCTGCGCCGTTCGGGCCGACCACACAGACCAGCTCGCCGGTTTGCACCGTCAGGCTGATGCCCCACAGCGCCGGGGCGGCGCCGTAGTTGACCTTGATGTCTTGCAGCTCAAGCATGGGCCGTTCCAACTGCGAGGCCTGGGCTTTGGCCGGATGTTGCACCCGGCGCATCAGCCATGCCGCCCACCGCATTGCCCACCGTACCACCCAGGTAGGCGGTGACGACAAGCGGGTTTTTCATCACCTCTTTGGGCTCACCTTCGGCCAGCAGTTGGCCGTAATTGAGCACGGCAATTCGGTCCACCAAGGCCATCACCGCGTGCATGACGTGTTCCACAAATACGATGGTGGTGCCTTGCGCGCGAATTTGCCGAATCAAAGCCACCGCGTCGTTGATTTCGCTGGGCGTGAGGCCCGAGAGCACCTCATCGAGCAAGACCAGTTTGGGGCGCGCTGCCAGCGCGCGGGCCAGTTCCAGAAACTTGCGTTGATGCAGATTCAAGTCGTCGGGCAAGGCGTGTGCCTTGGCAGCCAGGCCGGTGAATTCGAGCCATTTCCAGGCCTCTTGCGTCGCCGCCGGGCGCGACAGCGCAGCCGCACCAAACATGCCCACCAAGGCCACGTTTTGCAAGACGTCCATATGCGCAAACGGCCGTGGAATCTGGTAGGTGCGGGCAATACCGGCTTGCGCTACCGAATGGGCGCTCAGGCGTGTGAGGTCGCGGCCTTCAAACAGGATTTGCCCGGAAGTCGCCGGAAAATGGCCGCTCACCAAATTGATAAAGGTTGATTTGCCCGAGCCGTTGGGCCCCAGCAAACCCAGGATTTCGCCAGGGTAAACGCACAGATTGACACCGTCGAGTGCCCGCACGCCAGCGAAAGATTTGGCCAGACCGGTCACTTCAAGCAGCGGCCGGGTTGTGTTGATCTTGGGCGCGGCGGCAGCCAAAGGAAGCTGTGCGTCACCCGACACTGATGCTTTCGCGCTGTGCCCAGCTGACTCGGACGCAGGGGGTGCGGCGACAGCCCCCTTCTTTTTGCGCCAACTGTCCACCATCGCCAAGATGCCATTGGGCATGAACAGGATCACCACCACCAGCACCGCTCCAAACACGGCCCGGCCAAGCACCGGCGAGCTGCCAGTGGAAAACGCAAACAGCAAACAAGTGATGGCCACGGCGCCCACCGCAGGGCCGGCCCAATAACGCGAGCCGCCCAGCACACTCATCAACACCACCGTAAGTGGCACGGTGATATTGAAAGTTTCACTCACTGTCACGTAGTTCACAAACAGCGCATGGATGCCACCGGCCAAACCGGCCAGCGCGCACGAGATGGCAAAGGCCAGTAGCTTGTACCGCAGCGTCGGCACACCCATCACTTCGGCAACGTCTTCGTCGTCGTGAATCGCAAACAGGCCCAGACCGAGTTTGGAGGAATGCACCTTCCAGGCGACCACGGCCGTCAGCACCGCCGCAGCCACCGCCATCAGGTAGATAGACGCTGATGCCGAAGGCCCGAGTTTGGGGATCGCCACTCCCGCGAGCGAGACGCCGGGGCCACCGTCAATTCGGGTGTTGAGCACAATCGTGGCCACTACAAAAGTGACAGCCAGCGTCAGAAGTGCAAACAACTCGCCGCGCACCGCTTTCACCCGGAACACCACCGCACCGAGCGCCAGGCCAAGGAGCGCCGCCAACAGAGCCGCCATCGGCAAGGTGAGCAAAAACGGCCAATTCAGATTGGCCGACAAACCCGCTGAGGTGTACATACCAATGCCAAAAAAGACACCGTGGCCGAACGAAAAATAACCGGAATAACCTGAGAGGATGTTCCACGACAAGGCGAGGATGATCCAGTGGCAGATCAGGTATAAAAAGGATTCGTAAAAGGCCGGCAGACCCAGCCAAGGCACGAGCGCCAGCGCCACACCGGCAAGCAAAATGCCACTCAAACTGCGGTTCACGCCTCAACCCACCCCAGGCTTGAAAAGCAGCATCACGATCAGCAGCGAGAACGACACAATCGGCGCCCACGAAGGTGCCGCCACGGCCATGGTGACCGCTTCGCTCACTCCGATGAATATGCCTGCTGCGAGTGGCCCCAGCGCACTGCCCAAGCCGCCCAGCATCACCGCCGCAAACACCACGCCCACCCAAGCGAAGATTTGCGAGGGCGTCAGCGTAAAGGTGAGTGCCAGGCAAATGCCCGCCACACCGGCCAGCGCGGCACAAACACCTGCCAACACCAGGGAAAGGGCTTTTTGGTTGATGCCAAACGCGGTAGCAATCGGCGCGTCTTCGGCCATGGCGCGCAGGGCTTTGCCCAAGTCGGTGTACCGCATCGCCGCCCACATGGCGTAACACAACACGCAGGCCAGTAGCAGTGTGACCAACTCGGGCACGGGGAAATACAAGCCGCCAATGACGAATTTCTGGTCGTTGTAATGGGTTTCCAGACGGCGGAAATCCGCCGTCCAGATGCCTTGCACCAGGCTTTCGATCATCACTGTCACCCCAAAGGTGACCAGCAATGAATTAAACGGTGTAATGGCGAATTTGGCCAACACCCACTGCATGCCCGCACCGAGCACGAAAAACAAGGGCGGCAGGATCAGCAGCGTCAACAGTGGATCGATCTTCCACACCGTAGCCATGTGGTAGCTCAAATAACCGCTCAAAAACACGAAGCCAAAGTGCGCCAGGTTGATCTGGCGCAGCAGCCCCCAGGTAAGCCCAAGCCCCAATCCGACCAAGCCGTACAAACTCCCGATGAAGATGCCCGACAAGATCGATTGGGCGAGGAGGTTGAAGCTGGGAAAAGTCATGCGACGTGCGCAGCCAAAGTATTATTGAACCTGCAGTTTGGCAGCCGCATGGCTTTGCGGCCAGACCACCACCCATTTGCCGTTTTGAACCTGCTTGATCTTCATCAGGTCGTCACCGTAATTGCCAGGACCATTGAAGCGCAACTTGCCATGAATGGTGTCAATGCGATTGGCTTTCAGGAAAGCGGCAATGGCTTTGTCGTCAAAACTCTTGGCGCCCACAATGCCAGCCTCCAGAATCTGCCAGGCCGAGAACGAGGCCGCAGCCTGTGTTTCTACCGAAGTGTCGGGCAGGCGGGCCGCCGCAGCGCGATCATTAAAAGTCTTGATGAAAGCGGCTCCCTGCGCGTTGTCACTGAAAGGCGCATGTTCTTCAAAAATGGTGAGGGAAATCGCGTTTTTGCCGTCGGGCGATTTTGTCATTGGGCCGGGCGCAGGGTAGGTGTGAAAGTGCAGCGGCGGGGTGTAGTCAATCTTTTTCATCGCATCCAGCAGCATGTTGCCTTCCAGGGCGATGTCGCCCATCCACACCAAATCGGGCTTGGCATCTTTCACACGCGCTGCAATTGGGCCAAAATCGCGGTTGCCGAATTCCCATTCAAGAAACAAAACCTCGGTCAGGCCGCGTTTCTTGGCCACTTCTCGCGCACCGAGCGACATGAAGTGAATGGACGGGAACTTGCTGGTCACGATGGCGATGGTCTTGGGTGGCTTGGGGGAAGCCGCCAATGCATCAAACACCGAATTGGGCACTGTGTTGCCGGGGTCAGACCCCAATGACCAGGCGGGAAACGCCATGTCGTATTTGGAGAGTGATGGAATGCCAAACGTGTGGTGCACCAGCACTTTGTTGTAGCGCTGCGCTACACCCATGGCCGAAAGAATCGCGCCGGTGGCGTAGGGGCCCATCAGCAGATCGACCTTGTCGGAGGTCACCAATTGTTCGTACATGGTGCGCGCCAGATCCGGCTTGGATTGATCGTCTTTGACGATCCACTCCACTTTGCGGCCCAGCAAACCACCACGTGCATTCAGCTGATCCACGTAGATTTCACCCACCAGTTTGTGCACCATCGCCGTGGCGGAGAGTGGCCCGGTCAGGGCCAGCGTACTGCCGATTCGCACGGGGGCCTGCGCTTGCGCCAGCAGTGGCAGCAGCGTGACGGTTGCCGCGGCGGCTTTCATCAAAAGTAGAAGCAGCTTCATTCAAGTCTCCTGTTATAAAAGTTGACGTTCAAAAATCAAGGGTTGGCATCAGTGGCTAGCGACGAAACCCGGCGGCACTGCGCCGGTGTACACCTGGTCTCGAATCGCCTCGTTGGACAAGGCAAAACCAATCGGATTGTCCAATTCTTCACTCATGTGTGCAATCAAACTGGCGGTACGCGCGAGCATGGGCACGCCCTTCAGCGCATTGACCGGGAAACCCACACCCAGCAAAACTGCCGGTATCGCTGCTGACACGTTGAGTTTGAGCGCTTTGCCAACGATCTTTGGAATCACCGCTTCAACGGCCAGTGAGATGTCCACGTACTTTTGGCCGCCGCCGACTTTTTTAGACAGCTCGAACAGTGCTTTCACACGAGGGTCAAGATCCTTGTGCAACGGGTGGCCGTAGCCCGGTATCGATTGGCGGTTGGCCCGCAAGGCGGATACGAGCTTGTATGCAGCAGCTTCCACGTCGCCTTTCAAAAGCGCAGCTTCGGCTTCTATCTGCAAAAACAGGCGGCCTGCGGTTTCTGATGCGCCCAGAATCACCGAGCCGCAGCCCAGAATGCCTGCTGCCACCGCGCCCTGCATTGCATCAGGCGCGGCGGCGAGTGTCATACGCGCGGCCTGCACACTGGGCACCATGCCGTGTTCACCAATAGCCACCATACTCGCATTGAGCAAAGCACTGGCCTTCGCATCTGCCTTTTTGCCAGTGAGGAGGAAATAGAAATAGTCGCCAAAATTCATCTGCCCAATGATGTCCTGGCACAGGTCAGCGCCGCGCACCACAATGGTCTCGGCATTGGCGGTGGATATGGCCGAATTGGGGACGATGGATTTACCGATCTTCATGCTGACTGTCTTTTGTGGCGTGGAGGCTCAGGCGGACGGCACGAGTTTAAAGTCGTATTCGCAGCTCAACCAAGCCGTCTTCATCTCGCGACCATCCGGCGCTTTACCGGCGGCATGTTTTTTGAAATCGACAATCAGGCTCTCACGCACGCCAAACACAGCGTCGGAGTCGAGGTACTCACTTTCGCGGTCAAACAAATGGGTGACCAGAGGTGCATAACCGTCTTTGCGCAACATCATGTGCATGTGACCGGGCCGGTACGGGTGGCGCCCCATCGCCAGCAACATCACACCGCCTGGCCCATCGATCGGCACCGGATATTTGGCGGGTTTCACGCTCCAATAAAAATAGCGGCCATCGGCATCGGTATGGAACTGCGCACGCAAGTGCATGGGCACGTCAGCGCCTTTTTGCACATCGTAAAAACCTTCGGTGTCGCTGGACCAGACGTCCACCGCACAGTTCGCCACGGGCAGGCCCGCGAGATTGGTGACGCGTCCGGTGTAGAAAGCCGGCTCGCCTGGCATATCGCCCTTGAGGTCAGCACCCAGTGGCAACTTTGGGGCGCCTTCAAAGAAAAACGGGCCTTGCACCGTCGCTTCAGTGGCAGGGGTGGCAGACGCCGCGTTGGGGTTGGCAGCAATCGCCTTGGCCTGGGCAATACCCACGACCTGCATGGAGAGGCCCAGGGTGTCAGACAGGAGGATGAACTCCTGGCGTTTGTCATCACTTTTATGCCCCGAGGCGGTCAAGAACTGGATGGCCGTCATCCACTCTTCTGGCGTCAACTGCACTTCGCGGGCAAACGCATGAATGTGGGTGATCAACGCGCTCATCACGTGCTTGAAACGCGGGTCTTTGCAATTGGCCATGCGCGCGATCACGGCCTGCGGCAAGTCTTGGGCACTGGTTTCGATGGACATATTTTTGTATTCCTGAAGCGTTGGGGCAATTGGGGATGTTGGAGAAGCGTCAGGCGTATTCAGCACGCAGCATATGGGCCGCTTCCACCATGGCGCGCATCTTGCAATTGGCCACTTCGCGTGGCAGGTATTTCATGCCGCAGTCGGGAGCCAGAATGATGTTTTCAGGTTTGGCGTAAACCAGGGCGCGCTTGATGCGTGCCACCACGGTTTGCGGTGACTCGATGGCCAGGTCATCCAGGTTGATACATCCGACCATCAGGCGTTTGTTATCGAGTTTCGCCAGCACGGCGCAATCCAGGTTGGACTGCGCGGTCTCCAGCGACACCTGTTTGCAACTGCAGGCATACATCTCTGGCAAAAACGAGTACCCCGAAGGCCGCGTATGGATGATGGCCGCGTAACCAAAACAGATGTGGACCGCTGTTTCACCCTGGATGCCCTCCAACGCCGCGTTGAGCGCCTTCAGACCATCATCGCGGGCCTTTTCGGGGCGCGACTGCATATACGGTTCGTCGATTTGAACGATGTCGGCGCCCGCTGCAAACAGGTCGGCAATTTCTTCGCGCACTGCCACGGCGTAGGCCATGGCGGCCTCTTCATTCGTGGCGTAAAAATCGTTTTGCGCCTGCTCACTCATGGTGAAGGGGCCGGGCACGGTGATTTTCACCTGCCGCGTCGTATGCGCTTTCAAAAACCGGAGGTCGTCCACTTCAACCGGTCGCATGCGCTTGATCGGCCCTACGATACGCGGTACGGGGTTGGGGTGGCCACTGCGGTCCAGCGCGGTGCCGGGGTTGTCGATGTCGACGCCCGACAGGGCTGTAGCAAAACGGTTGGAATAACTCTCGCGGCGGATTTCGCCGTCGGTGATGATGTCCAGGCCCGCATCCTCCTGCGCACGTATGGCCATCACGGTGGCGTCATTTTGGGCTTCGTCCAGATACTCGGGTGCGACGCGCCACAACTCGCTGGCCCGGATGCGTGGCGGGAAGCGACCGCTGAGTTTTTTGCGGTCAATCAGCCAGTCAGGCTGCGGGTAACTGCCCACCAAGGTCGTGGGAAACAGCATCACAACACCTGACAGGCCTGCTCAAAACTCAAACGCGGATTGCGGTTGAACAATTTGCTGTCGTCACCATAACCCAGGTTGAGGATGAAGTTGGTCGAGAAACGTCCATCGGCAAAAAATTCAGCGTTGACTTTGCCCAGGTCGACGCCACTCATGGGCCCGCAATCGAGGCCACAGGCGCGCGCCGCAACCATGAAATACGCGCCGCCCAAAGTGCCGTTGCGAGTGGCCGTGGCTGCCGCCAAACCCGCGTTGCCTTCAAACATGGCTTTGCCTTCCGGCTTGTGCCAGGTGGTCGCCATGTGCTCAAAAAACCGGTTGTCCGTGGCCACTATGACGGTAACCGGTGCCGTACGGGTTTTTTCCAGATTGCCAGGGCTCATGGCAGGCAGCAGACGGGCACGCGCTTCGACACTTTGCAAAATCACATAACGCGTGGGCTGCGTGTTCATCGATGTCGCGCCCATTTTGGCGATGTCGTAAACCTCTTTGATCAACACCAGAGGCACCGGCTTGTCAAGAAAGCCATTGGCCGTGCGGCCTTTGAAGAAAAGTTGGTCCAACGCGGCTTGATCAATTTTGCTCATTTAAAAATTTCCTTTTTACAAACTTCAATAATCCACCTGATGGCGCATGACGCGCAAACCCTCCAGCTCGTGGCGCACGCGCAGGTGTTCCGGGTGGACAGCGTAGGCGTCAAGCGCCTGTTTTGACTCAAACTCCGAATAAAGCACGACATCGCAGGCGTAATCTACGCCGCTTTGATCGACACCAATCTCCAGATGCATCAGACCCGGTATCTTCCCACGAATGCCTTCAAAGGCATTTCGCAACCGGGCGATTGCCAGTCTTTTTTCCCCCGGTGTATCACCCTTGACATTCCACATGACGATGTGTTTGACCATGCTTCAATCCGACCTTATTCTGCCTTGATGCCAATGTCTTTGATCAGCCGCGTCCAGCGCTCTACATCGCGTCGCACCAAGGCCCGGGCGTCATCCCCCACCAGCGCCATCGGCTTGCCACCAGCCTTCTCGAAGCGTTCCATTACATCGGGCAACTTCATCACCAGCGCCATGTCCTGTTGCAAACGGGCAAGCTCCGCTTTGGGCGTGCGCGCGGGTGCGAAATAGCCGAACCACGACTCCAGCTCCAGCGCCGCAACGCCGCTCTCACGCACGGTCGGCACTTGGGGATGCATCGCGTTGCGCGCTGCGCCTGAAACGGCCAGTGCTTTGACATTGCCCGCCTCTACTTGGGGCCGCGCAGTGGAAGAAAGGTCAAAAAACACATCCACCCGCCCACCCAGAATATCGTTGTAGGCCGGTTGCGCGCCTCGATAGGGCACATGCGTCAGTTGCACACCCGCCAGATGCCACAGCGCGGCGGCCAAAACATGCTGACCCGAGCCATTGCCAGCCGAGGCGTAACTGAGTTTGCCGGGGTTGGCTTTGGCGTGGGCCACCAACTCGGCCAATGTGTTGAAAGGCAAATCCTTGCGGCCAATCAGGGTATAGCTGTAACTCACCGCCAGGCCAATCGGCTCGAAATCGCGCAAAGTGTCGTAGGGCAAGTTCGGGTAGAGGCCGGGGTTCAGTGCGATGTTGGAGATCGAACCGGTCAACAGCGTGTAGCCGTCGGGCGCGGCTTTGGCAGCAGCTTCGGTCCCCACGAGTGTGCCTGAGCCGGTGCGGTTCTCCACCACCACAGGCTGCTTGAGCTGGAGCGCCAATTTTTCAGCCAATACACGCGCGACAAAGTCAAAACCACCACCGGGTGGCTGGGGCACGATGACTTTGAGGGGCCGGTTTGGAAAGGTGTCTTGCGCCGCCGTTTGCGCTGCCCAAAGTAGTGCCAAGCCGCCGCACAGGGCTGCCAACCCGAACCGCCGGGCAACGTGAAAATAGTGTTTCATAGTCCCACCCAAATAAACAAGTGTTTCAATTCACAATGCGAGAGTGCGGATGACAGATGACGGTGCAGGTGCCGGCAATCCCGGTAGTGCTTCATCTGTCATCGCTGAATCGCTTGGCCAGCGAGCCAATTGGCGCCGCGCCGGTACAAGCCCTCCACCTGCGACCCCTTGAGCCCCGGCATGTCGAGTTTGATCTGGTAGCCAATCTTGGTCTGGATGTAAGCCAGGTGCCGGTAACCTTCCGGGAAAGTGGCCAGCAAGGTTTGATCCAGCTTCAACACCGCTGACGGATCCAGCGGGTCCACCCGGTCTTTCTCGTAGATCGGCTGGCGATGCACCAGGCCCCAACGACCTTCCCGCGCTTCGAAGAAATCGTAAAACCGCCCGGTACACACCACATCACACAACACACCATTGACCAGGCCACGCTGCGAGATCGTCATCTTGGTTTGCGCGATGGCGCGTGTGCCCGCGACATCGATGGACGAACCTCCCAAAAAATGCAGGATGCTCACGCCCTTGTTCCAGCCTTCAATCGTGACCCTGATGAACTCTTCAAACGGCCCCTGGAACCAGGTGGCCATCATCACGCCGTCGTTGTGCCATACGGTTTTGAAGCGCTCCCAGTCGCCTGCGTCGCGCCACACAGCCCAGCTCTCTACCAGTTGGCGGATTTTTAATTGCGCTGTCAATTCATCATCTAACACGTTGTTCCTTGGGATAATGCTTGAGCAGGTCACTGTAAGCCCCTGCGAAGCCTCAAACTCGCCCAAACCTGCAATTTACTTTTTCACAGGCCGCAAATCAGGCCCCTCACTGAACCATGGACCGCTGGACAGAAATCGAACTCTTGGTGCAGATTGCCGAAACCGGCAGCTTGAGCCGCGCCGCCGAGGTGTTGGCGCTTTCCAACGCGGCGGCGACCCGCCATTTGTCTGCCATGGAGCAGCGCCTGGGCGCGCGCCTGGTGGAGCGCAACACGCGGCGGCTCTACCTCACCGACATCGGCCAGGAGTTTTTTCAGAAAGCCAAAGGCATCCTGGCTGATTTGAAAGACGCCGAGGCCGCCGTGAACGCCAGCGCGCTCAACCCCACTGGCGTATTGCGCATCAGCGCCTCGCTCTCCTTCTCACTTCACCACGTGGCGCCGCTGCTGAAGCACTACACCGAGCGATACCCCAACGTCACGGTACACGTCGAAGCTGCCAACCGCTACCTGGACATCATCGACAACAACATCGATGTGGCAATCCGCACCCGTGAGGTTGAGCCTGACAGCAACATCACCATTCGCCGCCTGGCCGAGACGCGGCGCATACTGGCGGCAGCGCCCAGCTACCTGGCCGACCACGGCGCGCCCAAAACACCGGCCGATTTGCAAAACCACAAGACGCTGATCTACACCTACGCCAACAAACCCAACGAACTGCGCTTTCAGCGCGACGGCAAAACCACCGCCATCACCGTCAAAGGCCTGCTTGAATCCAACGATGGCCAGGTGCTGCGCACCGCCGCGCTGGACGGCCTGGGCATCTTGATCCAGCCGACCTACATCCTCTACGACGACATCGTCGCTGGCCGCTTGGTGCCCGTTCTGGACGACTGGGACCTGCCCCGCCTGACGATCAACCTCGCCTACCCCAGCCGCAAACACCTCTCCGCCAAAGTGCGCACCTTCATCGACTTTGTCGTGGCGCATTTCGCCGAGATGGACTACGAGAAGAAGTGGACGGGGCGGCTGGCGGGGCTTGGGCTGCCTGCCGTCAAGGGCAAAAGCAAAGGCGCTTGATTTGTTAAGCTACCATTTATGTAGCAATACAACGATATTTCACGAGACCTAGATACCTAACTGGCGTGAAAATCGCCAAAATTTTCAGTGCCTGGATAAATGTTAACACCCATGTTAATATTTGAGTTGAAATCCCCTGCGCTGACCTGGTAAAGGCTCCACGTTTCGAGCAGCGTGGCGACCAGGCCCTGCGCAGGCGGTTTAACCCCGCTGATGCAACTGGCGGCCAAACCAGTCAACTCAACAAACCCGCCAACACCCGCGCATCCGCCAGCCCAGGCAAATCCTGCATCACCTTCAATACCTGGTCACGCTTGCCATCAGACAAGGGCCGAGGCGCATAGGCCAAACACTCGCGGAAACGGGCCTCGTGCTGCGTGTCAGTCAGGTCGGCGCCGGGAAAGCCGGGGGCGATGTTCAACTCGCGGTGATGGACTTTGCCGTCGCGCGTGGTCACGTCCAGATCCACCGAGGTGTGGCCGCGCGCATCCAGCGCCGGGTCGGCCAACACGCTGATGCGGCTGATCAGGCTGCGCACTTCCGGGTTCGCCACTTCAGCGGGCGTGAAGTGTTGCAGGCGCGAGGAGCCGCGCACAAAGGCGTTGGCGACGCAGTAGGCGGCGCTGAACTGCGCATCGACGCGCGGGTTGGCGCCCGGCGCGAAAGCGTGGCCAACCAGGCGGTGGGCGTAGGGTGGCAGACGGATTTCGGCGCTGTGGACATCGTCACCCTTCAAATCGGCTTCGTTGACCAAGGCCAACGCCAGCTCGGTCACGCCCTGCGTCACGCCACAACTGGGGTATTTTTTGAACACCATGTGGTTGAGCCGCCATTCCTCACCCAGCCCGGCCACCACACTTGCCGGGTCCAGCGTGCCGCGACCAAACAGGTGTGCAAAGCCGTAGTGGCCGGTCAAAAAATTCACCGGGCCGGTGATGCCGCGTTTCGCCATCTGCGCGCATTGCACACCGGCGTGCGCTACCCAGCCCTGGATGACACGCACGGCGAGTGAGCCATCGACGTTGCTTTGAAAACTGCCCGCGCAGCGGTTGAAGGCCAGGGCCAAGGCGTGCAAAGTTTGCTCTGGGGTGAGGCGCATCACACGCGCCGCCGCCGCTGCCGCGCCGAACACGACGGCGATGCCGGTCGGGTCATAACCGTTGTACTGCGCCTCGCTCAGATTGAAGCGTGATGCAGTTTCGGCCCCGGCAGCCAGCGCGGCAAAAAACTCAGGCCCGCTGCAGCCCCCAATGAGCTCGGCGGCCGCCAGTGCTGCCGGGAAAATCGCCGCGCCCAGGTGGGGGCCGGGGGCCATGGCGTCGCAAAAATCAAGAGCGCGGCACATCGTGGCGTTGAACTGCGCGGCAGCCGCTGCTGGCAATTTGTCGGCAAAGACCAGGGTCGTGGCTTGCGGCGCGCCGCCCGCTTCCAGCAGCATTTCGCGCAAGGCGGCGATGCCGTCTTCAGCCGCGCCCGCCACGCCCGTGCCAATAACCGCCATGGCCATCAGGCGCACGATGCGTTGCGCCGGTGGCGGCACTTGCTCAGCCTTGAGCGAGCAGATGAATTGCGCGAGGGTTTGTTCCACTTGGCTCATGACGTTTCATCTTTCTGAGGTTTCTGGCGGGACGCTGCATTGGATATCTTGGCGGTCCTGAATGTCCTGGATGTATCGGCGGGCTTCCTGATAAGCAGCTTTGTGGGTATTTTGGTGCGTACTTTGGTACTTACTTTGTTGGCCGTCTTGCCAGCTGCCTTGTCAGGCGCTTTGACCGTTTTACGCGGCGCTTTTGAAGGCGTTGGCGGCTTTTTAGCCATGGCCGACCCCGGCGTGATCTCCACCCCCGACTGCCCTTCCACCCACCGTACCAACTCGCTCACGCTCGCGCCTGCACCGAGGCGTTGGTTCGTTGCAATCGCCGCTGCCTGCCAGAGCTGCTGTGCCAAGCCCGAGAGCGGTACGCTGTTGCCGTTTTCACGGGCCAGGGTATTGGCAATGCCAATGTCTTTGAGCATCAAATCCAGCTTGAACGGATCGTCAAAACTGCGGCTCAAGATGCGTTGCCCGATGTGATTTTGGGTGATCCATGACTGGCTGGTGGAGGCGTTCATCACCTGCAGCATCGCGGCAGGGTCAAGCCCGTAGGATTTGCCAATCACCAGGCCCTCCGCCGTGGCGCTGAAGGTGACTGAGGTGATGAGGTTGTTGATGCATTTCATCGCGTGGCCGCTGCCCGTGGGGCCCAGGTGAAACACCGCGCGGCCCATACGCTCCAGGAGCGGGCGCACACGCGCCAAATCAGCCGGGGAGCCGCCCGCCATAAAGACGAGATTAGCCTCTTGCGCACCCCAGGCCGCGCCCGAGACTGGCGCATCGACCATCGCCACGCCTTGCGCGGCCAGCTTTTCAGCGGTCTGTTTGGTCAGCCAGGGCTCTGCCGACGAGGTGTCCAGCAGCAGGCTGCCGGGCTTCAAACCGGCGGCCAAACCAGCGACGCCCAGCACCACGTCTTGCACTACCTGGCCATTGGGCAACATGGTGATCACCACCTCACTTTGTGCGGCGAGTTTTTTGAGTGACGTCGCCGCGCGCGCCTTGCCACCGAGCGACTCGGCCAGGCGCTGGCTGCTTGCCGCATTCAGGTCAAACAGGGTCAGGCTGTGCCCGGCTTTGTGCAAATGCGCAGCCATCGGCGCACCCATGACGCCCAGGCCCACAAAACCAATCCGCATGGCGTGGGTTGAAACTTGCATGCCGAATCCTTTGAATTTGACAGTTGAACGTTGAGCGCAGCACCTTGAGGCGCAACTTCGCTTTGAAAACAGGCAAAACCGCGCCCACCAGCAGCTTTTGCATCAAGTCACTATGATGCAGAAAACAGGATATCGCGAGTCAGAACCGATGGAGGTTTTATGTACATGGCAATGCGCTGGATGAGTGTAGGTGTGATTTTGGCGGCCCTGGCGTCACCCTGGGCGGGTGCGTTGGCGCAAGACAAGCCTGCACAAGCTGCCGAATCCCAGGCGATGGGCCGCACCCAAGCCTTGCAGGCGCTGGCCCATTCGACGCCCGCCCAGCGCCGCGCGGGCGTCGAGCGGCTGGCAGATATCGGCACGATGACAGATGCCAACCAGGTCGCACTGCGTTTGCACGACGATGACGCTGCTGTGCGGGAGCTGGCCGCGGCCTCCTTGTGGCAAATCTGGAGCCGCTCGGGCGACAAGGCCATCGACGCCGAGTACCAAAAGGGTGTGCAGTTCATGGAAGCGCGACGCTTCGGCGAAGCCATCGCGACATTTTCGGCGGTCATCAAGAAGCGGCCGGCCTTCGCGGAAGCGTGGAACAAACGCGCGACGGTGTATTACCTGCTGGAAGAATTCGAGTTGTCGATCAAAGACTGCGATGAAGTGATGAAGCGCAACCCCCACCACTTTGGCGCGCTCTCGGGTTATGGGCAGATCTATTTGCAGTTGGGTGAGTGGGAGCGCGCGCTGGCGTATTTTGAACGCGGCTTGAAGGTCAACCCCAACATGCCCGGCGCCGTAGACGCTGTGAAAATGCTGCGGCAAAAACTGCGTGGCACGGTGGCATGATGGGATCCAATGTCAGGCAAATCCTTACTCAGGCGGCACGCGCTCCCATTGGCCCTGCTTTAGAGTGCCAACGCCGCCTGGCGCAGCCGTTCAGGCGTGAAGGGCATGTGGCGCATACGCAGGCCGGTCGCGTCAAACAGGGCGTTGGCTATCGCGGCAGCCACAGGGCCGTGGGTGGCTTCGCCCGCGCCCAGGCTGGGTAATTCTGGCCGGTTGATGAAATACACATCGACCTCGGGCACTTCGGAGAATTTCAAAATCGGGTAGCTGCCCCAGGTCGTGCTCAGAATGCGGGTGTCGTCAAACTGCACGGCTTCTTTGAGTACCCAACTCACGGTCTGGATGGCACCGCCTTCGATCTGATTGGCCACACCGTCCGGGTTGATCACCTGGCCCACGTCCACCGCGATCCAGAGTTTCACCACTCGCAGATCCGCCGACGCATCGACCTGCGCCACTACCGCGCAAAACGCACCCGTGTTTTTGTAACGCGCAAGCCCCAAGCCCATGCCATGGCCCGGCGGCCTGTCGATTTGTTTTTGTTGCCACAGCGCCCAGGCAGCGCGTTGTGTGGCGGCGAGCAACACATCGCGCGCACGGGCATCCGAAGCGCTGTCACCCAGATGGCGCAGGCGGAATTCAAGCGGATCGGCAACCACCGCATGCGCGATTTCATCCATGAAACTCTCGGCTGCAAACACATTGCCCTGCGCACCGAGCGAACGCAAGGCCGAGCTGCGCACTGGCATCGTGAGCAGGCGGTGGCTGGTCGCCTGGAATGACTCAAAGTGATACAGCGGCACGGCGTTGCGCTCGGCCCCGCCACCTGCGGCCAGCGCTGCGTTGACTGACACTTGGGGTGCAAACGGTTTTTCAAGCTGGCTGGCGGCCAGCAAGACGGGCACTTTGCCGCGCCCCGGTCGCATGCCATGCCCGTTAGACCAGACCTGGTGTTGCCAGTTCGCGATGTGGCCTTGCGGGTTCAGTTCAGCCTGTAGTTCCACCCACATGGCCGGGCCGAAGGGTGCCACGCCCAACTCGTCTTCGCGCGACCAGGTGACCTGCACCGCCTGCCCTGGCACAGCCCGTGCCAGCAGCGCCGCGTCGCAGGCCACGTCGTCCGCACCGTTGTGGCCGTAACAACCGGCGCCTTCGACATGGTTCACGGTGATGGCCTGCGCGGGCAGCTCCAAGATGAGCGCCAAATCCGCCCGCAAATTGAAAATACCCTGGCTGTGGGTCCACACTTCCAACTGCGTGGCGTCACCTTTCGCCGGGTAACGCGCAATGGCGCAGGAGGGGCCAATGGACCCGTGGGCCAAAAAGGGGCGTGAATAACTGGCGTTCAACCTCTGCCGGCAGCCTGTTTCTGGCTGGGTGCTTGTTGCAGCTGCCAACCGCTCGCCCACCACGCTGGTCTCCAGCGACCCATTTTGCAGAAACGCCTGCAGGGCGTTCGCATTTGGCAAACCGGCCGCTTCACGCCACCGTGCCACAGCCTGCAGCTTGAGGACCGCCTGTACAGCGGCGTATTCACGGCTTGCAATGACGCCCAGAAATTGGCCGTCACGTACCGTGGCGACGACATCGGGCAGCGCCTTGACGGCCTCCAGATCGACCTGCAACAGTTCAGCCGATGGCGACGGCAAATGCAAAACCCGGCCAAACAACATGCCGGGCAGGCGCAGGTCGTGGATGAATGCCGCTTCGCCCGTTAGCTTGGGTGGCAAATCAAGGCGCTGCACGGGTGTACCCACCAGGCGGTGCAGGTGAGTCGATTTTTCGCCGGATTTTTCGCTGGCTTGTGGGCAGGCTTGGGGCACCGCATCTCGCTCCAACAAACCAAGATCACTCAGCGCCCAGTAACTACCGAGCGGCTCTGCTGTGCCAATGCTGATCTGGCCATCGTTGACTTGCAAACGTGCCCGTTGATCGGTATCCAGGCCGTGCTGCCGGGCGATTTCATCCAGAAAACAAAGCCGTGCCTGGGCCGCCACAAGCCGCAACGCGCT
>JANOXL010000019.1:0-6281 GCA_031418395.1 Rhodoferax sp. | reverse complement strand
TGGATCGCTGGAGCCGTTTGGTGGAGCCCTACCGCAGCGCGGCGCATGAGGCACTCAAGCGGGTCGCCGCCAAACCTGACTTGAGCAAAGACGTTAGCGAAGTAGTGAGTCGCGCGCTGGCCTGACTACCCTCGTGAAATACGCTCGGAAATTGCATGCGATAGGACCCGAATAATTGGAGAAGCACGATGAGTTCCAGAGTTTCACTGACCCGTTATCTGGTCGAAAAACAGCGCGTAGACGGCCACATTCCGTCGCAGCTTCGCCTGCTACTTGAAGTGGTCGCGCGCGCCTGCAAGAGCATCAGCCAGGCGGTGAACAAAGGCGCGTTGGGCGGCGTGCTGGGCAGCGCAGGCTCTGAAAACGTGCAGGGCGAAGTGCAAAAGAAGCTCGACATCATCGCCAACGAGGTGTTGATTGAGGCCAATGAATGGGGCGGGCACCTGGCGGCGATGGCCTCTGAGGAAATGGAAGGCATTTACGTGGTGCCCAACCGTTACCCCAAAGGTGAATACCTGCTGTTGTTTGACCCGCTCGATGGTTCCAGCAACATTGACGTGAATGTGAGCATCGGCACCATTTTCAGCGTGCTCAAAATGCCCGAGGGCGACCGGGGCGTGGATGAAGGCGATTTTTTGCAAGCCGGCAACAAACAAGTCGCGGCTGGTTACTGCGTCTATGGGCCGCAAACTACCCTGGTGCTCACCGTGGGTGACGGCGTCGCGATGTTTACGCTGGACCGCGAGCAAGGCTCTTTTGTGTTGACGCAGGAAAACATCAAAATTCCGGCCGACACCAAAGAATTTGCGATCAACATGAGCAATATGCGCCATTGGGACGCCCCGGTGCAGCGTTACATTGAAGAATGTCTGGCCGGCCAGACCGGCCCGCGCGGCAAAGACTTCAACATGCGCTGGATCGCCAGCATGGTGGCTGACGTACACCGCATCCTCACACGCGGCGGTGTATTCATGTACCCCTGGGACAAACGTGAACCCGACAAACCCGGCAAACTGCGCCTGATGTACGAAGCCAACCCCATGAGTTGGCTGGTCGAACAAGCCGGTGGTGCGGCGTCCAATGGCAAAGCCCGCATTCTGGACATCCAGCCCAGCAAACTGCACGAGCGCGTGAGCGTGGTGCTGGGCTCCAAAAATGAGGTTGAACGTATCACGGCCTACCACGCCAACCCTTAGGCCCTTAGCCTCAATGCCGGGCTATAATGGAAGGCTTGTGCCGGTGTAGCTCAGTCGGTAGAGCAGCTCATTCGTAATGAGAAGGTCGGGTGTTCGATTCATCTCTCCGGCACCATTTAAAGTGGAATGTCATTTTTATTGACGAGATGTGACAAAGGTCACAAATCCCCTTTGTGCCAAGAATTCAGTCTGTTTGGCCGATTACCATCAGCCCTTCTGGCCCAGTTTTTTTATTGGTTTCGCTCTCTTCGCGTAAGATTCGCCAGAAAAATCAAACAGGGAGTGGATAATTTTGCCCGTTCTTGTGTCTCCGAGCCCTAGGGCATTGCCTGCGCATATTGCCATTGTGATGGATGGCAATCGACGTTGGGCGGGCAAACGCAGCTTGCCTGTATCGATGGGCCATGCAAATGGGGCCCGCAGAGTACGCCATGTAGTGCAAGATTGCTCTGACCGTGGTATTCAATACTTGACACTTTTTGCATTCAGCACCGAAAACTGGCGTCGACCACCTGCCGAGGTGTCCAGCCTGATGGGCCTGCTCTCGCTGTACCTCCAAAAAGAAGTCAAGGATATGAACACCAAAGGCGTTCGCCTTCGGGTCATCGGCGACACCTCCAAGTTTGACCATCGTATTCAGGCGCTGATACGTGATGCAGAGGCAAACACCGCCCATAACGACACCATTAACTTGACCATCGCTGCCAATTACGGTGGCCGCCAGGATATCGTGACCGCTGTCAAAGCGTGGGCTGCGGCTAATCCGGGCGAACCTATTGAAAACCTCAGCGAGGAAAACCTCCGACCTCATCTGAGCCTGTCCGGAATTCCCGAGCCGGATTTGCTCATTCGCACCGGTGGTGAGTCCCGCGTTAGCAATTTCATGCTTTGGCAAATGGCCTATACCGAAATGTTTTTCACTGACGTTCTCTGGCCTGCATTTGATGCCAAAGTTTTGGATGAAGCGATCGCCTGGTTCGGCTTGCGCGACCGCCGCTTTGGCAGTTCCAGTTTGGAACTTGCCCAACCTGCCGTCCGTCAGTTGCGCGTCGCAAGTTAAGCCCACCCCATTTCATGCGCCCTATTCATTTCAACTTTATTCTGGCAAGCGCGCTCAGTCTCACCTTGATTGCCAGCGCTCAAGCCCAGTTCTCAGGAAGCGTGGGCGGCATCTCCAGCGGTACCGTCGGTTCTGGCGTTGGCACAGGAGCCGTGGCTGCACCGGCTGCCTCGCCTGACGCGGCACCCACCACCAATTTACTCAATGCCGTTCGCGGACAAAGCTCCCAGCCGGGCGCGCAGCAGGCGGGCCAATCGCAAGATAGCGCCAAATCCGCCAATGAATCCGCGTTAGAAGGCAACAAAGCCTTGCCTCCCGTCAGAACCACGGGGCCCTCGCAGTTCCAGCGTTACGTCCAGGAGACCACTGGCCGTTTATTGCCCATGTACGGCCGTGACCTGTTTGACTCTCCCCAGGCCTATTCAGCAGACAGCACACTGCCCGCCCCATCTGACTACCTTCTTGGACCAGGTGACGAAGTACAACTCCAAGTTTGGGGTCCACTTGATTTCAACGCCAACCTGGTGCTGGATCGCAATGGGCAAGTCAACATCCCCCGCGTTGGTGTTGTCACCCTCGCAGGCGTCGCGGTTCGCGACCTCGACAAAGCCCTGCGCGGCCACTTGGCCAAAGTGCTCACCAACTTCCAGTCCAACGCTGCCATGGGCCGCCTGCGTGGCATCCAGGTGTATGTGGTGGGCCAGGCCAACCGCCCCGGCACCTTCCATCTCTCCAGCCTGAGCACCTTGGTAAACGCTCTCTTTGCCAGCGGCGGCCCGAGTGCCAATGGTTCCATGCGCAACATCGAGCTCAAACGCGGTGGCCGCACCGTGAGCACACTCGACCTGTATGACTTCATCTCCCGGGGCGACAAGTCGCGCGACTTGCAACTCGCATCGGGCGACATCATCGTTATTCCCCCCGTCGGCCCCCGGGTCGCGGTGACCGGCGCCTTTGACCAAGCGGCCATCTACGAGCTGAAATCCCCCGGCTCCAGCATCGCCGAGATTTTGGCGCTGGGCGGCGGTGTTCCGGCCCTGGCTACGGCGCAGAAAGCACTGCTTGAGCGCATCGTCGCAGACAGCAATCCGCCGCGCCAGGTACTCGACGTAGTGCTCAACGAGCAAGGCCTTCGCCAGGCCCTGCGCGACGGTGACGTTCTTACTCTGCTTGGGATCAGCCCTGCCTTCGCCAACGCAGTCACCTTGCAGGGTGCAGTGGCGGCACCCTTGCGGTATCGGTGGTTTGAGGGCATGAAGGTACTCGACCTGATCCCCGAGCGTGACGCGCTCATCACCGCCGACTACTACAAACGCAAAAACCTTCTGGTACAAAACGCAGACACCGCGCAGCAAGCTGGGGGAGGAATTGCCAACCGAATCCGCGGCCAGGCTGACCAGATCAATTGGGACTATGCCGTCATCGAACGGCTGGATCGCTTAACCCTCACCAACCAGTTGATCCCCTTCAATTTAGGCCGGGCCGTGTTGCAAAAAGACGCCTCGCAAAACCTGCCTCTGCAGCCTGGCGACGTGGTCACCATCTTGAGTCAGACCGATTTGCGCGTGCCGCAAGACCGCCAGTCGCGCCTCGTGCGTGTTGAGGGTGAGGTGGTTACCCCTGGCGTTTACCAAATGCTGGCGGGCGAGACACTGCCGCAGCTTCTGGCACGGGTCGGTGGGTTGACGCCCCAAGCCTATTTGTTTGGCGCTGAACTGAGCCGCGAGTCTGTACGCAGCCGCCAGCAGGAAAACCTTGACACTTTGATTCGCCGCCTGGAGGCCCAGTTGCAAGCCCAAGCTGGCACCGTTGTAGCCAATCGAACGGCGGAAAGCGCTGTGCAAGGCCAAGTCATCCAGCAGCAGCAATTGGCGCAGGTCAGAAGCCAGCTTGACCGCTTGCGCTCGTTCAAAAGCAACGGTCGCCTTGCGCTTGAGCTAGACACGCAAGCCCGCAGCCTCGCCGACCTGCCCGCCCTGCCGCTTGAAGACGGCGACCGCATCATGGTGCCGCCCGTGCCAGGCCATGTAGGCGCGTTTGGCTCTGTCAACAACGAAAACGTCGTGATTTACAAGCCCGGCAAAACCGTGCAAGACGTCATCAAATCCGCTGGCCTGACAGAAGACGCCGAGCCTGATCAAGCCTTTGTGCTGCGCGCCGACGGCACCATCATCGCCCGGCGCGACCATGGCGGCTTTTTTGGCAACGGTTTTGAGTCGATCAAGGTCATGCCCGGCGACACGGTGGTGGTGCCGGCCCAACTAGACCGCGAAAGCCGTTACAACATGGTCACCCGCGTGTTCAAGGACTGGACAGCCATCTTGTCGAATTTCGGGTTGGGTGTTGCTGCTTTGCGGGCTGTGAGCAAGCTTTAGGCTATGGCTGACGCAAATGCCCTAGAAGCCCCGTCTGTGGCTGCCAACCCCAAAGACGACGACATAGACCTGCTTGACCTGGTGCAGGTAGTGGCAGATAACCTTCGCCTGCTGGTATTGGTTCCATTGGCGGCCGGTCTGATTGCCTTGGGCATTTCGTTTGCGATTGCTCCTACATTTACCGCAAAAACCAAATTCATGCCGCCTTTGCCTGGCCAAGGCAGCGCCCAAATGATGCTTCAAAGTCTGGGCGCATTAGGTGGCCTGGCCGGGGCTGCAGCCGGCATCAAAAACCCTAACGAACAATTCGTGGCTTTTTTGGCGAGTGAGTCAGTGTCAAACGCGTTGATCGCCCGCTTCAAACTCATGGACCGTTACGAAGCCGAATTCAAGGCTGACGCCCGTAAAAACCTGACAGTAGTTAGCCAGATTACCAGTGGCAAAGATGGGCTGATTACCGTGGAGGTAGACGACAAAGACCCCATTTTTGCCGCGCAACTTGCCAATGGTTATGTTGAGGAGCTTGGTAACCTGCTCAAGCGCCTTGCCATCACCGAAGCCCAGTTCCGCCGTGTCTTTTTTGAGAACCAGTTGGCCGATACCAAGGCAAAACTGGCGCTTGCAGAGCAAGCCATTCGGGCCAGCGGGGTGAACAGCACAGCGCTGCGTCAAAATCCAGACCTGTCCATCCGGGTTGTCGCCGAATTGCAAGCCCGCATTGCCGCGCAAGAGATCAAGCTGACAAGTCTGCGTGGCTTCTTGGCAGATTCCGCGCCTGAATTCAAACAGGCGTTAATTGAGATGGGCGCGTTGCGCAGTCAACTCGCCAAGGCCGAGAGCACCGCAGCACCGTCTACCAGCATTGCCGCCGATGCAAATTACATCGAACGCTACCGCGACGTCAAATATTTCGAGTCGCTCTTTGAATTTTTTGCGCGCCAATTTGAAGCGGCCAAAACCGACGAAGCCCGAGAAGGCACCGTCATACAGGTTGTTGATGTTGCTTTGCCACCTGAGAAAAAGAGCAAACCCAAAAAGGCTTTCATCGCCATATCGACGACCTTAGCCGCAGGCATGGTGTTGCTGGTTTTTGTCTTTATCCGCCAGGCAATGGCCGGCGCTGCCCAGACCCCGGAAACCACCGTCAAGGTGCATCGCCTGCGCCGCGCGTGGGCCAAAGCCATTGGTCGGGCCTGAACAGGTTTAGCCATGTTTGCCCCACTGATTGTCTTCTCTGTCACATTGCTGGTCGGCATCTCGCTTATTGCCACCCAAAGCTGGCATGGACACTTCAGCCTGGACGGGCTTGACGGTATTCAGAAGCACCACACCCAGCCCACACCCCGCATTGGGGGCGTGGCCATTGCACTGGGCCTGGTCGTAGGGTGGTGGCTGTCTTCCACAGCTGAGCATGCCATCTTGGGCCCCATGTTGCTGGCCGGCATACCGGCGCTGCATTTGGCCTGGCCGAAGATGTTTCGAAACGGGTGGGTGTGTTGCCGCGCCTACTGGCCACCATGTTCAGCGGTGCGCTGGCCTGGTACCTGACCGGCGTGGCCATGCAAGACACTGGCTTCGCACCGCTGGACTGGTTGCTGCAATTCCTGCCAATTGCAGTGCTGTTTACCGCCTTTGCCGTGGGTGGTGTAG
>JANOXL010000018.1:0-4533 GCA_031418395.1 Rhodoferax sp. | reverse complement strand
CACCTCACCGGCAGAGCCCGATCGGAACTGCCGCCCGGCCTTGTTGTCCCCGGTATCAATCAGCGCCTCGTCTTCAAAAAACACATGCAAAAACGAAGGGTGCGCCGGGTCAATGCCGACTTCAAAGGCCTGCAGCCAGTTGCAGTTCCACAAACCCTTGAAGGCAAAACTGTGGCTGGCTGGGGCCTTAAAACAGTCAAAAGCGGGGAAGGGCGGTGGCGTGCTGCCGACGTCGCCCATCCAGGCGAACAACACACCCGCCTGCTGCGTGAGCGGGTAACTACGTTGTTTGACGCCATCGCAGAGTTTGCTGCCGGCAGGCTCCGCAGGCGTTTGCAAGCACTGGCCGTTGGGCGCAAATTTCCAGCCGTGAAAAGGGCAACGCAAGCCACCGCCTTGGGCAGCGGATTCACGTCGGCCAAAGGACAAATCAGCGCCCCGATGGGGGCAGTCGCGGTCCAAAAGCCCAAACTCGCCTGACGCGTCCTTGAACAAAACCAAGTCTTGTCCGAGCACGCGCAGGGCTTTGACGGGACGAATGCCCATGGTCGCGTCCAGCGCCGCGTCAAACTCATCGAGCAGCGCGACAGGTTGCCAGTAGTGGCGCATCAATTGGCCGCAGGGTGTACCGGGGCCAATGCGGGTGATGAGTTCGTTTTGTTCGGCGCGCATGGAAGGTGACAAATAGCATTCAAAAGGGGATCAGGCCGGGAAGATGCTCGGGTAAGGCAAACTCGTGACTGAAATATCGTAACAATAGCAGTTAATTTGCACCTGTCACCGATGGACACTGACACCCTTCGTTCTTTGCCCCTGTTCCCCTTGGGATCGGTGCTTTTTCCGGGCGGCAGCCTGCCGCTTCGCATCTTTGAGGTGCGGTATTTGGACATGATCGGCAAATGCCACAAAGCCGGTGCGCCATTTGGTGTGGTCGCGCTCACCAGTGGCTCGGAGGTGCAAAAACCTGCGGCGTCCGAGGCGTTCGCGCCTGAGACTTTTCATGCTGTGGGCACTTTGGCCACCATCATCGAGTTTTCGGCACCCCAGCCGGGTTTTATGGTGATCCGTTGCGCCGGTACGCAGCGTTTCGAGATCACGCACCAAGAGCGGCTGAACTATGGCCTGTGGATTGCCGATGTGCGCCGTATCCCCGATGACGCGGCGATGGCGATTCCGGACGATCTGAAAGCCGCCGCCAGCGCCTTAGGCAAAGTCCACACCAGCCTGCGCGCGCGAGGTGTGCCCCAGGATCAATTGCCCTTTGGCCCGCCCTTCAAAATGGATGATTGCGCCTGGGTGGCCAACCGCTGGTGTGACCTGCTGCCCCTGCCACCTGCGCAAAAGCAGCAACTGATGGCGCTGGACAACCCGCTGGTGCGCCTGGAATTGGTCAACGATGTCCTGCTGCGCTCAGGCATTGTGGGGGCTTAAAACCAGGTTGACACCAAGATGACGCAAGGATCTCAGCGCTTGGCTAGAATCAATCCGTTCCGGCAAAAGCCGGAGCAGCGTTCTCAGGGCGGGGTGAAATTCCCCACCGGCGGTAGGAGAGGCTTGCAAACGCAGGCGACTCAAGCCCGCGAGCGCCTTACCTGAAATTCAGACTATGGGCTGTTCGGGTGGAGGGTCAGCAGATTCGGTGCGCTGCGGCATCTTGGGTGCCGGGCAATTCCGAGGCCGACGGTTGGTGCGTCAAGGTCAATGTTTTGCCGCGCCTAAAGTCCGGATGAAAGAGATCGCAGATGTGATGCCGTCGCGGCTTGGGGCGTTTTGCCCTGAGTTGGCGCGGGCTTTGCATGTGCGCGCCCTGATTTTTGGAATTTTTCTCTTTGAGGATCACCATGAGTCAGACTACCCCAAAATCTTCCAAATCTCCTAAAGCCTCCTTGGGCTCAAAGCCGTCGAGCACCAAAAAAATTGCGTTTCTACACGCCTGCTGGCATAGCGATATCGTCAACCAGGGGCGAGACGCATTTTTGGCCGAAATGAAGCAGCAGGGAACATCCAAAAAATCCATCGATGTGCTGGAAGCGCCGGGCGCGTTTGAGTTGCCGCTCTTGGCCAAAAGGCTGGCGCAGTCGGGGCAATACGCCGCGGTGGTTGCGTGCGGATTTGTCGTCAACGGCGGCATCTACCGCCATGAGTTTGTCGCCGATGCGGTGGTCAGCGGCCTGATGCAGGTGCAGCTTGAAACCGGCGTGCCGGTGTTTTCGGTGGTGCTGACGCCGCTGAATTTTCATGAGTCTGAAGAGCATCAGCGTTTCTTTGCCGAGCATTTTGTGGTGAAAGGCAAAGAGGCTGCACGTGCTTGCGTCAACACACTAGCGGCGCACCGGCAGCTTGACCGTTTGCTGTCGGGCGCAGCCTAAGTTTCGCCCTATCCTGACGCCCATTAGGTATAGTTCCCAGCGATGAAACTGTACAACTACTTTCGCTCCAGCGCCTCCTACCGGGTGCGTATCGCGCTGAATCTCAAAGGGCTGGCTTACGAGTACGTTCCGGTTCACATCGCGAAGGGTGAACACATCAAGGGCGACTTTGCTGCGATTTCAGCCGACTCTCTGGTGCCGCTGCTGGAGATCAATGGCCAGCGCCTGTCGCAATCCATGGCGATCATTGAGTATTTGGACGAACTTTATCCACAAGTGCCACTACTGCCTGCCGATGCCTTGGGCAAAGCGCAAGTGCGGTCCTTGGCGCAGTCGGTGGCCTGCGAAATTCACCCGCTCAACAACCTGCGGGTGCTGAAATACCTGACCAAGGAGTTGGGTGCCTCTGACGATGCCAAAAACACCTGGTACCGTCACTGGGTGCGCACGGGTTTGGAGGCTTTTGAGCGACAGCTTGAAGCCACTCAAGGAAAGGGACCAGCAAATACGACTGCAAGTCGCTATTGTTTTGGAAGCACTCCCAGCTTGGCAGACTGTTGCCTGGTGCCGCAGATTTTCAATGCGCAGCGCTTCAAGACGAATCTGGACGGCCTGCCGCGCACGATGGCCGCGTATGAAGCCTGCATGGCGCTCGAAGCCGTACAAAAAGCGCAGCCCTCCAGCTGCCCCGATTTTGAACCCTGACTGGCTGCTGCCCGACTGGCCCGCTCCGCCTTGGGTGGGCGCAGTTTGCACTACGCGCGCTGGAGGGGTGTCCAAAGCGCCATTTGACAAGCTGAACCTGGGCGACCATGTCGGCGACGCCGAAGGTGACGTGTTTGCAAACCGCGCCAACTTCACCCGGCAATTGAAGGTCAAACCCGTTTTTTTGAATCAGGTTCACGGTGTACAGGTGGCCACTGTCAGCCCCACCTCATTGAATGGCGCGGCAGCAGATGCCAGCATCACACGCCAACCCGGCGCGGCCTGCACCATTATGGTGGCGGACTGCCTGCCCGTGTTGTTCACCAGCCGTCTGGGCACCGTGGTGGCGGCGGCGCACGCCGGGTGGCGCGGTTTGGCAGGCAGCGCAAATTTGCAGCCTGGATCAGGCGCAGTGGGTGTTTTGGAAACCTGTTTTCATGCCTTCAAAACGCTTGCATTGACCAACCACCAGCAACCCAGCATAGAGGAGATTGGCCGCGAAACCCTGGTGTGGCTCGGCCCCTGCATTGGCGCAGACGCTTTTGAGGTGGGTGACGAAGTGCGCGAAGCCTTTGTTGCCAGCACGCCCAACGCCGCCGACATGTTTCGCCCGCACGGCCCCGGCAAATGGCTGGCCGATCTTCGGGGCCTGGCCCGACAACGTTTGCAGCGATTGGGCGTCACAGCGATCTATGGCAATGATGGCAGCACCGCATGGTGTACCGTCAATAACCCCTCACGGTTCTTTTCGCACCGCCGCGATCATGGCACTCTGGGTGGCAGCGGGCGCATGGCCGCCGCCATCTGGCTCGAGTGACTTCGCCCTTTCAAGCGCTTCTGCGGCCTCACGGGCCTTGATGGCGCGCTTACGCCCTGGCGTGCCCATGAGGTAAAGCACCAATAGCACTGGTGCCAGTCCGTACAGTACAAACGTGACGATAGCTCCGAGTACCGTGCCGTTGCTGTTGGTGGCTTCAGCAACCGCCATCATCAACGCGACGTATAACCAGGCGATGGGCACGATGTACATATGCTTATTGGAAAAAAGTGTTTGGGTATTCAGTAAGCTCTGCGATACTAGGGTTTTTACCAATTATTCTATGGCAGCACAGATTGCCTGAGGAGACAGCATGAGCCAGCATAACCCGGAATCTTGGGCGCAATCTGCCCAACAGTTCCAACAAAACCTGCAGCAAACCTTCAGCGAAAGCTGGGGCAAGGCTTTGCAATCGTTTCAAGGTCTTGACTTGGGCGCGATGGGTGGGATGAGTGGCTTGGGTGGCATGGCGGGCCTGGGCCAATCGGCACCGCCCTTTAGTTTTTCGCCTGAAAAACTGCAAACGCTGCAACAAAACTACCTGCAAGAGGCAATTGCCTTGTGGACGCAAAGCCTCAGTGGCGATCCGTCAGGTGCCAGCAAACCGCTGGCGGACAAGCGTTTCTCAGCTGAAGCCTGGAG
>JANOXL010000017.1:0-20697 GCA_031418395.1 Rhodoferax sp. | reverse complement strand
GGTCATAGTCACCAACCCGAGTTGCCAACGTCAAGGTGCTTCTTGCGTTGGTGATGTCACCACTGGCGAGCTGAGCCCGAGCCAGCGCAAGCAATACAGATAGGCCTTCTGGATCCTTGGCGGACATTTCTTTCGCGGCATCAAGTGCGGCACGTGCATTGCCCTGGCGCAGGTAGTGGTCTGATAATGCCAGCCCCCAGCGCACTTCGCGCGGCCCCGCCAATTTGTTGGCTTTGCCAAGCCAATTGATCACCTCGGCAGGCTTGCCCTGGCGTTCGGCAATGGTGGCCAACTCGTAGAGCACTTCCGTATTTTTGGGTTCACGTTTGAGAATTTCGTTGAGCCGGGTTGTAGCGGTGTCATACGATTTGCCGGCAATTTCAAGGCGCGCCAAATTGAGCTTGGGCGAAGTGAAGTTGGGGCTCAGTTTCAGTGCCTGTTCAAATGCGGCTTTCGCAGTAGTAGGGCTACCTGAGTTAACCCTGACGATGCCCAATAAATTGTGAAACCCCGGGTTGTTGGGCTCCGATTTCACCAGTTTTTCAGCCAGTGCGAGCGCTTTAGGAGCTTGCCCACTTCGAAAATACAAGGGAATCAAGGCCGCTGCCGCCTGAATTTGGCGCGGGTCGTTTTTGAAGGCTGTTTCAAGTTCCTTGATCGCGTTGCCGGTTTCCCCCCTTTGCATCAGACTCAAACCCAAGACCTTGCGCAATTCAGGCGACTCGCGGGTTTGCAGCGCTTGTTGCATAAGTGACGCCGCGCGCGCAGTTTGGCCTTTGGCCATCAGCGCAGACCCGAGCAAGGCCATGGCTTGCCCGTCTTGAGGTTGTGCTTTGAGGTATTTTTCCAGCACGTCTACAGCACGGTCATAGTCAAAGGCGCGCAGGTAGATCTGGGCCAGCATTTTGGCAGTGGGTGACTCTGGTTGTACTTTCTGGAACGCTTCGAAATACACCTTGGCTTTTTCAGGCTCATTCAGCCCGAAATGGGCGAGTCCGTTCAACATCAGCACCTGTGGACGAAACCGGATGTAATCCATCGGAATCCGGTCCAATTGCTCGGTAATTTCAATCAGGGCCAAACGAGCCACCTCAGGCTTGTTCTCGCGCTCCGCCAGCAACGCGCGCAAATAAGCAGCGCGCGGCTCGTTCGGGTTCAAGCGCGTCAATTCAGCCAGGTCTTTGGCTGCATCCGCATTACGTTTTTGGTCGATATAGATGCCCACGCGCGCCATCAGCGCACCTTGGTGGTCAGAGTCAACCTTGATGGCGTTGTCATACGCCGCCAGTGCCCCAACGGTATTGCCAGCAAGGTGTAACACCGAGCCTTTCTGGAACAGGGTTTCGGCCGCGTTGGGCGCCATGGCGGTTGCCCGACCTATCGCATCATTGGCCTCCTTGAATTGGCGCAAACGGATGCGCACCGGTACTTCGGCCAACCAACTCTCAGGCGAGTGCGGGTCTAGCTGTCTTGCCGCGTCAATAAACTTCATGGCTTCACGTAACTCACCCACGTCGGAGCTGGCTCCTGCGCGCAAAAGCAACAACTGCGAACGAGTCGTTGCGGGAAGATCGGGCGCCGCAAATTGGGCCTGTTCAAATAATTGCCGCTGTTTACCTTGCGCGATCAGTGACTGCGCCAATGTCGGCAAAACTTCTGCCCGTTCGGCGCCCCGCAAAAGCGCCTCATTCAGCGTAATTTCTGCGCCACTGGCATCGCCCACTCGCAGCAAGGACTTGCCAAGCAGCACCAATGCCGCAACCGTTTTGGGCTCGATTTGCAGGACATTTTTGAGCTGGATGATGGCGCCGGCGTAGTCTTTTTGGCCAAAGCGCGTCTGCGCGTCGGCAAGAAAGGCTGTAGCCCGATCGTTGGCGCTATGGGCTATAGCCGCAGCGAGCAACACTATTGCCACCCAAGGTGCGCGCCATTTTCTTATCCAGGAAAATTTCATATATGACTTTTCGCCCCTATATAGAGGGCTTAGCCAGCCATGGTAGCGCAACTTAAATGGTTGATTCTTCTATCGGTTTATTCGGCTTAACCATTTGCGAAGGCCCCAAATTCCTCCGATGATCAGCAGCACCATAAAAGCCAGAAGCAGGGCTGTGGCGACACTGGGTCGCTTGATGGCGTCGATGATTTGTTCTATGAACAGCATCATGATCAAGGTGCCCGGTGTCATGCCCAAAACAGTCCCAATCAGCATGTCGCGCAGCCGGATGTGCGTCGCTCCTGCGACCATATTGACAATCGCAAACGGGGCAATCGGTACCAAGCGCAATGCAAAAACGGCCAAGATACCCCGATCCGCCAGTTGTTCACTAATCTGGACTACTTTGGCGCCGCCAAGCCGAATGACTATTTCGTGCCCTAGCATTTTTCCCACCAGAAAAGTCACCAAGGCGCCAACTGCCGCGCCAATTATCGCGATAAAGAATCCTTTGGCAGGGCCAAACGCCACCAAGGTAACCAATGTAAGGAAAGTCAACGGAATCGCCAAAACCAACGCAAATGCGAATCCTACCGTGGCAGCAAATGGACCAAACGACTGTCCAAACAGTTCCAGGCCTGCAACTATTTTTGAGACATCCAGCCAATTTCTCAACGGTGACCATGTCCATGCGATTGCAAGAGAAATCAAGGCCAAAAGCACAAAAACGAGCATCGACAAACGCAATCCAATGGGTCGCGGTTGCAATTTAAGCTTTTCCTGTTCGGACATGGGGCATCAGTGTATTTTTCTCGAAGCGTCAACGACTGCGACTTTAAACACCTTAGCCAAGTCGTCAATATTGCTATTGTCAAACATGGAGCCGTGGATGCCTCGAACCTTGTGCTCCTGCAAACTTTTGCCAAACAACTGCCGCCAGCCCAGGAACATCAAAGAATCCATGCGGGTTGCAAAACCGGCAGACTTGACGAGATGGGTGGGGCCATCAAATTTTTTAGCGCGGTAGCCGCTTGAAGCCATCACCTGACTAAATAATCCGGGGTCGTTGAGCATCACGCCCAGGCGCCGACCATTCATGCTGAGGTCTTGAATATGGAATATTGCGACGAGTTTTCGCAAAAGCCGCCAGAAAAACGTTCCCCCCCATAGCCGACTCGGATAAAGCGTGTCCACCAGGAACAGGCCTTTGACCTCGACGGCGTTTTGTTGCAACAAACGCGATGTCTCCAGGGCGGCCAAGCCACCGACCGAAAAACCAGCCAAATAGCAGGGTTCACCGCCTTGGGCGATGACTGCTTTGGCATAGAGGTCCGCCAAGTCGACGGTTGTTGCGATGGTGCTGGCGCTGGGCGGCTGAAGCATGCGGATTTCACACGCATTGCCCAGCGCGCGCGCGAGGGCCTGAAAGCGCATGAGATCACCATGCCCTGATGCGGCGAAATAAACCAAGGCTTTGGACGTTGCAGTGAGATCCCCAAAGTTGCTGTCACCGTCCAGCCTGATCATCAATCCCGTTGATGCCGTGCCTTCTCCCAGCGCGGCTGCGAGACCTTCGACAGTAGGGCGCTCGGTAATCAGGTACATGGGAACGCGCCGGCCGATCATTTTTTCGATGCCGGTCAATATACTGACGGCTGCCAGGCTGTCTCCGCCCACATCAAAAAAGTTGTCGGCAATTGTCAATTCAGGGCGCTCAAGTACTTTTTGCCAGAGCGTCAATAAGTCTTGTTCAAGTTGATTGTCTGGCTGGCGTGCCACCATCACCTGGGGGGTGTAACGCGGCAAAGGCAAGGCCGGGTAGTCTATTTTTCCGACACTGCTCTCTGGTAAGTGTTCCAAAATTTCGATGCCACCTGGAATCATGTAGCTCGGTAACCTCAGCCGCAGTACTTTTTGGAGACTTTCTGCTGTGTGTTTGGCATTTGCCGCAACCCATGCCTGGATTTGCGGCTTGCCGTCTCGTTCAATCAGTTTGGCAGCGGCGTTGGAGACGCCTTCGATGCTGGAAAGTGTGGACTCAATCTCGCCAAGCTCAATTCGATAACCTCTGAGCTTGATCTGGCGGTCATTTCGACCGACAAAATGCAGTTGGCCCTCGGGCGAGAGCCAGCCCCGGTCGCCGGTTTTGTACATTCTGGCTTCTGCCAGAAACGGGTCGGCCATGAATGCGCTGGCCGTTAATTCCGGCCGATTCAGGTAACCCAGGGCCACTGCGCTGCCACCAATATAAATTTCGCCAACAACACCAAAAGGCAACAACTGACGCCGAGCATCAAGAACGTAAATGCGCGTATCCGAAATGGGTTTCCCGATTGGCAACGCAGCTTGGTTCAGGCTGGCTTGACACTCCCATGCGGTGGCAAAGATGGCAGTCTCGGTCGGGCCATACACGTTGAACAATCTGGCACCAGTTGTCGATAGGTAGCGCCGTGCCAATTCGGGCGACAAGACTTCGCCACCGCAGCAGGCGACGCGCAACTTGAGGTCAGTTCGGCCGGCAGCAGTGTCAAGAAACTTGCTAAGCGTGGAGGGCACAAAGGCCATGAAAGTGACGCCATAAGTTGCCGCGAATCCAGCGAGCGATTCTGGCAGAATGCGACCCGGTGGCGGAAGGGCAATACTTGCGCCGTGAATGAGGGGTAGGCAGATCTCGATCAGTGATGGGTCAAAAGTGATTTGTGTGCCCTGTGCCGATCGATCCCCAGCGGTCACGCCGTAGTTGTGGGACAGCCAGGTCAAGCGCTGCGACAATGTCCGATGATCAATCATCACACCCTTCGGCCGACCCGTAGAACCCGAGGTGAACAAGACATACGCCAAGTCGGCGGCTAAAGGCCGCCTCAGTTCAATTTGGGCAGCATTTTGGGATTCATTAACACTCGAATTGACCAGCAAGGTCCGGCGGTGCAATGGCGCCAGTCTGTCTTGATCCTGCTCTTTGATCAAAAAAGCGCTTGCATTGCCTTCCTGAAGGATTTCACTGATACGGGCTACAGGTGCATCCGGATCCAGCGGCAAAAATGCAGCCCGCGCTTTTGAAACTGCCAAAAGCGTGATGATCATGTCAACTGATCGCTCAATGGCAAAGGCAACGATGTCGTTCTGGACGACTCCGTACTGAATTAATCGCAGCGCAAGTTGTTTGGCCTTGCGGTCAAGGCTGCCGTAAGCAATGCTTTGATCCTCCCAGACGACCGCGACTGCATGGGGTTGCGCTGCCGCCTGCTTTTCGAACTGCACGATGTAGGGATCGGCGGGATGATCAGACGCTAACCCCTGATGCAATCCGTCGAGGAGTTGAAAGCGTTCTGCTTTCGGCACACAAGGCAAGGTCTCCAAAAGATCCTTGGGCGACGAGATCAAGGCGTTGGCCAACATCCACAATCTTTCCGCGAGCAAACCTGTTTCCTGAGGGCCAAAACAGGCTTTACTTCCCTCAAGGATCAAATCGATATCCTCGTCTTCGTGGAACTCGCAGACGGTTACGCCCAACGGGTATCGCGCTTTGCCAGAAAAGAGTTGCCGTGAGTTCAGTAGTTCGGCGGCACCAAACTTGAGTTTGTAGTCTTGCCGTTCAAACGATAAGAGAACGTCAAAAATCCCGTTTCTCCCTGTCTTGATCAGTTCACGCTCTCGACCCAATTCGCTCAACGGGTAACGTGGGTGTCGCAAGGCACCGCGCATCGTGGATGCAATCTCTCCTAGCAGCTCCAAACCCGTCATGCCAGGTCGAACGGAGACTCCAATCGCCATGACACCCACGAACATGCCCATCGTTTCCCGGTGTTTGCGACCACCACGATTGAGCGAAGGCACACCGATCAGGATGTCCGGCCGATTGCAAATTTTTGAAAAATAGATAGCTAGAGTAGCCAAAAAAACAGTAAAAGTCGTCACGTTTTTGTCGGTGGCGAAGCGCGACATCGCGTTGTATTCGGCACGCGCAACGCGTTTGATGACCAAATCACTATCTGCAAGTTCGCCATGTCGTGCAGGCGCAAAGCGACGGTCGATCAAAGGTGGCGGCAGCTCTGGCACATGTTGCAACCAAAATTCGGCGTCTCTATTGAATGCCGCCGAACTGCGGTAGGCCAGCGACTCTTCAATGAAGGCGAGGTATCCGGGACCTTTCGATTCGGGCATGACGACGCCAACCAGCAAAGCGTTGTAAATTTCACTCCATCGCTGCATGACCAACGAGGTCGCCCAGCCATCCATGACCAGGTGATGAAACTGAATCGTCAATCCGTGCAGGCTGTCGTGAGCGCGCAGCAGGGTAAAGCGCCAAGGGGGCATCTGACCCAAGGTAAACGGAATTTGAATTTGCCGATTCCACCAATTCCGCATCGCATCCATCGGCTCCTCATCTGAAGCGATGTTGACAATTTCGAGCGTCGGCTCGAATCGCTGAAGAAGCAACTGACCGCCATCGAGTCGCGGCACCAACCTTAACGCCTGGTTTTCGGTAACCAGCAGTTTGAGCGCAGATTGAAAGACTGAGAGATCAAACTTGCCGTGGAGAAACGCTCCGCCACCAATGTTTAAATGTGCGCTATCTGGCCAGGCGGACTGATCGAGCCATACTTCGCGTTGGCTTAAAGACAGGCCAACTTCAACGTCAGCAGTTTGCGTTGATTTCGATACACCCCCATCGGTCAAACCTTGATTTTCCATTGTTTGAAATTCTTCATCGCGTACTGGTAACCCACTTCAGCGATTTCTTCGGCCTTGCGATAACTCATCATCGAAAACTCAGCCACGGGCGGCTCCAGGTAATAGTCTGCCTGGGCAATCGTCCGGCCACGTTGACTTAAGCCGCCAATATGGCCCGCACGATAAAGGATATCTGCAATGCTGGGCGATGGGTGGCTTTGCGGTGAAAAATAGCCTTTGAGCGTACTCCACGCCGACAATCTTGTGAGTTTCGGGTCAACTTCCATCGCGTCCTGAACGTCAACGTCAATAGCGATGATGGCGCCATTGCCACGGCGCCGCTCAAGCGCCGTGCCCAAACGCATCCGCATCGCATCCACGGGGACGTTCTCCAGAATCGCGCCATCCACCAACATGTCTCCCTTGAGCAAAACGGGCGGAAACAGGCCTGCGGGTGAATTGCTGGCCAACACCGCGCGCCAAATAGGTCCGCTGTCCTGTACCGTGGTGCGCCCTTTGGTCAAATTGCATGCGGCAGCGAAAAACGGTATCCACTGACCATCGCAAACTTTGTCTCCAAACATTTTCTGCAAATCTCTGGATACCCTCTTACCTGAAACAATTGAAATCAGAGGTAAGGTGAGGCGCTCGCCTCCGCTGGCAAAAGTACGGGTTTCGGAAATGATCTCCTTGAGCGGGATGCCACAAGCAAATTGGGCTGCAATTAATGCGCCCATACTATTGCCGCCGATCAAATCGACCGCCACACCCATTTCGTCCATTGCCTTCAGAACACCCACATGCGCAAACCCTTTGGCACCACCGCCGCCGAGTACGACGCCCACTGCCTTGCCGGTCAGAAACCGGGCGAGCCTCGCGTAGTCGCCCGGTCGTTTACTTCGCATCGGGTAAATCCGTTCGAAAGTACGACCCTCGCGCCATTGACTGGCATCACTTGGCTGCTCAGCGCCGACAGGATGCAATATCGCCAAGTGCATGCGTTTCATCGAATAGTCGGGTTGCTCTTTGAGCCTTCGCTCCAGTTCCCCCAGGGTGCCCTTAGCACCTGCCTTGGCGACAAAAACCACCTGATCCGACTGTCTGAAGCTGCGCAACGACCATTCAGAAGGGTGCCATTCGGCCTCATAGACCAAATAGTCTGACCCTTCTTCCAAGGCGTCTTGATATGACGCCACATCTTGCTGCAATTGGGCCAGCGCCCTTAGCCCGCCTCTTGTTGCGTTGGGGTCAATTGGCGGCTCAAGCAAATGAGTCCGGCCCATCTTGGAGAAGGCCTCAGCCAAACTTGCAGCTACCTCCTTGGCGCCGGAATCCTCGTGCAGGGGTACCACAACGAACGATTGCGCATGGCGACGTTCGGCGAACTCTTCAGCGTGGCGCAGGTAGTTGTAGACTGCCCGCACGACGACCTGGTTGATGGGCAAAGGGAATCTGGTCAGCAAGTCTTCAAAATCGTTGCGACTCAATACGGCCAAGACCGAGTCGCGAACCGCTGTGACATCGGCGGCCCTGGGCTGGCGCAAAATCAAGCCAGATTCGCCAAAACTCATGCCTGGTCTTATTTCGTTGTAGAGCATTAGCTGCCCTTTGGGGTCCCGCCGGGACACCCGCAGCCCACCGCTGATCAAAAACAGCATTTCGTTGGATGGCTCACGTTCGCGGATGACGTCGTGGCCCCCTGGAACATGTTTGATTTTCAGGGAGTCAGCCAGCGCATCAACGACGGCGCGGTCTAGCTTGCCAAACACGGGGCTCGCAAGCAAGACATCGATAATCTTCAATCTCGAAACGGAGTCACTGGCCATGGCGCAAGTCTAATTGAGTCAATCTACCAAAAAGCGCGTGGCGTTGTCCATATCGTCATGGGTGGTGCCGGTCTCCAATGCGGCCACAAATTTTCGCCAAACCAAATCCGGCTCAGCCAATTTGAAGCCATAAAAACCAACATCTTTTTTGCCTGCAACCGCTAGCGCTCGAACACTGGACTGCTCTTGCGGCCCAAGGCGGATGACGGCATCACCCCACAATTGGATAGGGATCGGGCCTCTTGAATGCGCCAAAAAACCATGCAAAGAGCAATCCAGCACATCGAGTTCAATGGATTCTTTTTGGCCCGCGAGCTCCACATTGAATACGCCCGAGCATTTGAAGGAATACCGTTGGTGTTGGCGGGCAGCTTTGGCCGGATCCGTGTCGGCAAAACCTGCGGGCAAATACTGGGCATATTGCGGCAAGTTGTAAATTGAATACAACAAGGCCTTTTCGTTGTCGTCCAGTTTTGCAAATGCCCGGGTGCGCACGTTGAAGAAATAATTCAACAGCTCCGGGGTCATCACCGGATCGTTCGTCGTGTAAAAACGTCGCCCCGGAATGACGATATTCGGAAGTTTGAGTTTCGTGAAGTAATGGTAGAGGTTTCTGCGCGGTTTTTTTGTGCCATACGCACGTTTCAGCACGCCACGGGCCTCGCGTAAGTCAAGCGACGCACCAACGGCAGGAGCGCCATTGGCGAAATCATAATTTTCAACGTGGTTTTCTGTCAGTCGTTGGAAAAACAGGAGTGACTCGTACATTTCAATCCGGTTCGGATTGACCGCGATAACGAGATGCCGGGTGTCAAAAAACGTCGTGCAATATTCATACATGAACTTCATCAACGGAAACAGGATGGCACCACCTGTTTTGCGAAATTTCGGGTGTACAGCCAATGCAGATACTTCGGCAATTTTCCCTTTCTTGGCCCTCACATGATTTAAATCAAAAATCGCCTGCAGCGGGAATCCAAAAACACTTTCCCGTATCAAAGACAAGGTGCCGACGACTTCGTCATCGTACTTGGCGCATAAAGTCGTCGTGGTCGGTAGCGCGTGGTAGATCGTCACCCGCATGCCAGACGGGTCGGGTTTCATGAAGCCACTGTCTACATAGGCATCGTGCAGCAGTTTGAAACAGGCTTCCAGCTCTTCTTTGGTTTCTGCAATCTTGAGAACAAGCCTGGGGTCAGGGCTGGGATCGCAGTCTGCAAACGAGCGAAAAATCGCAAATCGGATGGAGCGCGGAAAAAACGAAAATGCCTTGCGCAAGCTTTGGTGAAAAACCTTTTTTGCGGATGAGGCGAATGATCTTTTCATTTTTTCCGCATCAAGGCTTATCGCCCGTACAAGTCCTCAAAACGGACGATGTCATCCTCTCCCAAATAAGAGCCGGATTGCACTTCAATCATTTCCAGCGCCACACGCCCCGGATTTTCAAGCCGGTGCGTGGTGCCCAAGGGGATAAAAGTGGATTGGTTTTCCGAGACCAAAAACGTTTCGTCACCTCGCGTTACCCGCGCCGTACCGCTCACCACGATCCAGTGTTCAGCGCGATGATGGTGCATTTGCAGTGACAAAATACCCTTTGGTTTGACGACGATACGCTTGACCTGAAAGCGCTCTCCCGCATCGACCCCATCGTACCAGCCCCAAGGGCGAAAGACTTTTCGGTGAATCTGCGCCTCGGGTCGGTTTTTCTTCTTCAAAGCGTCCACCACATTCTTGACGTTTTGAGTTTTTGATTTGTGTGACACCAGCACCGCATCGGGCGTTTCAATCACGACCAAATCGGTGACCCCGACACAAGCCACAAGGCGACTGCCAGAAAGCACCAGGGTGTTGGCACAGTCCTGCAAAATTGTGTCACCCTGCTGCACATTGCCCGCGTCGTCTTTGGGCAGTACCTCCCACAGGGCATCCCACGACCCGACATCCGACCATCCGGCCGTCAAGGGCACGACTACCCCCTGCGGCAATCCAGCCCCGGCGTCTTGCCCGCGCGCCAGGCGCTCCATGACAGCATAGTCAATCGAATCACTTGGGCAGCTTGAGAATCGGTCTTTTTGGACCCTGATAAATTCGCCGTCGCGTGCAACGTCGCTGACTGCGGCCAAGCAAGCCTCGTAAATATCAGGGCGGCAAATTTTGATCGCCTTGTTCCAAACGGAAGCCGTCATCATGAATATGCCGCCGTTCCACAGGTAAGCGCCATCATCCAGATAGGCCTGCGCTGTTGTGAGATTAGGCTTTTCCACAAAACGTGCAATTTGACGGGCACCGCCCTGAGAATCCTCCTCCTCGAGCGCGGCTCCAGCCTGGATGTAACCGTAGCCGGTTTCGGGCGCGTCCGGTGTGATGCCGAAGGTCACGACGTTGCCTTTGACGGCCAGTTCAGCGCCCTTTTGAACGGCTGCGCGAAACGCTGCACCATCCACAATGACATGATCGGCAGGCATGACCAGCAAAACCGGGTCGCCGTTGTGGGCTGCTGTTAGCGCTGCAATCGTCAATGCCGGTGCGGTGTTGCGACCCACCGGCTCCAACACGATGGTGCCAGTTTTCCCCATCAACCGTAATTGTTCGGCAATGACGAATCTATATTCTTCATTACATACCACCATGGGCTGGGCTAGCTCTGCACCAGCAAGGCCGTCGATGCGCCGCACGGTAGCCTGCAGAAGGGAATCCTCGCCCACCAGCGGCAACAGTTGTTTGGGATATTTTTCGCGCGACAGTGGCCACAGTCGCGTTCCGGAGCCACCAGACAGAATAACGGGTTGAATCAACATAAACGATGTAGGTTCTGAAACAGGAAAAGGATAGATTCAGGCGCGTGCGTCGCCCCACCGCAACTGCGCAGAATCGTCACCACGGTACAGGGTTTCGCCATAACGATCCACACAATACTGAGGGGACACGATCATTTCGCTGAAATGCATGTCGGCGGCAATGCGGGTGTATTCAAACAGGATACTGCGGGTGACGCGTGCGCCAGAACGCACGACGCAACCATGGCCAACCCAGGCAGGTCCGGTGATGGTGGCGCCTGGTTCGATCCGGGCACTGGACCCAATAAATACCGGCCCCTTGATGTTCACCGAGTCCCAGGCAATCGAGGTGTTCAAGCCGACCCAAACACCGGGTTTGACCTCGCGCCCTGGCATGCGCATATCGGCCACTTCTCCCTTTAAGACGCGCTGCAATACAGACCAATAGTCACTCACGCGGCCAATGTCAATCCAGTTGAAGAGGCGACTTTGGGCAAAAAATGGCAGCTTCTCCTCTACCAGCCTCGGAAACAACTCTGAGCCAATGTCATACACCTTATTCTGCGGAATCATGTTGATGACGCTGGGTTCAAACAGATAGATTCCAGTGCTGGCTTGACAAGATTTGGCATCTGCCGGGCTGGGTTTCTCCTGAAATGAGGCGATTCGGCCATCCGCCTCAGAAACCACAATGCCATAACTGCTGACGTCCGCCAGGGGGACGTCCAAGGTGACGACGCTGGCCACCGCCCCCTTTGCCTGATGCTCCGCGATGGCCGCTTTGATGTCCAGGTCAACGATAGCGTCGCCGCAGATGACGAGTGTCGTTTCATCAAAAAAACCGCTGAAGTCCTGAATACGCCGCATGCCACCGGCTGAGCCGAGCGGTTTGGGCACGATGTCGCCATGCTCCCTGACGCCTTCGTAGGAATAGCCAATCTGCACGCCCCAACGGTGACCGTCGCCAAAATACTGCTCGATTTTGTGATGGTGAAAGGCCACGTTCACCATGATTTCGGTGACACCGTGGCGCGCCAGATGTTCGATCAGGTACTCCATCACTGGTTTACCGAGGATGGGCACCATCGGTTTGGGCAGGTCGCGGGTGAGCGGCCTCACACGGGTGCCTTGCCCGGCTGCCAGAATCATTCCCTTTGCCATCTTTACCGCCTGCTTTGCTGTTGACTGGGTTTATGCATTCGCAAACCCATTCGGATAACTACTTTGCCAGCGCCAGGCATCCTGGCACATGGCGTCCAGATCGCGCTCAGCGCGCCAGCCCAGCAATACCAGGGCCTGGCCTGGGTCAGCGTAACTCGACGCCACATCCCCCGCGCGGCGCGGCCCTATTTTGAAGGGCACTGATTTCCCGCTGGCTTTTTCAAAAGCAAAAACCATGTCCAGCACGCTGTAACCCACGCCAGTGCCGAGGTTGATCGCCGCACATTCAGCGTGATTTTGCAGGCGCTCCAAGGCTTTGAGATGGCCGATGGCCAAATCCACGACATGGATGTAGTCGCGTACGCCGGTGCCGTCAGGGGTATCGTAGTCGTTGCCCCAGATGTTCAAAAATTCACGCCGCCCCACCGCCACTTGCGCAACAAATGGCAGCAGATTGTTCGGAATGCCTTTTGGGTCTTCACCAATCAAGCCGCTGGCATGCGCGCCCACCGGGTTGAAGTAACGCAAGATGCTGATGCGCCAGGCCGGGTTGGCCACATGGTGCGCACGTAACATGTCTTCGATGACCAATTTGGTCTGACCGTAAGGATTGGTTGCCGACAGCGGATGATCCTCGGGCAGCGGCAGTTGCTGCGGCACGCCATATACCGTAGCGGATGAGCTGAATACCAGCGCTTTGACATTGCATTCGCTCATGGCTTCGAGCAGGCGTACGGTGCCTACGACGTTGTTGTCGTAATAAGACAGCGGGTTTTCGACGGATTCGCCTACCGCCTTCAAGCCTGCGAAATGGATCACCGCGCTAGCGCTGCTTTGTCGTAGCGCCATGACCAGCGAGGGGCGACTGCGGATGTCGCCCTGCAAGACGCGTACTTTTTTGCCGGTAATCTGCTCAACGCGGGTAATCGACTCGGCCTGGCTGTTACAAAAATTGTCCAGGACGGTCACCTCATGGCCGGCATTTAACAGTTCGACACAGGTGTGTGAACCGATATAACCCGCACCGCCGGTAACAAGTAGCTTGGACATGGAGGAAGTAGATATAGACCGTCCCAGTTTAGCTGGCGAACAAGTCAAAAAGCGCACTCTAAAGTGATGGAGTACGCGGGTAAAGCCATTTTTTGAGGCAAATTCACCCTGCGATTCCGGTGAAACGCTTACAGATCAATACTTGAGATGACCAGTTTGAGACGGCGATTGCGCGCTATCGCTCGTCAAAACTCAGAGCCAGCGCGTCGGATGTCGCCCGTGCCTGGCAGGTCAATACAAAGCCTTGCGCCACTTCTGCAGGCTCCAGTGTGAAGTTTTTGTCCATCGACACGCTTCCCCGCAGCACTTTGGCGCGGCAGGTGCAGCACACGCCTGCCTTGCAGGAATAAGGCAAATCCAGCCCCGCCGCCAAGGCCACATCCAGCACGTGGTCGTCTGGCCCCATGCGCAAGTCATGTAGCTTGCCGTCCAGCGTGAGCTGCAAGGCAATGCTGCCTTGTAGCTGTGGCTTTCCACTTTCCACGACTTGGCGGCGCAGTTCGGGCGCCAGGGCGTCCAGCAGAGGCGAGCTGAAGCGTTCGCAATGAATCTGCCGTGCTGGCAGACCCGCCCGCAACAAGGCTGCCTCGGTCGATTCAATCATCGCCTCCGGGCCGCAAATGAACACTTCGTCCATACTCGCCACCGGCAAAAACGCGTCAATCAAGGCCCGCACTTTGGGTCCATCGATGCGCCCCTGCAATAAATCGACCTCCTGCGCCTGGCGCGAGAGGATGTGAATCAAGGTCAGGCGGCTCGGGAAGCGGTCTTTCAAGTCTTGAAGGGCCTCGTTGAACATCACGCTGGCCATGCTGCGGTTGCCGTACACCAGAGTGAATTTGGCGTCAGGCTGCTCTTCCAGCGTTGTTGCGATGATCGACAAAATCGGCGTAATACCCGAGCCCGCTGCGAAACCGACGCGGTGCAACGCACGCGGTCGCTTGGACACAAATCGCCCGTCCGGCGGCATCACAGGCACCACATCGCCGCTTTTCAATTGGTTTGCCGCCCAGTTGGAAAACAGGCCGCCCTGCATCGGCCGAATGCCCACTTCCAACTCGCCTGTGGCTTTGAAGCGCCCACGCGTACTACAAATGGAATAGCTGCGGCGTACCTCTTGGCCCTCGATCTGCGCCCGCAGTGTTAAAAATTGGCCAGGTTCAAAGGCAAACGCGTCGTGCAAATCCTCCGGCACGGCAAAACTGACGGCTACAGCGCCTGCCGCCTCGGGCGAAATGCGGCAAACTTTTAATTCGTGAAAACGGGGCAGGGACATGGTGGGGGCAATCGTGGCAATGCGGTCTGTTTCAGGTCGGCTGGGTTCAGTTCTACATGGTTCCGTAGGCTTTGGTTCAATACGGCTTGAAGTAGTCAAACGGCTCCAGGCAATCCAGGCATTTGTAGAGCGCCTTACAAGCGGTTGACGCAAAGTGTGACGTCTCAGTCGTATTTAAACTATCGCAAAGTGGGCAAGGCACAATATTTACGTCACTTTTGCCACTAGGTCTCGTAATATTTGGATGATACGCTACTCTTTTAGACATGAATTGGATCACTGAATGATCAAAATTTGTCTTTTTTGGTGGTGAAATTCCATAATTTTTGAGCTTAATTAGAGCATCTTCATCCATCCAATCCGTCGTCCACGCCGGGGCGAGTTGGGTGACCATACGCAGGCCGAAGCCCGCTTCGCTGGCGAAAGGTGTCAGTGCCGTGCGGATATCGTCTTCAATCTGGCCAATCGCTGGGCAGCCGCTGTAGGTGGGAGTGACGACGACTTCGACGACGCCGTTGGCACCCAGCCGCACGTCGCGCAAAATGCCCAGCTCGCGGATGCTCAGCACCGGGATTTCGGGGTCGGGGATCGCCTCCAGCAACTGCCAAATGGCGTCGATGTGTTCTTGCGCCAACAAAGATGACGACGCGTTTTCTCGCTCTCGCGCGGCCGGTGGCAACCCTGCCGCCAACGCGCCAGCCTCCCCCCGACTAGTGAGCAAACTGGCTACCAAACCGCCTCCGGATGCGCGCGGGCCAGGCCTTGCATTTCGCCCAGCAAATAACTTAAATGCTCCGAGTGCACACCCTCTTTGCCGCGAGTGACGTGCCCTTTTGCGGGCGCCGGGCGTAGCGTCGCCTCGGCGATCACCGCGTCAACCGAATGTTGCCACCTGTCTTTCAACAGGCTCATTTCAACGCCCACACCGCTCAAAACAACGGCTTTTTCCATATCACACGGCGTCCAGAACTCCTGCGTGAAGGGCATCAAATCATCCAGCGCGGCCTGCATGCGGGTGTGTGACTCAGCCGTGCCATCGCCCAGGCGCAGCATCCAGTCCGTACTGTGGCGCAGGTGGTAGCGCACTTCCTTGACACTTTTGCCAGCAATCGCGGCCAATTGCGCGTCTTGCGAGTTTTGCAACGCTTCCCACAGCAGAATCATCAACGATGAATACAGAAAATTCCGCGTGATGGTGACCGCGTAATCTCGTTCGACCGCCGCCGAGGGCGCAAAAGCGGTGTGGTTGGGCAGCTCCAACAGCACGTAATTGCGGAACTCGGTGGCGTCGCGGAAATAGGCGAGGCTGTCTTCGGTAACGGCCTGCGGCCAATTTTTCGACGGGCCGCCCCTAGAAAAATTAGCCCCCTCGGGGGGCAGCGCAGCACACGAAGTGGCAAGCGTGGGGGCAACATGCTGATATAAAAGTCGCGCCTGCCCGATCAAATCCAGCCCGATGTTCGCCATCGCGATGTCTTCTTCCAGAATCGGCCCGTGGCCGCACCATTCGGCCGTGCGCTGGCCCAAAATCAGCGCGTTGTCGGCCAGGTGAAGCAGGTAGGCGCTTGTACCTTTGACGTCAAGGACGGCCATCACATGTGCCCCACCGAGTCGGGGATCTCATAAAACGTTGGGTGGCGGTAAATCTTGTCTGCCGAGGGGTCAAACAGTTCGCCTTTTTGATCCGGTTGGCTGGCAGTGATGGCCTTGGACGGCACGACCCAGATGCTCACGCCCTCCTGGCGGCGGGTGTATACATCACGTGCCATTTGCAGCGCCTGAGCGGCATCCGCGGCGTGCAGGCTGCCGCAATGTTTGTGTTCCAGGCCTTGTTTGGAGCGCACAAACACTTCCCACAAGGGCCACTCGCTCAACGCCGGTTTTTCAGTGCTCATGCGGCCTCCTTCATTGCTGCTGCACGTTGTCTGGTTGCCTGTTTATTCGCGTAGACAACAGCCGCCTCGCGCACCCAAGCGCCGCTCTCGTGCGCCTTCACGCGGGTGGCCAGGCGCTCCTTGTTACACGGGCCGTTGCCGTTAACCACGGCCCAGAAGTCGTCCCAATCAATATGTCCGTAGTCGTGGCAGCCCTTGGCCTCGTTCCACTTCAAATCCGGGTCCGGCAGGGTCACGCCCAGCACTTTGGCCTGCGGCACGGTGGCGTCGACAAACTTTTGCCGCAAATCATCATTGCTGATGCGTTTGATGCCCCAGCGCATGCCTTGCGCGCTATTGGGTGAGTCGGCATCGGGCGGGCCAAACATGGCCAGCACCGGCCAATACCAGCGGTTCACCGAGTCTTGCACCATCTGGCGCTGCTCGGGTGTGCCTTTCATTTGCACCATCAGGCTCTCAAAACCCTGGCGCTGGTGGAAGGACTCTTCGCGGCAGATGCGCACCATCGCCCGCGCGTACGGGCCGTAAGAGCAGCGGCAAATCGGCACCTGGTTCATGATGGCCGCGCCATCGACCAGCCAGCCAATCATGCCCACATCCGCCCAGGTGAGCGTGGGGTAATTGAAGATTGAACTGTATTTGGCTTTGCCTGTGTGCAGTGCATCCAGCATCTGGTCACGCGAGGTGCCCAGCGTCTCACCCGCGCTGTACAAATACAGCCCATGGCCGCCTTCATCCTGCACCTTGGCCAGCAAAATCGCCTTGCGTTTAAGCGATGGCGCTCGGCTGATCCAGTTGCCCTCGGGCTGCATGCCGATGATCTCGCTGTGCGCATGCTGGCTGATCTGGCGCACCAGGGTTTTGCGATAAGCCTCGGGCATCCAGTCTTGCGGCTCGATCTTGCCGTCGGCGTCCATGACGGCGTCGAATTTGGCTTGCAAAAGCGCTTGTTGGGCCTGGTCTGCGGGACTGCTGACCGCCGATAGTGAAGCTGGGCCGCGTGACTTGCCGCTTTGTCCTATCTGACCGCCCTGATCGCCCTCCGGAATATCCATCGCCTGGGTGTACATCGCTGTCTCCTGCAATTGTCAAATCGACACTGACCGAGTGCCCGTTTGGGGGCTGAGTGACGACATTGTAGCAATTAACCAACCGATTGGTCGGTTAATTGTGTTTGGAGTCAAAAATGGGGTGTAGGCAGGGTGAATTGCGGGGAGGGGGCTTTGTTTGAATTGGGAAGGCCTAGATTATTGTTAACATGGGTGTTAACATTTAATGGTCTGAGCCTTGGATGTTCGAGGTTTTACGAATTTTGGGGCTCTGGGTCTCGTGTAATATGCATATATAGCTAAAAATAATATAGCATTCAAAATCACCCAATCACCCAATCGCCAAGTTTTGTGGTGATAACGAAGTACCTGACTGGTCACCTTGGAAACGCGCCGTAACAATCTCGGTGGCGACCAGGACTAAAGAAGGCGAATGCAATGGCGTAAGCCAAGACTTTGATCCACCAAGGGTTACTGGACTAGTCGAAATGGGTGGGGCGGGCCTGCCAGCATGAAGCGGCATTTGGAGCCACTGAATTTTCATGCGCATGCCTGGCGCTCACGCTCTCGCTCTCACTCAAGCTCTCGCCCTTGCACCCACCGGCTCATACCTCATCGTCCCTCAAAGGGACAAATGCCAGAATCATGCGATGAGCGTGGAGAAAGCTTTGCTAAAAAAATCAGCACTGCCAAAGTTGCCGGATTTGAGCGCGATGTGCAGGCCCCGCCCCAAGCTTGCCCCGCGGGCGTTGGACGATTTGGCAAAGCACCAGGGAACGCCCGGATCGATCTGCGGTCCGATTTGCATTTGGTTGATGCCAAGCGCCTGAACGCAGGCCCCCGACGTTTCTCCGCCCGCAACTACAAGTTGACCTACGCCTTCCTGCACCAGCCCCTGCGCAATCGCGGCCAGCGTGCGCTCGACCAACTCACCTGCAGCGCCCGTGCCAAGCTGTTGCTGAACAATCTGAACCGACTGCGCCTCGGCGCTGGAATAAATCAGTATGGGACTGCTTCCCAGCAATGGTTTCGCCCAGGCAAGCGCCTGAGCGACCACATCAACGCCCGCAGCGACTTGTAGCGGGTCAACGATGTAGGCCGGACCACCATTCGCAATGAAAGAGCGAACCTGCTGCTGTGTCGCCAGCGAGCAGCTGCCGCTGACAATAGCTCTAGCACCCTGTGGCGGCGGCAATGCGACGGCTTGGATTGAGGGCGTGATGCCCCAGTTGGCCGGCAGCCCAATAGCGACACCCGATCCTGCCGTCACCAAGGGCAAGTCTTTGAGTGCGGGTGCGAGGCGCAGCAGGTCGTCGTTGGAAAGGGCATCGACAATGGCAATGCCCACGCCTTGTGTCTTGAGCTCTTGAATCCGCAGGGCAATGGCCTGCTCGCCCTTGGCCACTGTGCGGTAGTCGATCAGTCCTACTTTGCGCTTGCACTGGGCCTGCAACACCCGCACCAGGTTGGCATCGGTCATGGGCGTCAGGGGATGATTCTGCATGCCGCTTTCGCTCAGCAGCACGTCACCGGCAAACAGATAACCCTTGAATACGGTGCGCCCATTGTCAGGGAACGCAGGGGTCGCGATGGTGAAGTCTGTACTCATCGCGGCCATTAGCGCTTCAATAACAGGGCCAATATTGCCTTGGTTGGTGCTATCAAAAGTTGAGCAATATTTGAAGTAGATTTGTGAGCTTCCATGGGCTTGAAGCCATTGCAAAGCTACCAAAGACTCAGCCACAGCCTCTGCAGCCGCAGTGGTGCGTGACTTCAATGCCACCACCACGGCATCTACTTCAGCATCGAGTGGTGCGGTCGGTACACCAATGGTTTGAACCACCCGCATGCCGGCGCGCACCAGGTTGTTGGCGAGGTCTGTAGCGCCAGTAAAGTCATCCGCAATGCAGCCCAGTAAAAGTTTGCTCATGGCTTTTTAGGCAGTTCGATTCCGGGGAAAATTTTGATGACGGCACTGTCGTCCTCTTTGGCAAAACCCGCTGTAGAGGCCTGCATGAACATCTGATGCGCGGTGCTGGAGAGTGGCAGCGGGAATTTACTGGCACGCGCCATATCCAGCACCAGTCCAAGGTCCTTCACAAATATGTCCACTGCGGATAACGGCGTGTAGTCTGCTGCCAGCACATGGGCCATGCGGTTCTCGAACATCCAGCTGTTGCCCGCACTGTGGGTGATAACCTCATACAGCGCGCTCGGGTCAACACCTTCACGCAAGCCCAAGGCCATAGCCTCGGCAGCGGCGGCAATGTGCACGCCCGCCAGCAGCTGATTGATCACCTTGACTTTGCTTCCCGCTCCAGCACAGTCGCCCAGCCGGTAAACCTTGGCCGCCATCGCGTTCAGGAGATCACCCAGTACGGCATACGCCTCGGGTTTGCCCGAGGTCATCATGGTCATCTGTGCACTGGCTGCTTTGGCCGCGCCACCGGAGATGGGGGCGTCCAGGTAATGAATTCCCAGCGCGTTCAGCCGCTTCTCCATGGCAATCGACCAGGCGGGGTCGACCGTGGAGCACATCACAAATACGCTGCCTGGCGCAAGTGTGCTGACACAACCGCCGCTTTCACCGGCTACGCCGAACAAGACTGTTTCGGTTTGCGCGGCATTGACCACCACCGAAACCACCACATTGCAGCTTTTGGCGAGGTCGGCGGTCGAGGTGCAGGCCACGCCGCCGTCTTTCGCAAAGGCTTGTGCGACTTCGCTACGCACATCAAACACATGGGGCACGTGGCCGGCTCGACGCAACGATGCGGCCATGCCCAACCCCATCGCGCCCAGGCCGATTACACCGACATTTACTCCGACATTTAAGGTCATGGCTGTCTCGTTTTGTCAGTTCAGGTCGTTAGTCGAGTGTGATGTTGGCGTAGGCGGCTACGCGCTTCCACTTGGCGGCATCCGCTGCCATGAAGGTCGCCATAGCTCGGCTGTCTTGAAAGGTGGGGTCGGCGCCCTGGCGTTGCATGGCTTCTGCCACTTCAGGCATCTTTGCGACCGTTTCAAGTGCTTGTTCCAAGCGCTTGACAACTGCT
>JANOXL010000016.1:0-7615 GCA_031418395.1 Rhodoferax sp. | reverse complement strand
TAGCGGCTTGTTTTCACACCGGTGGCACCACCGGCGCACCCAAACTGGCGCAACATACCCATCGAAACGAGGTTCACACCAGTAGCCTGGCACCACTGTTTTATGGCTTTGACGAAAACACTGTGGAGATCAATGGTTTCCCGCTGTTTCATGTTGCAGGCGCGTTCGTTTACGGCCTGGCGATCCTGTCTGTGGGCGCCACGCAGTTGCTGCCCACGCTCAGCGGCATGCGTAATGGCCTTTTTGTCAAGAACTACTGGAAATTTTGCGAGCGTGAGCAAGTGACCGCGCTGGCTTGCGTGCCCACTGTGCTGGCCACCTTGCTCAACACACCGGTGGACGCCGACATTTCAAGCGTTCGAATAGCCTACACCGGTGGCTCGCCCTTGCCCGATGCGCTCGCAACGCAATTCGAGCAGACCCTGCAAATTCCGGTGCGCAATATTCTGGGGATGACGGAAAGCGCCGGGCTGGTCTGTATCGAGCCTGCGGCTGGCCCGCGCGTGCCCGGTTCAGTCGGCCTTCGCTTGCCATTCACACAGTTGCGCGTGTTGCCTTGGCGCCATGGACAGGTGCAGCTTGAAGGCGTTTGCCAGGCAGGAGACACCGGTGTGGTGGCAATTCGCGGCCCGCATGTGAGCCCGGGTTATACCGACCCGGCACGTAACGCGGGCATGTTCGAAACCTTCGCTAACGACGAGCATTGGCTGGTCTCGGGCGACTTGGGTCACATCGATGCCGAGGGTTACCTGCACATTACGGGCCGGGCCAAAGACGTGATCATCCGCGGTTCGCACAACATTGACCCAGGCTTGGTGGAGGACGCCTTTCTCGCCCACCCCGCTGTGGCGTTTTGCGCAGTGGTGGGTGAGCCTGACGCCTACGCCGGCGAGTTACCGGTGGCGTTCATCACGCTCAGGCCGGGCCAATCCATTGATGCGGGGGCCTTGCTGGCACAGGTTGCGCCGCACGTCTATGAACGTCCCGCTGTGCCCAAACGCCTGACGCTGATCGATGCCATGCCCATGACGGCCGTCGGCAAAATCTTCAAGCCGGCCTTGCGGCTTATTGCGATCGAGGTCAAGCTCTCGGAGATATTGGAAGGCGTGGCATTGGGGCGTTCAGTGGGCGTCAGTGCTGCTGACCGTCCTGGCGGCCAGGTAGCGGTGATCCAGGTTTCAGGCAATGAATCAGAGGCCGTCAGGGCGCAGGTGCTTCTGCGCTTGACGGCGATTGCAGTGGCCCATGAAATCCAGTTTGGGTCGGCGGTCTGATCAGGCCGATCCAACCCTGCGATTTGCAGCGTCAGCGGCTTGGGCAAGGGTATGCGTGATCAGACCGACGCTGGCTCACGCCGCACACCCTTAGTTTCACCAGCCGCCAGTTTCCAGCCAATGCTCGATCTGCTCGAACTTATCGATCCCCCAAAACAGCTCGCCATCCACAATCACTGTGGGTGAACCGAAGACACCGGCTTTCAGTGAGGCGTCGACCTCAGCGCGTAGCAATTGGGCGGCCTCCAGGCTTTGTGCAGCTTGAACCCAGTCGATGTCACTGCCGCTGGCGATGTCGATCGTGGTGCGGCCCGCCGTGCCTTGGCTTGCGGCGATGGGGAACGGCAACTGGGCCAGTGACTGCGGGTCTGAAAAATCCGCATCTTCTTCCCAGTAAGCCCGCAACATGACCCGCGCCAAGTCCACTGCCAGCTCAGGATGATGCTGCTTGGCCCAGGCAAACACGCGGCCACAGGTCAGTGGGTTCATGGGCGCTGCGCCAGGGGGGCGAGTTAGTTTGATGCCATGCAATCGTGCGTACCGGCGCACATCGTTGCTCGTGTAAGGGCCTTTGAGTGGCGTGTCCAACAGGGGTTTGAGGCCCATGACTTTCATCACCGAAACACCCAGCAGCATCGGATGCCATTCCACCACACGGTCAAATCGCCCGGCCAACTCGTTGATTCGCAGCGAGGCGAAATAGCCGTATGGCGAGATGAAATCAAAATAGAAATGCAGGGGCGAAACAGGCTTCATTTTGGTTCCCGTGTTGTGACGCGCAGAAGCTGCGGGTTGAAGAGGTGACGCTCAATACAGGAGTCCCAAAAGCCAGGGCAGGGCATGCAGTGCCACCATCCCGACGAGAACCGTCAGTGGCAAATTGCCGTTGGTTTTAAGCGCCACCGCCAGGGCGATCAGCGCCGCTGCATAACGCGGCCACTGCTCCAGCCCTGTCAGGCGCCCCGTGCTCATCAAGACGCCGCTGAAAACGATGGCGGCAAATACGGCTGGCACCATGAACTTCAGCCCGTGCTCCACCCAGGGCGGAATATCGCGTTTGGCAAATAGACCGATGAAGGAGTAACGGATCAAAAACGTGCCCACGGCGAGGCCGATGACCGCCCCCCAGGCTTGCCAGGCGCTCATGGTGCCGCCTCTTTGCGAGCCGGTTGAGCCTGCACTTTTTCTATCAAAAGGCCTGCCGCCATACCGATGAAACAGGCGGCCATCAACCCGAGTTTGAGCGGAAAGTCTGCCAGCAGTACGGCTGTGGAGCCGCCCACCAGCGCGGCGGCCAGCAGGGGCAGGCTGCGCACATTCATGGCCAGCATGGCGATGAAAGACAGCGGAATGGCAAAGTCCAGTTGCCAACTGGCCGGCACCACATTGCCCGCCAGCACACCCACGGCACAAAAAATGCCCCACACCGGCCACAACAAGGCGGCCAAGCCGGCGTAGTACCACAGCAGGTGTTTGTCGTGCGGGTGCGTGTGCTCACGCTGCTGCATAAAAACAAAAATATTGTCGACCAGAAAGGCCGCGCCCAACATACGTTTCGGGGTGCTCAAGTGCCGCAGCTTGGGGGCCATCGCGGCGCTGTAAATGGCCAGGCGCAGATTGACGACAAGGCCGGACAACACCGCCACCCAAATCGATGCGGAGTTTTGCAGAAACTGCGCCACAACGGCCTGCGAGGAGCCGCCGAAAACCAAAGCGCCCATCGCCAGCGCAGCCGGTGTACCCATGCCCGCGTTGACGGAGGCGACACCGCAGACGATGGCAAACGGAACATAGGAAGGCGCCACCAGCAGGATCATGCGGGTGCCGGCCCAAAAGGCGGCGCGGGCGGCGGGGTCACGAGGCATCATGCTGGAATGCTAGCGCACGCCGGAGTTCATCGGCTTGCTGATCGGGTTGTCTTACAACTGACGGGGAAAGGGTCGATAGTTCGGAAAATACACCCCAATTTGGGTATTTAATTCGAATTGTTTCGTTAAAAATGGAGTTATTTATAAATACAAGATCAAAATTACACCACTATTGGTATAAATATAGTAGCAATAAATTTAATATTTGCGAAAACTAAGATTAATTTCAACTAAATTTTTAATGTTCAATGTATTTAGTCAAAAACTTGTTTCATTCGTCTTGTACCTTGCGCAATCGATCCCGGCTGTTGGACAAGTGGGTGCGCATGGCCGCGCGGGCGGCATCAGGGTCTTGATGGTGAATGGCGTTGAAGATGCTTTCGTGTTCATTATGGACGCGTCGCAGGTAGCTCAATCGGCCCTCGGACGCGCTGTGGGTTGTGTCCAGACGGGTGCGCGGAATGATACGTGTTCCCAGGTAACGCATCAGATCGGCAAAATGGCGGTTGCCGGTGGCGCGTGCCACTTCCAGATGGAAGTCGAAGTCACTCGGAACCGCATCGGAATCATTGGCCAAGGCCAGTTCAAACGCCGCGAGCGCAGCCTGCATAGCTTCAATATGTGAAGCGCTTCTTCTTTGTGCTGCAAGACCTGCAGCCTCAGTCTCCAAGCTAATGCGCAATTCCAACACGGATATAACGTCGGCCACCGTCGCGAAGTTGCCTGCATTGATTTGGAACTTGCCCGCAGGTGCCTCCAGCACAAAGGTGCCGATGCCGTGGCGCGTCTCAACCAGCGCTGCGGCCTGCATTTTTGACAATGCTTCGCGCACCACCGTGCGGCTGACATTGAAGCGTGTGCCGATGTCGGTCTCGGTGGGCAAACGATCGCCCGCCTTGAGCCCGCCGCTTTGAATCAATGCGCCCAGGCTGTTGGCAATTTCATCAACACGGCCTTTGCCAGACCGGGCAGGCGCAGCAGTCGATGCGGGCGGTGCAGTCACCCTGGGCATAGAACTTCTGGGTGTGCTTGACTTCGGAATCATTGTGGCTACAATTCTAAGTCATCAGACAACTGCCTGCAAACCCAGGTCAAACTCAGTATAGCGAGTCCCATTTCAAATCGGTTTAAGCTTGCAGACAGCGTTATTTGTGCCTATTTGCCCACCTTTTCAATTTCTCCCAAACCACCTGACATGTCCATCAAATCTCACCATCGCATTCTGATGACCGGCGCCGCCGGATCCCTGGGCACTGCCATGCGCTCGCGGCTCAAAGCCAATTGCGACGTGTTGCGCCTATCTGATCGGCTGGACGTCGCTGCCGCAAAGGCTGGTGAAGAGCTCACTTTGGCCGAATTGGGTGACGAAGCGGCTGTATTGGCCCTGCTCAAGGACGTGAACGCCGTGGTCCACTTTGGCGGCGTCTCGGTCGAAGGGCCGTTTGGGCCGATTTTGCAGGCCAACATCGTCGGCATGTACAACCTGTATGAAGCGGCGCGCAAGCAGGGCACCCAACGTATCATCTTCGCCAGTTCCAACCACGCCACCGGTTTCTATAAACAGTCCGAAACCATCACCCCGTTGGCCAATCCGCGCCCTGACGGCAATTACGGCGTCTCCAAAGCCTTTGGAGAAGACATTTCGCGCTTCTATTTTGACCGCTACGGCATCGAAACCGCCTGCCTGCGCATTGGCTCGTGTTTTCCAGAGCCCAAAGACCGCCGCATGTTGGCCAGCTGGTTGAGTTTTGACGACCTGTACCGTCTGCTCACCGCCTGCTTGACCACGCCGTCGCTGGGGCACAGCATCATTTACGGCGTGTCGAAAAACTCGGTAACCTGGTGGGATAACAGTGCCGCCAATCACGTGGGTTATGTGCCGCAAGACAGTGCCGACAGTTACCGTGAGGCCATTTACGCCAAAACCGGCGCACCTGACGTGCGCGACCCGGTGGTGAAGTTCCAAGGCGGCGCCTACGTCGCCATGGGGCCGTATGCCACGCTTCAGGGCTGACAAGCGGTCCCGTCCAGATTTTCCGGCCATCCGCGCCACTTTCCACTTTGCCAACCCGTTTTTTACAAGGAGAAAACCATGACCCTTCGCCGTAGTTTTGTTGCCATTGCTACCGCTGCACTCGCGTTGAGTGTTTCCTTTGGCGCGCAGGCGCAAAACATCGTGCTCAAGTCGCACGACACGCATCCGGCCGGTTACCCCACGGTCGCTGCCATCGACAGCATGGGCAAAAAACTTGATGCCGCAACCAGTGGCCGCATCAAGATCCAGACCTTCCCTGGTGCTGTGTTGGGGCAGGAAAAAGAGGCCGTCGAGCAGGTGCAGCTCGGTGCCATCCAGATCGCCCGCATTTCGCTGGGTGTGATCGGCCCCATCGTCAACGAAGTGAACGTGTTCAACATGCCCTTCGTGTTCCGCAGCGAAGCCCACATGCGCGCCGTGATTGACGGGCCCATCGGCCAGGAAATCCTGGACAAGGTCAGCAACAGCCCGGCGCGGCTGGTGGGCCTCGGGTTCATGGACGGCGGCTCGCGCAGCCTTTACACCAAGAAAAAAGTTACCAGCCCGGCTGATCTGAAGGGCCAGAAAGTCCGCATGATGGGCAACCCCCTGTTTGTCGACACCATGAACGCCATGGGCGGCAACGGCATCGCCATGGCCTACGGCGAGGTGTTCACCGCGTTGCAGACAGGTGTGATCGACGGCGCTGAAAACAACCCGCCAAGCTACGTAACGGCTAACCACTACAACACGCCTGCCAAGTTTTACGCGCAGACCAACCACTTGATCATCCCCGAGATTTTCGTGATGTCCAAAATCGCTTACGACAAGTTGTCCAAGGCTGATCAAGACCTGATCAAAAAACTCTCGCGCGAAGCGCAAATGGAGCAGCGCGGCATGTGGGACAAGGCCGTGGCTGAAAACGTCGTCAAGCTCAAAGCCGCCGGCATCGAGTTCGTGACGGTTGACCAGAAGCCCTTCTTTGACGCCACCGCACCGGTTCGCGCCAAATACGGCGAAAAGCTGGTGGACTTAATGGCGAAAATTGAAGCCACCAAGTAAATCACTGTCAACCGGGTAAAGCATGAAAGATGCCGTTTTGGGATTCAACGACAGGCTGTATTTGGCCTGCGTCTGGGTGGCGGGCTTGAGCATTGCCGTCATGGCGCTCATCATTCCCTGGGGCATCTTCACCCGTTATGTGTTGGGTTCGGGTTCGCAGTGGCCCGAACCCGTCTCGATCCTGCTGATGGTGCTGTTCACCTTTTTGGGGTCGGCCAGCGCTTACCGGGCGGGCTCTCACATTGCGGTGGCCATGATCACCAGCCGCCTGCCGTCTGGCTTGCAGCCGATGGTCGCCAAACTGATGACGGTGTTGATGGGCCTGGTGGCGCTGTTCATGGCCTACTATGGCATCACGCTGGTCATGAGCACCTGGGGTCAAAGCATTCCCGAAATTCCGTCCATGCGCGCCGGCGCAGCCTACTTGCCGGTGCCGATTGCCGGGGTGATCACTTTTATTTTTGTCCTGGAAAACCTGCTGTACGGTGACCAGAGCCAACGAACCGCCGTGCAAGTTGACGCGCAACTCGAAGCTGGCCTGGAATAGGACAAAGAAACACCATGGACGCTTTTGTACTTCTCGGTTCTTTCGTCATCTTGATGCTGTTCGGCCTGCCCGTGGCGTATTGCCTTGGCTTGGCCTCCATCATTGGGGCCTTATGGATAGACATTCCCCTGGATGCCATCATGATCCAGATTGCTGCAGGTGTGAACAAGTTTTCGCTGCTGGCCATTCCGTTTTTTGTGCTGGCCGGGGCCATCATGGCCGAAGGTGGCATGTCGCGCCGTCTGGTGGCATTTGCCGGAGTGCTGGTTGGTTTCATCCGCGGCGGCCTCTCGCTGGTGAATATCCTTGCCTCAACTTTCTTTGGCGCGATTTCTGGCTCGTCGCTGGCCGATACCGCCTCGATTGGCTCGGTGCTTATCCCCGAGATGGAGAAAAAAGGCTACCCACGCGAATTCGCCACGGCCGTCACGATCAGCGGTTCGGTGCAAGCCATTTTGATTCCACCCAGTCACAACGCAGTTATCTATTCGCTGGCGGCAGGCGGCGGGGTGTCGATTGCTGCGCTGTTCATCGCAGGCATTTTGCCGGGGCTGCTGCTGGGGCTGACGCTGGCGGTGATGTGCCTGTTCATTGCCAAAAAACGCAATTTCCCCAAAGGCGACGTGATCCCGCTCAAACAGGCCATCAAGATCGTCATCGATGCGCTGTGGGGGCTGATGACGATGTTCATCATTTTGGGCGGCATTTTGTCGGGTGTGTTCACCGCCACTGAATCAGCCTCCATCGCGGTGATCTGGGCCTTCTTCGTCACCATGTTCATCTACCGCGACTACAAGTGGAAAGACCTGCCCAAGCTGATGCACCGCACTGTCAAGACATTGTCGATCGT
>JANOXL010000015.1:0-24069 GCA_031418395.1 Rhodoferax sp. | reverse complement strand
GCGCCTGGGCACCTTCACCCAGTTTGTCCAGCGCGCCGCCGGGTTGGGTCAGGGTTTGCGCGGTCTGGCGGAACTCCTGTGCGGTACTGCGGGCTTCGTCGGCTGTTGCGCCCACGCGTTCGGACGTGCCTTGCAAGGACTTCATGGTGACGCTCATTTCATCGACCAGTTTGGGCAGGTTCATTTTCTCGGGGCCAAACTGGAAATCCATCACCCGGTTGGCGTTGGTGGTGAATTGCTGCAGCGAGTTGGCCGCCTGGCCAAACCCCTTGGCGGTCTGGCTCATATCTTTGGCGGTCTGGCCGATGTCTTGCACGGCGGCAAACAGGGTTTTTTGGTTTTCAGAGGCCAAAAGCTGGTTCAACCGGCGGCTGGTTTCTTCAACCTGAATCAGCAACGAGGTGCCTTGGTCCGACAATTTGGAGAACAAACTGGCGCGCATCGGGATACGCACGGGCGCGACATCGCTAGAGGTCAGCAGGTCTTTGGATTCACCACTGTCGTCCAGTTGAACAAATGCCAGACCCGTGACACCCTGAAAACCCAGCGTGGCGAAGGTGGATCGGGTGATGGGGGCGTCTTCTACGGTGGAGATACGAATCAGCACATTGCCGCGCGTGAGCGGGTCAAAACCGATGGACATCACTTTGCCGACATTGACACCGCGAAACCGCACGCTGGCCTGGGGCTGCAAGCCGGTGACGGACTCGCTGCTGCTCAGAACAAAGGTGTTGTGGGTGAGGGTGTCACGCGTCAACCACAGCGCCAGCGCCACGACCAGCGCGGTCAGTGCCAGTACGAAAGCACCAGCGGCCAGGGCATGCGATTTGTTTTCCATAGGTTCGAGTTTCCCTTTTTATACCGCAAACGGGTATTCCCGCAGCAACTCCATGGCGCGCTGACCACGTTCACCCAGGAAAAACTGCTGGACGAAGGGGTGCACAAAGGTGATCACGTCTTTGGGCGCACCGGTGGTGATCACGTGTTTGTCGGCCAAAACCGCGATACGCGTGCTCAGCTCGAACAAAGTGTCCAGGTCATGTGTGACCATCACCACCGTCAAATCCAGCTCGCGGTGCAGCGAGCGCAACAGTGCACAAAAAGCATCGGCGCTGTCGGGGTCCAGGCCAGCCGTGGGTTCGTCCAGCAGCAAGAGCGGCGGATCCATGATGAGGGCGCGCGCCAGGGCGACGCGTTTGATCATGCCGCCGGAGAGATCGGCGGGCCGTTTGTTGGCATGTGAGCGGTCCAGGCCGACCATTTGCAGCTTGACCAGCGCCGCGTCCTTGACCAAGCGCTCGGGCAGGGTTTTGAGTTCGCGCAGCGGGAACGCGATGTTGTCCAGTACGCTGAAAGCTGAAAACAGCGCGCCATGCTGGAACAACATGCCGATACGGCTGGCCGCGCCTTTTTCTCCGAGTTGTGCGGCGTCTTTGCCCAACACCTTGACCTGCCCTCGCGAAGGCGCATCCAGCCCGAGAATCTTGCGCAAAAGCACCGTTTTGCCCGAGCCGGAGCCGCCCACGATGGACAAAACCTCGCCCGCATCGATGCGCAAGTTCAGGTCTTTGTGTATGACGGCCTCGACGCCTGCCGTCCTAAAAACCGACCAAAGGCCCTGGATATCAACCACCGCCTGTGCGCCAGACATCGCGCCGCTCATATCCCAACGTCCTTGAACACCACTGCAAAAAGCGCATCCACCAGGATCACCACGGTGATCGAGGTCACCACCGAGGCGGTCGTGCCCTGACCCAGGCTTTCGGTGTTGGGCTGGATGCGCAGCCCATAATGGCATGCAATCAAGGCGATCGCCAGACCAAAAACGATCGACTTACCCACCGAGAGCGCCAGGTTGGAGGCTTGCACGGCATCTGGCAAAGTGATGGCAAAAAAGGCCGGTGTCACACCCAGCACCAAGTCAGCCGCCAACATACCGCCCAACAACGCGGCGACCGTCGTCCACACCGACAGTAACGGCATGGCGATGGCCATGGCGATCGCGCGCGGCATCACCAGGCGGTAACCCAGCGATATTCCCATGACTTTCATGGCGTCGAGCTCTTCGGTGACCCGCATGACGCCAATTTGCGCCGTGATGGCTGAACCCGAGCGCCCGGCAATCAAAATAGCCGCCAATGTGGGGCCCAGCTCGCGGATCAAGGAGATGCCCAGCACATCCACAATGAAAGCGTCCGCGCCAAATTGCCGCAACTGCTGCGACATCAAATACGCCAGTACCACACCGATCAAAAAACCCACGATGGCGGTGATGGGCATGGCCGTCGCGCCGATGCGGTACAAATGCCCCGAGACATCGCGCCACGGGCCTTCGCGCGGCGCGCGCAGCAAGCGCAGCAGATCCAGTGCGAGCTGGCCCACCAGGCGCAACATGTCGCGCAAATGACCCAGGAGAAGCAGCAAGCCTTCTCCCAGGCCCAAAAACTGCAGCCACAGGCTCTTGGCAAACTCCTGCACCGCGGTGCCTAGGGCGACAGGCTGGCGCACCACGGTGTATTTCGCGACCCGTTCAATCAAGGCGCGTTGGTCTTCCAACAGGCGCAGACTGGCAGGCCACTTGCGACCCCAGGCGTTCCACAACATTTGGGCGCCGGTGTGGTCCAGCGCCATCAGATGGCGCAAATCCCACGTTGGGGCCTCTGGCCCCGGTTGGCAGGCGCTGGCGAGTTCTGCAGCCAGATGGGCATAACTCTCACCTTCAGCCAGGCGCGCACTCGTCCAGCGCCCGAGCAACACGGCCTGCCGCTCGTCGCCAGACGGCTGCATCACAACGCTGGGGGGTGCGTTCTCGCCTGGACTTGAATGTGGTTCTACCATACAGGTACAGATGCTACCCTGCCGCCTGCAAGGGCGGCACAATGAAGCAAGCGCAGATTTATTCCTCGCGGCCCATCCCCAGCCAAGCGCCACGGGGTCACGATGAATTGATCCGCGCTTCCCCAGGTTTTCAACCTTCACTTTGCAATGAGGACGTTAAATGAGCAGTGCTGAAACCAGTCAAGAATTGTTTGTCGAGCAACGCGGGCCTGTGTTGTGGCTCACCATCAACCGTGAAGAGCGGCGCAATTCGATGAGCCACGGCGTCCTGGCTGGCATGGCAGCGGCCATCGCGGGTGCGCAGACTGACCGCAGCGTGCGCGCGATTGTGGTCACAGGCATCGGCACCAAAGCCTTTTGCGCCGGGGCAGATTTGCAGTCGGCCAGAGCCTTTACTACGGATTATTCTGAGCCGCTGGGTCACCTGGCGCAACTGCTGCGGGTAGCGCGGGCCGGCAATGTGCCACTAATCGCACGCGTGAACGGCGCGTGTATGGCCGGCGGTTTTGGCTTGCTCTCCATGTGCGACATGGCCGTGGCCGCGCGCCATGCGATTTTTGGCTTGCCGGAAGTCAAAGTGGGCGTTTTCCCGGCGCAGGTGCTCTCGGTGTTGCAACATTTGATTCCGCGACGGGTGCTGGCTGAAATGTGCCTCACGGGCGAGCCCATCACTTCGGCCCAGGCGCTGGAATTCAACTTGGTGAACTATGTAGCGGATGATGGCGATAACGTCGATGCCAAATTGGACTGGCTCCTGGCGCGATTGCTCGACAAATCCCCTGCCGCCATTCGACGGGGCATCTACACCATGAAAAAAGTCGAGCAAATGGCTTTTGAGGAGTCGATGTCGTTCACCGAAAGCCAGATTGCGCTCTTCACGCTGACCAACGACGCCAAGGAGGGGCAAAAAGCGTTTCAGGAGAAGCGCAAGCCGGTGTGGACGGGGGATTAGAGACAGGGCCCCCACGCTCCGCCGCTTCGCGGGTCGCTGCCCCCCAAGGGGGCTAAATTTCCTCGGGAGCGGCCCTTCGGAAATTTGTGGCCCCCACGCTCCGCCGCTTCGCGGGTCGCTGTCCGTCAACGCTTCGCGCGCGCCGTAGCATCTGCAGCCGCCAGCGACGCAAACACCAGGGCCGGCCCAATGGTGATGCCGGGCGCGGTATAGATGCCGCCCATGATCGAGTTCATGTCATTGCCCACGGCGTAGAGGCCTTCAATCGGCTGCTGGTGCGCATTCAGCACCCGCGCATGGGTGTCGGTCGCGAGACCCGTCGCTGCGCCAATGTCGCCGGGATAGAGGCGCAAGGCGTAAAACGGCGCTTCGGTCAGCGGCCCGAGGTTAGGATTTTTGCCGGGCCAGGTGGCATCGCCAATATTGTGTTGGTAGGCGTTCTCACCCCGGTGGAAGTCCGGGTCCACACCAGTTTCAGCATGGTCATTAAAACGCGCCACCGTAGTTTGCAAAGCTGCCGGGTGGATGCCCAATTTTTGCGCCAATTCAGCCAGTGAGGCGGCTTGCGTGAGGTAGCCGTCGTCCAAAAACGGTTTCAATCCGCTGCCGCCGGGGCGCACCATACCCATGCCGTATTTTTTAAGCGCAGGTGCGTCACACAACAGGTAGGCCGGTATCGCGGGCGGCGTTTGCTGCTGCATTGCCAAGGCAAACAACTGGTAAGTGGTGCTTTCGTTGACGAAGCGCTGGCCGGCCTGGTTCACGGTCAACATGCCGGGTTTGGCGCGGTCCATCACAAAATGCGGGAACACGGCGCGGCTGCCGTCGGGTCGCAGGCGTGTTGACACCGGCGCCCAATACGCGTGATTGGCGTTGCCTTGGCCCCAACACGCGCCCACAGCCAATGCGACTTCCAGCGCGGCCCCCGTGTGCCCTGGCGCGCCCGGGCACCAGTCCAGCTGGGCCAGCGGCAAGCGGTCGGCGCGCCATTTTGCGTGCCGGTTGAAGCCGCCACTGGCAAGAATCACGCCGCCTTTGACCTGTAGCGTTTGCCGGTTAGCGCCCTGTTGGACAGTGGCAGACATAACGCCGCCCGTCTCCTGCACGATGCCTGTGAGCGACGTGTTGAGTCGTAGCGTGACTTTGCTGTGTTGCGACAAGGCGTACAGCAAACGCCCCACCAACGCATTGCCCATCACCAGCCGTGTGCCGCGCGGGCCAGAAAGCCTGTCCAGCGCATGGCGGGCCAGCAGCTTGACCGAGTGGCGCAGCGACGCGAACGATTTGCCCATGCCCAGCAGGTGGTTGATGTCCGTGCGGTCCACCATCATGCCGCCCAACACGGTGAACTCGGGAATGGGTGGCCGCAGCAGGGCAAACAGCGAACCGAGCAGCCTGCCATCAAACGGCAGTGGATCCAAGGCCCGACCACCCAACACGGAACCACCCAAGTCGGACAAATAGTCAGGGTGTTTCGGATACGGCCTGAACTTCACTTCAGTCGCAGCGTCGAGTCGCGCCACCGCTTTCGAACCGTGATCGAGAAACGCCTGGCGCAAGGCCGCAGGACTGTGGCCGCCGATCGCGTTGGTGAGGTAACGCGCGGCGTCCGCCAGGGTGTCTGCAGGGTTAACCGTGGCCGCGTGTTGGGTGCCCGGAATCCAGGTGGTACCCGCTGAGAGCGCCGTGGTGCCGCCAACAAAGGACGTACTTTCCACAAGCAAAACGCTCGCGCCATCCAGCGCGGCAAACAACGCGGCGGCCAGGCCCGCACCACCGGCGCCGACCACCACTACGTCATATTCCGTCTGGGTCGAAATCGTTGTTCGTTCTATTTGCATGTCTGCCCAGCGGATGGGGATGCAGCATCAGCTTGCAACAAAAAATCGACCATCAAGTCCCGCACGCGGGCAAACATTTCGCCACCAGTCACGGTAGCGCAGCCCCGGGCGCGCGCAGCGGCGATCAGCGGTGTGACGGCAGGCGCGGTGATGACACAGCCGACCACGGTGCTGGACGCGAGGGTGTCCACACGCAGGGGTATCGAGTCTGCGGCTTGCATGCCGGCGGGGGTGGCGTTGATCACGATGCCGTACCCAGCAGGGTCAGCAGAACCCGGCTGCACCAGACACTTTTGCAGGCCTGAAAGGCGGGCGATCAGGCTAACACGGCGCGCAGCATCGTCATCATGAATCGCCAACTGCCGCACCCCGGCCTCCACCAACGCATGCGCAATCGCTGAACCCGCGCCACCCGCGCCCACGAGCAGCGCCGCCTGGCCCGCAGGCGCACAACCGCCCGCCCGCAAGGCTTCAACAAAACCCAGGCCGTCAAACATGTCACCATGCCAGGAGCCATCGGCATTGCGGCGCAGCGTGTTCACGGCCTGCAAAAAAGCAGCGCGCGGCGAGGTGCTGGCACACAGCGCAAAGGCCGCAAACTTGTGCGGAATGGTGACAATGACGCCATCGACGTTCTGCGCCATCGATACGCCAGCCAGCCACGCGGCTAGGTGCGCGGGGGCGACGTGTGCGGGCATCACGTATGCGTTGCGGCCCCGCGCATGAAACGCCTGGCTGACACCGGCAGGCGACTTCACTTGCGCAATCGGGTCACCCACGATGTAATAAACGCGGCTGGCACCGCTCAAGGGGTTCTGCATCCTTGAATTTTAGGGTGCGACTGGACTGCAGGGGTTTGTCACAAACGTTTGCCCATTTGAGTCAGGAAAGTTATTAGCTATGCATATGATAGCTAAATACGCTTATTTCACGAGACCTGGAGTCGCATTTTTAACGAAATTGCGCGCCAGAGCCGATTTTTGATTCATTAATTAACATGGGTGTTAACATTTAATCGAAACCCACGCGCCCCCGAGTTAGTGGACAATTTGGCCATCATTTTCCCACTCGACAGGCATTCATATGGCAAGCACATCCATCGGTCATTACATCAACGGTCAAATGCAGGCAGGCGCCTCCAGCCGCACGCAAAACGTATTCAACCCAGCCACGGGCGCGGTGACGGGCCAGGTCGCCTTGGGGAACGCCGCTGAAGTAGGCGCTGCCGTGGCGGCTGCGCAAGCGGCCTTCCCCGCCTGGTCTGACACCCCGCCCATCCGCCGCGCGCGGGTGATGTTCAAGTACCTTGAACTCGTCAACGCGCACAAAGACGAGTTGGCCCACGCCATCACTTCTGAGCACGGCAAGGTGTTTACCGACGCGCAGGGCGAAGTCACACGCGGCATCGACATCATCGAATTCGCCTGCGGCATCACGCAACTCTTGAAGGGCGACTTCACGGACCAGGTGAGCACCGGCATTGACAACTGGACGTTGCGCCAGCCCCTGGGCGTAGTGGCCGGCATCACCCCCTTCAACTTTCCGGTGATGGTGCCGATGTGGATGTACCCGGTGGCGATTGCGGCGGGCAACACCTTCGTTTTGAAACCCAGCCCGATTGACCCGAGTGCGACCCTTTTGCAGGCCAGATTACTAAAAGAAGCGGGTCTGCCGGACGGTGTTTTCAACGTCGTACAAGGCGACAAAGAAGCCGTAGACGCCATCCTGGCCCACCCCGATGTGAAGGCGGTGAGCTTCGTCGGCTCCACGCCGATTGCCAACTACATCTACGAAACCGGTGCCAAAAACGGCAAACGTGTGCAAGCCTTGGGCGGCGCGAAGAACCACATGGTCGTGATGCCCGACGCCGACATCGACCAGACGGTAGACGCGCTGATCGGCTCGGCCTATGGCTCCGCCGGCGAGCGCTGCATGGCCATCAGCGTGGCGGTGCTGGTGGGCGACGTGGCCGACAAAATCGTCCCGCTGCTGATCGAGCGCACGAAGCAGCTCAAGGTGCTCAACGGCACCAACCTCGCCGCTGAAATGGGCCCCATCGTCACCGACATTGCGCACAAACGCATCACCGGCTACATCGACATTGGCGTGAAAGAAGGCGCGAAGCTGCTTGTGGACGGGCGCGGATTTGACGGCGCCAAAGCCGGTGAAGGCTGTGGCAACGGCTTCTGGCTGGGCGGCACGCTGTTTGACCACGTGACGACCAGCATGCGCATCTACAAGGAAGAAATTTTCGGCCCTGTGTTGGTGTGTGTGCGGGTCAAAGATTTCGGCGAAGCCCTGCAAATGCTCAACGACCATGAGTTTGGCAACGGCTGCAGCCTGTTCACCCGCGACGGCAACGTCGCCCGCGAATTCAGCCGCCGCGTGCAGATCGGCATGGTCGGCGTCAACGTGCCCATCCCCGTGCCGATGGCCTGGCACGGCTTTGGCGGCTGGAAGCGTTCACTCTTCGGCGACATGCACGCTTATGGCGAGGAAGGCGTGCGGTTCTACACCAAGCAGAAATCCATCATGCAGCGCTGGCCGGAGAGTATTGGCAAGGGGGCGGAGTTTGTGATGCCGACGGCGAAGTAGGCACCATCGACACGGTAAATGAGGAGAGTTCGCCATGAATGAGAACGCTTACCTCATTCAGCCTATCCGGACTGAAGCCGAACATTACCCCAGCGCGCCACCTGACCCGGCGCAGGCCATCACATTGCGGATCGAGCAACAGGGCCCGACAGCCGCCGCCTTGGTGCCCATGATGGGGCAGCGCAACCGTGTTGATGAAGTGCTCAACGGAAAACGAAAGCTCACCATGGCCATGGTGTGGAAGCTGCGCACCGGTTTGGGCCTACCGGCGGAGAGCTTGATTCGACAGCCGGGTTAAATGGAGACGCATCACCCCATGAGCGACACCACCTTCGACTACATCATCATCGGCGCCGGCACCGCCGGCTGCCTTTTGGCCAACCGCTTGAGCGCCGACGCCACGAAACGCGTTTTGCTCATCGAGGCGGGCCGCAAGGACGATTACCACTGGATTCACATCCCCGTGGGTTATCTGTATTGCATCGGCAACCCGCGCACGGACTGGCTGTACAACACCGAGAAAGAGCCAGGCCTCAATGGCCGGGCGCTGCGTTACCCGCGCGGCAAAACCCTGGGCGGGTGCAGCAGCATCAACGGCATGATCTACATGCGCGGGCAGGCGCGCGACTACGACCGCTGGGCGCATGAGGTGGGCGACGAGGCCTGGAACTGGCAAAACAGCCTGCCCTATTTCAAGCTGCACGAGGATCACTACAAGGGCGCGAACGATTTGCACGGCGCGCGCGGCACGGCCCCCGAGCTGATGGCCACGGGCGATACACCGTACCAAAAACTCCTGCGTGGCCGCAATGCGGGTGGCGAGTGGCGGGTGGAGAAGCAGCGCCTGCGCTGGGACGTGCTGGATGCGTTTTCGCAGGCGGCGCAGCAGGCGGGCGTACCGGCAACTGAGGATTTCAACCAGGGCAGCAACGAAGGTGTTGGGTATTTCGAGGTCAACCAAAAAAGCGGCTGGCGCTGGAACACGGCCAAGGCATTTTTGCGCCCGACCTGTTTTGGACGGCCCAATTTTGAGATGTGGACCTCGGCCCAGGTCTCGCGCCTCGTGATTGAGACCCGACCCGACGGTGGCCAGGTGTGTACCGGCGTGCAGGTGTGGGCCACCCACGAGTTGGTCACGGCGAAAGCGACGCGTGAGGTGATTTTGTGCGCGGGCAGCATCGGTTCACCGCAGATTTTGCAGCTCTCGGGCATTGGCCCGGCGGCCCTGCTGCAACAACACGGCATCCCGGTGGTGGCCGATGTACCAGGTGTGGGCGCTAACTTGTCGGATCATCTGCAGATTCGCGCGGTGTTCAAAGTCGAGCATGTCCAAACGCTCAACACCCTGGCCAACAGCCTGTGGGGCAAGGCGATGATCGGGCTGGAATACGCCTTCAAACGCAGCGGCCCGATGAGTATGGCCCCCAGTCAGCTCGGCGCTTTTACCCGTAGCGACCCTAGCCAGCCCTATCCCAATATCGAGTACCACGTGCAACCCTTGAGCCTGGATGCTTTTGGCGAGCCTCTGCACAGCTTCAACGCGTTCACGGCCAGTGTGTGCAACCTGAACCCGACCAGCCGGGGCACAGTGCAGATCAAAAGCAACAAGTTTGAAGATGCGCCGGCCATTGCGCCCAACTATTTGAGCACCGATGCCGACCGCAAAGTCGCCGCCGACTCCCTGCGGGTGACGCGCCAAATCGTGGCGCAACCCGCTTTGGCTAAATACAAGCCGCAGGAGTGGAAGCCAGGCGTGCAGTTTCAGTCTGACGCGGAACTGGCCAAACTCGCAGGCGACATCGCCACCACGATCTTCCACCCTGTGGGCACAACCAAAATGGGCGGGGCCGACGACCTGATGGCCGTGGTCGACGCGCGTTTGCGGGTGCGTGGGCGGCCGGGTGTGAAGGGCGCTCTGATCGCGGGTTTACGCGTGGTGGATGCGGGTGTGATGCCGTCCATCACCAGCGGCAATACCAATTCACCGACCTTGATGATTGCGGAAAAAGCGGCCCAGTGGATCTTTGAAGACTGCGCCAAAACCTAATGCCCTATACCAGTAAAAGGCTTTAGCCCAAAAGGGTTACTCCCGATGCGTCAACTTGGTGCGTCAACCTACATTTAACGCACTCGCAGCCACGTGGGGCCAAAAGCCGCACCTGGCACAGGGGCCGAGGAGACTGCCTCCAACCAACAACATCCGATGCAATTGAACGCCCATCAGTAGGCGCTCATGACAAAGGCACCAGCGACCCTGGTGCCTTTTTTTTCAGCAGAAATTGCCCGGAAAATAGTCTATAATTTCTTATTTTGCGTATAAAATTGATGCTTTTTAAATCAGTTTAATATCAATATTAATAGCTAAATATCTATATAATACGAGACCAAATAACCAAAAGCTTGTAAACAATTGGTATCTAAATTATTTATTTGAAAAATTTGGCACAGTCTGCTAGGGCGTATTGGGTGGCCAAGGCAGTTCACTGACCAAGCGGGGTTTGCCCAGTGGCGCTGTTGCCTGCGCCTTTTGCACGGCGGCCAGGTCTTCGTCATTCGGGTAGTGACCCATCAACCAGTAGTCAAACACGCGCCGGGCGATGGGGGCAGCGTTTTGTGAGCCAAACCCGGCGTTTTCAACGATGAGGGCCAGCGCGATTGTGGGGTTGTCCAGCGGCGCGAAGGCCATGTACAAGGCATGGTCGCGATTGCGTTCTGCCACCAGCGCGGCGTTGTATTTTTCATTCGCCTTGATGGCAATTACCTGCGCCGTGCCGGTTTTGCCGCCGCTGGTGTAGGGCGCATTCTTGAAGCTCGACGCCGAGGTGCCCTCGATGTTGACACCCGCCATCGCCTGGTGGATCACGGCGATGTTTTCCGGTTTGGCGACTTGCTGGCCCTTTTCATGCACGGTGGAGGTCGGGGCTTTGGTCAACACGTCCAGCACCTGTTTGACCAGGTGCGGCTTCATTTTGACGCCGTTATTGGCCAGTGTGGCAGTGGCCGAGGCGAGCTGCAACATCGAGAAGTGGTTGTAACCCTGCCCGATGCCCAGGGAGATGGTTTCACCCGCGTACCATTTTTGCTGCTCGGGTTTTTTATAGGCGCGACGCTTCCACTCGGTCGAAGGCAACAGGCCGCGCACCTCGCCATAAATGTCGATGCCAGTGAGTTCGCCAAAGCCGTATTTGCTTAACGCGGCATGCATGCCGTCGACGCCCATGTCATTGGCCAGGATGTAATAGTAGGTGTCGCAGGACTGGACAATCGACTTGTACATGTTCACGGTGCCATGGCCGCCCTCTTTGTCGTCGCGGAAGCGGTGGTTGCCGAACATGTAGTAGCCGGGGTCGATGATGGATTGCTCCGGCGTGCGTTTGCCGGTCTCCAGCGCCGCCAGCGCCATAAAGGGTTTATAGGTGGAGCCGGGCGGGTAGGTGCCGCGCAGGGCGCGGTTCAGCAGCGGTTTGTCCAACGACTCGTTGAGCGACTGCCAGTTCTCGACGTCGATACCCTCGACAAACAGGTTCGGGTCGAACGTGGGTTTGCTCACAAAAGCCAGCACCTCGCCAGTTTTCGGGTCAATCGCCACCAGCGCGCCGCGCCGCTCGCCAAAGAGGTCTTCCACCAGTTTTTGCAGCTTGATGTCGATGGAGAGCTGCACCGTGTGGCCGGGGGTAGAAGGGCTGCTGGCGAGTTTGCGCACTGCGCGGCCACCGGCGGAGGTTTCGACCGAATCCACGCCCGTGATGCCGTGTAATTGCGTCTCAAAACTCTGCTCGATTCCGAGTTTGCCGATGTATTCCGTGCCTTTGTAATTGGTCTGCGCTTCGTCGGGCCAGTCTTCCATGGCCTTTTTTTCAGCCTGGTTCACGCGCCCGATGTAGCCCACCACGTGGCTCGCCATTTCGCCGTAGGGGTAGTTGCGAAACAGGCGCGCTTTAATTTCGACGCCTGGAAAACGATAACGCTGCGCGGCAAACTTGGCCACTTCTTCGTCGGTGAGGCGGGTGCGGATCGGCAGGGATTCGAAGTTTTTTGACTCTTCTTGCAGCTTTTTGAATCGTTTGCGGTCACGCGGTGTGATCTCAACCACCGCAGAAAGTGCATCAATGGTGGCCTCCAGCTGGGCGACTTTGGCGGGCGTCAGCTCCAGCGTGTAGGCCGAATAATTGGACGCCAGCACGACCCCGTTGCGGTCCAGAATCAGCCCCCGGTTCGGCACCACGGGGACAATCGCCGTGCGGTTGTTTTCGGCCTGCTCTTTGAGGTCCTCGTGGCGATAGACCTGCAAATACACCATGCGCACTGCCAGCAGTGAAAAACAGACCACCACGGCCAGGGTGGCGATGAACAAACGCGCACGAAAACGCGCTAAATCAGCTTCGACGTTTCTGAGTTCAGTCAAGAGATGGCCCCCACGCTCCACCGCTTCGCGGGTCGCTGCCCCCCGAGGGGGCTAATTCCCCTCGGGGCGGCCCGTCGGGGAATTGCCTGTACTTTTATCGCGATCATGTGTTCACAGGGGCCGGTTGGCGTCCGGGTCGGGCGCACGGCGTTGAGGCAGGAGAAGCACGATGCTGACCAGTGGCCACAAGGCGGCTTCGATCAAGGGCGCGGCAAACATCGAGACGCCGGGGAAACGTCCCCCGGCGATCATGCGGGCTAACAACTCAATCAAATGCGCTGTCACAAACAGTGGCAGGACTTGCAACGCTTGCGACGGCACACTGAACCACAACAGGCGCCGGTGAATGGTGATCGCCAGAAAACTCAAAACGGTGTAGGCCAACGCATGTTGGCCCAAAAGCGCGCTTTGGTGCACGTCCACACAAATGCCAAATACAAAGGCCACGCCGATACCCACCCGCCGGGGCTGGTGGACGCTCCAAAACACCAGTACCAGCGCCAGCACATCGGGCACCCAGGCGGCGCGACCCCACAAACCCATGTTTTGCAACATGTTGAGCGCCAACGCAGCCAGCAAGCTGACCCAGATGAACAATGAATTGGCCGGCAACAGCAGTTGCTGGCCTTGACGCATGATCATTTTTTCTGCCCCTTTTTGCTACCCGTCGCCACAGGCGGCTCAGGCTCGGGGCGCGGTGGCACCTGGGGTACGGCGTTGGCCAGCACCATCACGTAGCTGGTCGCCGCCACTTTGCCAACCGGCAAGCACAGAATGCGCGCAAATGCGCTGTCAGAGCGCCGCTCTACCTTCTCCACGCGGGCCACGGGCAGGCCTGGCGGATACACGCCATCCACACCGCTGGTGCTGAGCAGATCGCCTACTTGCACGTCGGCGCTGGCCGCCATAAACCGCAACTCCAGCGCACCGGAGGTCAGCGAGGCGTCACCAAAAGCGATGCCGCGCGCACCGGTGCGTGTATTCAAGACCGGAATCGCCTGCTCGCGGTCGGTAATCAAGGTCACCTCACTGACGCCGGGGTAGACGCGGGTCACCTGGCCCAGCACACCCGCTTCGTCAATCACTGGCGAGCCCGCCGTGACGCCCGTGGCCAGGCCCACATCGACAATGACCTTGCGCGAATATGGATCTGCCGCGTCATACAACACCTGAGCAGATTGCGCCGTAACGTTCAGACGCTCGCGCAGTACCAGAAGGTCACGCAGGCGTTTGTTCTCCAGCTGCAGTTGCTCAACCTGGTTGGCACGCTGGGATTGTGCAGTGAGCTGCGTGCGCGCCAGGACTTGATCCGCCTGCGCGTCCCGAAGCGACTCAAAATATTTGCCGCCCCCTTGCACCCACTGGATCGGCTGCAACACCAGCCATTGCACTGGCCGCAGCGCGGTGGCCACGCTCAGTCGAACGGGTTGCGTCATCTTGAAACGGCTGTCCGCCACCATCAAAAACACCGCCAAAGCGCTGAAAACCGTTAGTTTGGAAAGTGCAGACGGCCCTTGCCTGAAAAAGGCCGGCGGCGATCTATCGAGAGTCCCGAGTGGCATGGGCGCTTATTGTCCCGGTTTTCAGAGTTACTTCCGTTGCATCGCCAAGGCTAATTGCGGTGACAAAGCCTCCTGAGTGCCCGTCAAGCAAGGTCGTGGCTTATTCAGAAGTGAAGATCGACCCCATGCGGTCCATGCGCTCCAGTGCAATGCCGCAGCCGCGCACCACACAGGTCAGCGGGTCTTCGGCCACCAATACCGGCAGGCCGGTTTCTTCAGCCAGGAGGCGATCCAGATCACGCAACAAGGCACCGCCGCCAGTCAGCATCATGCCGCGGTCGGCAATGTCGGCACCGAGCTCGGGTGGCGTTTGCTCCAGCGCGTTTTTCACAGCCGAGACAATGTTGTTCAACGGATCGGTCAGCGCTTCCAGAATCTCGTTGGAGGAGATGGTGAAACTGCGCGGAACGCCCTCCGACAAATTGCGGCCCCGCACTTCCATTTCTTTGACTTCACTGCCCGGAAAGGCCGAGCCAATGTTTTTCTTGATGGCTTCAGCGGTGGGCTCGCCAATCAACATGCCGTAGTTGCGGCGGATGTAGTTGATGATGGCTTCGTCAAACTTGTCGCCACCCACCCGCACGCTGCCCTTGTAGACCATCCCGCCCAAAGAGATCACGCCCACTTCGGTGGTGCCGCCACCGATATCGACGACCATGGAGCCACTGGCCTCAGACACCGGCAAACCCGCGCCAATGGCAGCGGCCATCGGCTCTTCGATCAAATACACGTCGCTCGCACCTGCGCCCAGGGCGGATTCACGAATCGCCCGGCGCTCGACCTGCGTGGAGCCGCAGGGCACACAAATGATGATGCGCGGGCTGGGTTTGAAAATGCCGCGCGGATGCACCATTTTGATGAATTGCTTGAGCATCTGCTCGGTCACCGTGAAATCGGCGATCACGCCGTCTTTCATCGGGCGAATGGCTTCAATATTGCCGGGCACCTTGCCCAACATGGCTTTGGCTTCTTTGCCAACCGCCTGGATGGTTTTTTTGCCTTGGGGGCCACCTTCGTGGCGAATGGCGACCACCGAAGGCTCATCAAGCACAATGCCCTTGTCCCGAACAAAAATCAGGGTATTGGCCGTGCCAAGGTCGATCGCCAGGTCGGTGGAAAAGTACCGCCGGAATGCGCTAAACATCAAAAATCCTCTCGGGCACGACAGGCACTTCGGCGCGTCGTCGCCAAATTTATCAAATTCAACTCAAGTTTGCGGCATCAAAATCGGCCACAATCCCCGTTTTTTGCGGGCTGTCGCAGGCGCAGCACCAAAGGCGGGATAATACCCTATCCCCTGCGCAAAACCCGCCTTGGTCGATTCGGATTGGGTGTGTAACCTGCCGCAAAACACCGAGTTTCAACCTCGATTTCACGCCTTCTTTCACTATGTCTCTGACATCTGCCGACATTTCACGCATTGCCAACCTGGCCCGCCTGGACTTGAGTCATGCGCAAAGCGAGCGCATGCTTACACAAATTAACGGGTTTTTCGAGATAGTGGAAAAAATGCGCGCGGTGGACACCACCGGCATTGAACCCTTGGCGCATCCGGTGGCCGTCATGCAAGACATCACCCTGCGCCTGCGGGATGACACGGTGAGTGAGCTCAATCAACGTGAAGCCAACCAGCAAAGCGCCCCCGCCGTTGAGCGCGGCCTGTTTCTGGTCCCCAAGGTGATCGAATGAGCGCGCTGCATGATTTGACGGCAACCGCGTTGGCGCAGCATCTGGCGACCCGCAAAGTGTCGGCCACTGAAGTGGCGCAGCACTTTTTAGCCCGCGCCAAACACCACGAGGCGCTAGGCACATTTGTCGCCATGCAGGAAGAGGTCACACTGCAACAGGCGGCGGCGGCGGATGTTCGACTTACCCAAGGCACTGCCGGGCCACTCGAAGGCGTGGTGATTGGCCACAAAGACATTTTTGTGACGCGAGATTTTGCGTCCACCGCTGGCTCTCAAATGCTAAGAGGCTATCGCTCCCCTTTTGATAGCACAATTGTCAGAAATTTTAAGGCCCAGGGCGCCGTGACGCTTGGGAAGCTGAATTGTGACGAGTTCGCCATGGGTTCGAGTAATGAGAATTCTGCTGTAGCGCCCATGGGATTTGTCGCGCCCTCAGCGGTCAAAAACCCGTGGGACGTGAGTCGTATTCCGGGCGGCTCCTCGGGTGGCAGCGCGGCGGCTGTTGCGGCGCGCCTGGTGCCTGCTGCAACCGGCACGGATACCGGAGGCTCCATTCGCCAACCGGCGTCTTTTTGCGGCATAACCGGCATCAAACCCACCTATGGGCGTGCATCGCGTTACGGCATGATTGCCTTCGCCTCCAGCCTGGACCAGGCCGGACCGATGGCGCGCACTGCTGAAGATTGCGCCTTGTTATTAAGCGCGATGTGCGGGCCCGATTTAGACCGCGACTCCACCTCGCTTGACGTGCCAGCGGAAGATTTCACCCGGTCGTTGGCCCAACCCATTGCCGGGCTGCGCATCGGCGTGCCCACAGAATTTTTTGGCGCTGGTTTAGCCGACGATGTCCGTGCTGCAGTGGATGCCGCCTTGAAAGAATACGAAAAGCTGGGAGCCGTTCTGGTGCCCGTCACGCTGCCGCGCACCGAGTTGTCGATCCCGGTGTATTACGTTATCGCGCCCGCAGAAGCATCGAGCAATTTAAGCCGGTTCGACGGTGTGAAGTTTGGCCACCGCGCAAAGGAATTCACTGATCTTGCGGACATGTACAAAAAAACCCGCTCGGAAGGTTTTGGCGACGAGGTCAAACGCCGCATCATGATCGGCACCTATGTCTTGTCGCACGGTTATTACGACGCCTATTACCTGCAAGCGCAAAAAATCCGCCGAATGATAGCCGACGATTTTCAGCAAGCCTTCAAGCAATGTGACGTCATCGCCGGGCCGGTTGCGCCCACCGTTGCCTGGAAGATCGGCGAAAAGTCTGATGACCCCGTGGCCAATTACCTCGCCGACATCTTCACCCTGCCCGCCTCGCTGGCCGGTTTGCCAGGCATGAGCCTGCCGGTGGGTTTTGGCGCGCATGGCATGCCGGTGGGCCTGCAACTGATTGGCAACTATTTGCAAGAGGGCAAACTGCTCAACATGGCGCATCGATTTCAGCAGGCCACGGACTTCCACCTCACCAAGCCGGTGGGGTTTTGACGATGACGGATATCACAACCTCCTTCCAAATTGCGACTGGCCCCTTAGTCCAGGGCTACGAAGTCGTGATCGGCTTTGAAACCCACGCGCAGCTTTCTACGCAGAGCAAGATTTTCAGCCGCGCCTCGACTGCATTTGGCGCTGAGCCCAACACCCAAGCCTGCGCGGTGGATTTGGCCCTGCCGGGCACTTTGCCGGTGATGAACAAAGGCGCAGTGGAGCGGGCCATTCAGTTCGGTTTGGCGATTGGCGCACATATTGCGCCGCGCAGCATTTTTGCCCGCAAGAACTACTTTTACCCCGACCTGCCCAAGGGGTACCAGATCAGCCAGTTTGAGATTCCAGTGGTGCAAGGTGGCCAGGTGGAGTTCTTCCTTGATGGTGAAAAAAGATCAGTCCGGCTAGTGCGTGCGCACCTGGAAGAAGACGCCGGCAAATCACTGCATGAGGATTTTGTTGGCCAAACCGGCATCGACCTGAACCGGGCCGGTACACCGCTCTTGGAGATCGTCACGGAGCCGGATATGCGCAGTAGTGCCGAGGCCGTGGCCTACGCCAAAGAGCTGCACAAAATCGTTACCTGGATAGGCATTTGCGATGGCAACATGCAAGAGGGCAGCTTTCGCTGCGACGCCAACGTGAGTGTGCGCAAGCCCGGTGCGCCGCTGGGCACACGCCGCGAAATCAAAAACCTGAACAGCTTTAAGTTCATGCAGCAGGCGATTGACTACGAAGTTCGCTGGCAGATCGAGCAGATTGAAGACGGCCACGCGATTCAGCAGGCGACTGTTTTGTTCAACCCGGACACCGGCGAAACACGCGCCATGCGCACCAAGGAAGACGCGGCGGATTACCGGTACTTTCCAGATCCGGATTTGCCGCCGTTGGTGATTGCACGAGACTGGATTGAACAGGTTCGGGCTGAGATGACGGAACTGCCTCGGGTGATGGCGGCTCGGTTTGTGGCGGATTACGGACTGCCTGAGTACGACGCCACAACGCTGACGCAAAGCAAGGCAATGGCGGCATACTTTGAGGAAGCAGCTAAGGTTTGTGAACAACCCAAATTGGTGAGCAACTGGATTATGGGTGAGGTGTCCCGCCGCCTAAACGCCGATGAACTTGCCATCGAAAAGGCGCCTGTGATCGCCACTCAACTCGGACTTCTGGTTACCCGAATTCATAACGGCACCGTCTCCAACAACGCCGCAAAGCAACTTTTTGATTCGCTTTGGATGCAAACTGCTACGCTGGATGTCAGCGGCGCATCGCATTACAGATTGAACGCTGAAGCAGGTCACTACTCAATTGCGGGGAGTGAGGCGGTATTCAGACACTATTCCAAACAGGTCGATGACCTGATTGACTCGCTTGGCCTCAAGCAATCGAACGACACCAGCGCCCTAGAAATAATCGTAGACCAAGTCCTCGCCGCCAACTCCAAAAACGTCGCCGAATACAAAGCCGGCAACACCAAGGCGCTCAACGCGCTGGTCGGTCAGATCATGAAGGGCAGCAAGGGCAAGGCGAATCCGCAGCAGGTCAACGACTTGCTGCGCGCCAAGCTCGGCTAATTTTTCGCCACCGCCGGTTTGGCAGGCGTAGCCGCCACGGCTGGTGTACGGAGTTTCCACAGCTCTTTGAGCCGCACCAGCTCTTCGTCAAAACGCGCATTCACGCGTTGGGCCTCACCGTCCTGGTCGGTGATGAAGCGGCTCTGCACCGCCAGGCTGTGGTTGTTTTCTTCGACCTGTCGCCTCAGGCTTGCCGGCGCTTTACTCGGGTCTTTTTTGTAGAACTCCATCTCGGTGTCGATCAGCACCTTTTGTTTTTGCAACTCGAGCACACGATTGGCCGCAGCCCCTTTGACGACGGTGATCTGCTTGAGCGCCTCGACGCGCTCGGCGTCGTGTACCGCTCTTTCGGGGTAGCGCACCAAGAGCGCGCGGTCACGGCGTTTGTCTTCGTCTTTACGGGCGCGCTCTTCGGCTACAAGTTTTTCTTTTGCTTCCACCTCCGTACGCTCTTGCGCCGTCAAGGTAGGGCCGACTTTGGCGTTGACGGTACCACTGGGGTTCAGCACTTTTTGCTCGCGGTCAATACACTCCGGAATGGGCCGATCCGAGGTGAGTTTGCGACCTTTGGCATCGACACAGCTATAGATGCCTTTGACCGGCGCCGTTTGCGCCAAGGCGCACAGGGGCAAGCAACACGCCAAGCCAATACAAGCCAAGCGGGAAATGGTTTTCGTGTTCATGAACGCTCGCTCACTCCATAACGTAGTCGGTAATTCTCCACCCTGACGCGGTCTGCCTCCAACTCACTTGCACCTGGCAGGCTGGCGCGCAATGCAAGATAGTGCATCAAATCGTCCAGATTCGCAATTGCGCAAACCTCTAGACCCAATTGATCTCGAACGTATTGCACCGCGCTGTAGTTGACATCCACACCGTTTTCGACCGCTTTTTCCTGCCGATCCAGGGCAATTGCCACAGAGTGCGGCGTTGCGCCAGCCGCGCGGATGATGGCAATCGACTCCTTGGTGGCCGTGCCGGCTGACATCACGTCGTCCACAATCAGCACACGCCCAGCCAGCGGTGCGCCGACCAGGGTGCCGCCTTCGCCGTGGTCTTTGGCTTCCTTGCGGTTGTAGGCAAAGGGCACGTTGCGGCCGCGCCGCGCCAGTTCCACCGCCAGCGCGGCACCTAGGGGAATGCCCTTGTAAGCCGGGCCAAACACCATGTCAAATACCATGCCGCTGGCCACAATGCGATCCGCATAAAAAGCCGCCAGACGGCCCAACTTCGTACCGTCGTCAAACAAACCCGCGTTGAAAAAGTAGGGGCTCATGCGCCCGGCCTTGGTTTTGAATTCGCCAAACTTCAAGACGCCGCAATCCAGAGAGAATTGCACGAAGTCCTGCGCTAAAGTATCTTGCCCTGATTTATTCATTTGCCGCTCGTGGATGTCGTTTGGGACACTGCCAGAAATTCATTTTTAGGGATGCAGTGCAAGTCGCAAACCACAGACATACACTTGTATGGCGAGGATTTGCAACGCCGCAATGCGCCCTACAAATGCATTTTTGGAAGTGTCCCATGTTTAAATTGACCAGCCTGAACCTCAATGGCATTCGATCGGCCACCAGCAAAGGTCTGGCGCCGTGGCTGGACAAACACCGGCCCGATTGTATTTGTGTGCAAGAGGTCAAAGCCCAGTGGGACGACGTGCAAGGTCGCTTCGAGACCCTGGCCGACTTGAAAGCGCATTTCCACTTTGCCCAGAAAAAGGGTTATTCGGGCGTGGGCGTGTATTCGCGCCATGAACCCAGCGATGTGGTGATCGGCTACGGCTCGCCGGAATTTGACGCCGAGGGTCGGTATGTCGAGCTGCGGTTTGACACCCCCCAAACCAAACTCTCGATCATCAGCGCGTATTTCCCCAGCGGCTCGTCGGGCGAAGACCGGCAGCAGGCCAAGTTTCGTTTTTTGGCGGAGTTTTATCCGCACCTGGCCGCGCTCAAGGCGACACGCGAGTTCATTTTGTGCGGCGATGTGAACATCGCGCACAAGGAGATCGACCTGAAAAACTGGAAGAGCAACCAGAAGAACTCCGGCTTCCTGCCCGAGGAACGTGCCTGGATGACGGGCCTTTTGAACAATGCCGGGCTGGTGGACGTCTACCGCAAGCTGCAGCCCCACACCACCGACACCGCCTACACCTGGTGGAGTCAGCGTGGACAGGCTTACGCCAAAAACGTCGGCTGGCGTCTGGATTACCACTTGGCCACACCGGGCGTGGCGGCGTTTGCGCGCAGTGAGGCGATCTACAAAGACGAGAAGTTCTCCGACCACGCGCCCATTACGGTGGAATACGCGATGTGAACACACGTGCCGCCCCTGTCGTTGCAGTTGCGGCCACGCCGGTTGAATGCCTGCTGGCATGGGGCGCGCGCAGACCGCACCAAGCTGCGCTGCTGGGCGTTGACGGGCAGGTCAGTTACGGCGAGTTGGCTTCAAAGGTGCGAGCAGCGGCAACCTGGCTAGCCGCGCAAGGAGTACAGGCTGGCGATACGGTGGCTTTGTCGCTGGAAGACACCCCCACGCTTCGGGTCGATCAGATCGCGCTGTGTTGGGGCGTGGCATTGCTGGGGGCGGCTTTGCTGCCGCTTTACCCCGGCGTGGCGTCGAGCCGCGCGCAGATGCTGATGCAGCATTTTGGCGTGCGCTGGTGGCTCGCCTCACCGGCCGAACCTGCGCCCACGCCTGACAACATGAATCCCAAACGCATCGACATCGGTGGTTTTGAGGGCGCGGGCGACAGGGACGCTGGGTTTGGGCGCGTTGGGCGGCCGGAAGCTGCTGGCAGTTTCTCGCCCGATCCGACGTCGGCCTTTCTGTACGACTACACCTCTGGCACCACTGGAACGCCGCGGCTGGTGTTGCACAGCCACGCGGTGTATCTGGCCGCAGTCGTGGCCCACGGCAGCACCCAGCGTTGGCAGGTAGGCGACGTGTTTTTGCCACCCACCCTGTGGCCCGGAAAAGTCGGCCTGCGCGGTGTTTTCCGGGCGCTTAGCCTGGGCTTGACGGTGGTCTTGGCACCCTTTCCCGAAACGCTCGCAGCATTGGGCGACCTGATCGATCACAGGGGTGTGAATTGCGTGGCCGCTTCACCTGCGCAATTGCGCCAGCTGATGACGAGGCCTCCGGCCGCATCCGGGGCCACACCTGTCGCCACATTCCCCCAGGGCCAACGCCTGCGGGTCATCAACGTAACCGGGGCTTACTTCGCGCCTGAAGAAGTTTGCCAAGGTCGGCTGCACATTAGCCCCCAGTTGCGTTTTACCTATGGGGCGGCAGAAACTGGGGTGATTGCCAGCCTCGCGCCCGAGGATCCGCCCGACGGCAAATTCAGCCTCATGCCTGGCGTGCAGGTGCAGGCGCTGGACGCCCACGGGCAGCCGCTGGGGCCCGGCCTGGAAGGTCGCCTGCGGATTCGCGCACCCTGGGCCTGTAACGCCTACGCGCGCAACCCCGAGGCCAGCGCCCTGAGTTTCAAAGACGGCTGGTTTTATTCCACCGACACCGGCTTCCTCGACGCCGATGGTCGCCTGTGTCTGCAAGGCCGCGCCGACGACGCCATCAACCTGGGCGGCATCAAGATTTACCCGCGCGACGTGGAAGCGGCGCTCCTGGCGCACCCAGAGGTGCAAGACGCCGCCGTGATCGCCTACCCTGAGCCGACGGTGGGGGAGATTCCGGTGGCTTTTGTGCAATTTCGCCGCAACCTGACCAAGGACACGATGCCTGCACTGCGCGCCTGGCTGACTGAGCGGCTTTACCAATGGCAAATGCCGCGTGGCCTGGTGGTGATGCAGACCTTGCCGCGCACGGCAGACGGCAAGTTGATCACCGAACAGTTGCGGGAGACTTACCGCAAGATGGAGCAGCGGTGAGCACCATGACCCCACCTGCTAACCCGGGCGCCACACCACCCGCCACGCCATTGGCCTGCCTTCTCGCGTTTGCGCGGGAGATGCCAGAGGCGTCGGCTTTGTTCAGCCAAGGACGCGCGATCAGTTACCAGCAACTCGGCGCAGGCGCGGCCCGTGCCGCCGCTTGGCTGCATATACAGGGCGTGCGTCACGGCGACACAGTGGCGACGTTGCTGGAGCCGGTCGCGGGTGAGTTGTTGTACCAAATCGAGCTGGTTTACGGCATCGCTTGGCTGGGCGCGGCCATTTTGCCGATCTATCCCGGCTCGGCACCGGCCTGGCGCGGCCAGATCGTGGCGCACATGGGGGCGGCGTGGTTGCTGGCGGGCGATTTAAGCGCCGCGGGCCATCACGGCGACCGTCCACAGTCGCAACCTGTGCACCCCGCAAACACCCCGACCAGCGGGGCATCGACTTTGTATGTGGCGGTTTACGGCGCTTGGCAAGCGGCCCACAACCGTAGGGTCATTGACGCCCTGCAAGGCCCGCCAAATGCTGCAGCCACATTGAGCGACGTCACCGCACCATCTACCGCACTCGACCCCGCTGCGCCGTTTATGTACGAGTTCTCATCCGGCACCATGGGTAGCCCCAAAATCGTGCTGCATACGGGCGCCACCTATTTGGCCAGCGCCGCCGCCTCGGCCCGCGCGCAGGGCTGGCGGCAGACTGATGTGTTGATCGCTCCCGCGCTGTGGCCTGGCAAAATTGGCCTGCGTTGCGTGTTGCGCGCGCATTTGATCGGCGCCGCTTGTGTCCTCGAAGCCGTGCCCACCAGCCGCACGGCGCTGGCTGAGTTGATCCGAAGCACCGGGCTGAACGTGTTGCAGGCCTCGCCCGGCCAATTGCGCGGCCTGCTGGCGACAGACGGGCCACCCGCGCGAGCGCCACAAGGGACGTTGCCCAACCTCGTTTTCAACCCCGCCTGGGTGTCTACGGGGTTCAAGCCATCTACCTCGCCTATCCCGCCTGCCGCGTTGACCCCGCCTAGTCCGTCCAGCCAGCCTGACCGTTTGCGCTTGGTCTGCACGACTGGTGCTTTCATCGAGCCCGAAGAGATCGCCCGCGTGGCCACCACCCTGGGTGCGCAGGTGCATTGGGTGTATGGCGCGACGGAGACCGGCATCGTTGCGCACTTGGCATCTTCCAAGTTAGGCAACATACCCACCTCACCCAATGAAATCGAGCCAGCCGCCGCAGGGGTTG
>JANOXL010000014.1:0-12274 GCA_031418395.1 Rhodoferax sp. | reverse complement strand
TTTGGGACACGATCTTTCAGGTCGATGCGATACCCAAGGCGGGCATCAAGGTGTTGCCCAGCCGCGCTGTGCAGGCGGCCTCAGGCATGGCGACCAGCGCGGCGATCACGATTGCCCGCCTGGGTGGGCAGGTGCAACTCTGGTCGCGCGTGGGCGACGATGAAACCGGCCAGCGCTTCATCCGCGAGCTTCAGCAGGAGGGCGTGAACACAGAATGGCTTCGCGCCATCGCCGGTACACAAACGCCTTTTTCTTCGATCATCGTCGACCGGTTTGGGGAGCGGGCGGTCATTCCGTTTTACGACCCGAAAATTCCCACCGACACCTCTTGGCTGCCGCTGCATCAGGTGGCGGATGCCGGTGCCGTGTTGGTGGACGTGCGCTGGGTGGAAGGCGCTGCGGCTTTGCTCACTGAGGCCAGACGCTGTGGCGTGCCTGCCATCCTTGATGCCGACACGACGACTTCAGACATCTTGGAGCATCTGGTTCCGTTGGCGACGCATGTGTTGTTCTCCGAACCCGCGTTGCGGATTTTTTGCAGGCAGGAGTTTGCGGATGCTGCCTTGCTGGAGGTCGCCAGCCGGTGCGACGCCGCCGTGGTGGGCGTTACCCAGGGGGCTTTGGGCGCCGCCATCTGGACTCGCGCGTCAGGCGTTGTGCAGCACGTCCCGGCGCCCGTCATTCAAGCGGTGGATACGCTCAACGCAGGCGATGTGTGGCACGGAACATTTGCCTGGGGCTTGTGCCAGGGCTGGCCCATCGAAAAAATCGTGCGCTGGGCGAACTTGGCGGCTGCCATGAAGTGCGAAGTCTTTGGCGGAAGGCTGGGTGCACCGACGTTGAGTGAGCTGTTGGCCCGGGCTGAAAAACTGGGTTTCGATCTGACGGGCTGAAACCCTGGCACGGCAGGTCGCCAGGCGTTGTGACTTTTGGTTCGTTGAATTGATGCTACAAATATAATAGCTAAATAACGCCATTTCACGAGACCTAGAGGCCAAAATCTTCTAAATCTTCGCAGGAGAGGCGTCAAATTCACAATAATTAACACCCATGTTAATTATATGAAATTGACCTCTCAAATCATCAGCACACCGAACTGGCCATGATTGCGCATCAGGTTTTGCGCGCAGTGTCGATGGCCGCCCACACCTTGGCGGACGTGAAAGGCATGTCCATCGCGTGGATGCCAAAGGGGCGCAAGGCGCTCATCATGGCGTTGGCCAGCGCGGGCAGCGAGCCGGTGCAGCCGGATTCGCCGACCCCTTTTGAGCCCAGCAGGTTCAGCTTGGTGGGCACCTCCAGGGTTTCGCGCTGCAACACGGGCATGCAGCCCAGGCGTGGCATGGCGTAGTCCATCAAGCTGCCGGAGAGCAGCTGGCCGCTGCTGTCGTACACCACGTCTTCGCAAAAGGCCTGGCCCCAACCTTGCACGACGCCGCCGTGTACCTGGCCTTCGACCAGTTGCGGCGAGATGACCGTGCCCAAATCATCAATGGCGGTGTAGTTCACCACTTCAGTGACGCCGCTGCGTGGGTCGATTTCGATCTCGGCGATGTGGCAGCCATTGGGAAAGGTGGAACCAGATTGTGCTTCACCCATGGCCTTGAGCGTTGCCAATTCAGCGGGCTTCAGGCGCTGAAGGAACTCGGTCATCGTCAGCGTTCTGGATTTGTCCGCCAAGTGTTGCCAGCGTCCATGGGTAAAACCCACTTCTTCGGGCGCGCAGCCCCAGGATTGAGCGACGAGTGGCGTGGCCTGGGCGATGATTTTGTTGCACAAATCCTTGATCGCGCTGCCTGCACCGTAGAGCGTGCGCGAGCCGCCGGTGCCATTGCCCACCATGCTGCGGCTCGGGTCGCCTGCGACGTACCGCACCTGGGTCGCGGGCAAGCCCAGCGTGCTGTCGATGATGGCGGCGAACGAGGTTTCATGCCCCTGGCCGGAGGCGCCGGTCACACCGTAAACGTTCAACACCCCCGCGTCTGAAAACTCGCCTTGCACCTGGTCTTTGGGCACCGAACCCGCGCCGGAAATCTCCAGGTAGGTCGCCATGCCGATACCGCGTAATTTGCCACGCTGCTCAGATTCGCCGCGTCGTTTGGCAAAACCAGCATAGTCCGAAAGGGTCAACGCGCGATCCATCACCTGGGCGCAATCGCAGGTGTCGTACAAAGTGCCGTTGGCGGTGCGGTACGGGAAGTCGGTGAGCGGAATGAAGTTGCGGCGGCGCAGCGCGACCGGGTCAAAACCGTGTTCGTGCGCGGCATAGTCGATGAGGCGCTCGACCGCGTAGGCGATGTCGGGGCGGCCTGCGCCCCGATAGGCCGAGACCGGCACGGTGTTGGTGAACACGATATCTGACTCCATGTACAGCGCAGGCACTTTGTACACGCCGCCCATCGTCACACTCAGGTTTTTGGCGCCAATAAAGGTGCTGAAGTAGCAGTTGTAGGCGCCCACATCGGTCTGGTCATTGAAACGCATGGCCAGAATGCGACCCTCGGCATCCAGCGCTACTTGCGCGTCGAGCGTGAGCGCGCGGCCATGCCAGTCGCTCAAAAACACCTCGCTGCGTGAGCCGACCCAGCGCAGCGGCCGCTTGAGTTTGCGCGCTGCCAGAACCAGGCAAACGTGTTCGCTGTAGGGCGTGCCGCGCAGCCCAAAGGAGCCGCCCACGTCTTGTGTGGACACTTCGAGCTGCGCGGGCGGAATGCCTGTGGTGGCGCTCAGTAGCCCCAGCATGCCCAAGATGCCTTGTGTTGGCGTGTGGATGCGCGTGCGGCCCGAGGCGTCGTCGTGCAAGACGACCACGGCGCGGGGCTCCATCGGCATGCCGATCAAACGCTGGCTGGCCACGCGCACGCGGCTCACGTGTTGGGCGGCCTTGAACGCGGCCTCCACGGCGGCGCGGTCGCCATTGGCGAAGCGGGCCGAGAGATTGCCGGGTGCGGCGTCATGCAGTTGCACGCTGCCTGCGGCCAGGGCGGTGTCGACACTGGCAACTGCGTCCATCGGTTCATAGTCGATCTCGGCCAGCTCAGCGGCGTCTTGCGCGAGGCCCGCCGTCTCGGCAAACACCATGGCGATGGGTTGACCGACAAAATGCACTTGGCCCTTCGCCAGCGCTGGCATGCGCACCACTTTTTGCGGCTGGCCGTTGATGTCTTCCACGGCCACGGCGTTGGGGAAGTCTTGCGCGCCCAGGGCTTTGGCATCGTCCGCCGTCATCACCCACACGACGCCGGGCGCTTGGGCCGCGGCGGAAAAATCAGCGCGCGTGATGCGGGCGTGTGCGTGCATGGAGCGGATCACGTAGGCGTGCAGGCTGCCAGGGTAGACGTGGTCAGCGGTGTAACGACCGTGGCCGGTAACCAGTGCGTGGTCTTCACGGCGCGCGTAGTTCACGCCTTGGGACAAAGGCGGCGTCAAGGCGGCGGCGACGCTCATGCGGCCACCCCACTCTGGGTGGACGTGCCGGCCATGGCGGCAGCGGCCTGCTTGACCGCTTGGTTGATGTTGAGGTAACCCGTGCAGCGGCACAGGTTGCCGCTCAAGCCCTCGGCAATCTCGGCGTCGCTCGGGTTGGGGTGAAACTTCAACAGGCTCACGGTAGACATGATCATGCCCGGCGTGCAAAAGCCGCATTGCAGCGCGTGGCATTCGGTGAAGGCGGCTTGCACCGGGTGCAGCGCTTGCCCACCCGAACCTGTGGGTGCCAAGCCTTCAATCGTGGTGATCTTGCAGCCCTGCGCCTGCAAGGCGAGCATGCTGCAGGATTTGACGGCCACACCATCGAGCAGCACCGTGCAACAGCCGCACTGGCTGGTGTCGCAACCCACATGGGTACCGGTCAGTCCAAAACTGTCACGGATCAAGTCGGCCAGCAAAGTGCGCTCTTCCACATCGGCTTCGCGCGTTTGGCCATTGAGTTCAAGAGAGATTTTCATGACGATAAAAAAGGCAACGGTGAATAGGGATCAAACCAGCGACCGCAAGGCCTGCTCGAACATGAGGGCGGCGAGTTGCGCACGGTAGGCGGCCGGCGCATGGATGTCGGACAACAACTCGGGGTGCTCAAACACAGCAGTGTTCGACCCACGCTTCCACGCAGCCTCAGCGGCGGGCCAGCGGCAGACGCTAGTGGCGGCGCCCGTGACTGCCACGCGCAGGTCGCCACCACCGAAGTCAGCCGCATACACACCCGTCATCGCAAAGCCCGATGCCGGATGGCGGAACTTGGCGTAAGCGCCGCGCTTTGGAATGGCGAATTTCACGCCGCTGATGATCTCGTCCGCCTTCAGCGCGGTGGTGAACATGCCCTGCAGAAAATCGTCTGCGGCGAGTTCGCGCTGCTGTGTGACGACCACGGCCTTGAGCGCGACAAGCGCGGCCGGGTAGTCCGCAGCAGGGTCGTTGTTGGCAATCGAGCCGCCGAGCGTGCCCCGTGCGCGTACCTGCGGGTCGCCAATGCCGCCGGCCAACTGCGCGAGGCTGGGCAGCGCCTGCCTGAGCCCTGCCGAGCCCGCGACTTCCATGTGCCGCATGCCCGCGCCCACCCACACGTGGTCGGTTTTGACCTCGATGCGGCGCAAATCGGGCAGGCGGGAAATGTCAACCAGTTGCGAAGGCGACGACAGCCTGTGTTTGAGCGCGGGGATCAGTGTCATGCCCCCGGCGAGCAGGCGGGCGTCGGGGTCTTGGGCCAGGGCCCGGCGGGCCTGATCCGTTGACGTGGCGAGTTGGTAGTGGAGTGATTTCACGGTGAAGTTCGGGTGGTCTCAACAGGGGAACAGTCTGACAAATCGTCAGACAAACAGACAGACAAAAAAGGCGTTGCCGATGGACTTTACTCCGAAAACGCCGGACCCGAAGGACAGTGGGCCACCTTCAGGAATACGTCACCCAGCTCGCATAGTCTGCATGATCCAGATGCGGCAGGGTGTTGTAGGTCACCAGCATGTGGCGCTTGGGATTGAAGTCGAACTCGGTGATGGAGGTGTTGCGGATGCGCAGGTTCAGTTCAATGGTCATCTCGGGTGAGGTGCCTAAAACGTGGCCCACCGCCGTCGAAATGGGGCCGCCGCTGGAGACCATCAGCACATTGCTTTTGGGGCCGAGGTCGGCATGCGCGCGCACGTAGTCGAGCGCGCTGGTCACGCCTTTCTGGAAGTCGGGGTACGAGGGCATGCCGTGTGGCTGGCTTGCGCCGTTCATCCATTGGGTCAGGCCATTGCGCAAGATGCGAAAGTGGTTGCGGTACATCTCGGGTGTGTCGGGTTTGGCCAGTGGTGCTGGGTGAACCGCCGAGATCACCGCGTGGCTGTCGTATTCGTTCAATCCCGGCCAAAGCAGGCCATCATGGGACGTCTTCATGCCTTCTTGAACACCCGCCAGGGTTTGTGCATGGCGCTTCAGCGTGCCGACCAAAACGGCATCAAACTTCAGGCCTTTTGCAGCGAGGTATTCGCCCAGGCGCACACTTTGCTGATGGCCCAGCGGGCTCAAATTGTCGTAGTCGGCAGCACCAAAAGAAGCTTGCCCGTGTCTTACCATATAAAGTGTTCCCATGGATTGAATGGTAGCGACAGAGCCCGAGCTCAGTCGTCACCCAAGCGACGAGGCAGCCGTCTTGATGTGCGCCACAGCAAACTGATGGTCAAATTCCGACGTGAATTCAGCCTGCCAATCGCGCCGTGTGCTGTCATCGATCCAGGCGGCCGTAAGTCCATGCAACATGCAGTCGCGCAGGTCGGTGATCGAGAAGTCGAAGTCACGGTGCATCATCGCCCAGGCTTGTGTGGGGGTGACGTGGTGCAGGGTGGGGTCATCGGTGTTGGGGTGCAGCGCCAGGCCCAGTTCTCGCATTTTTCGGATGGGGTGATCCAGTGCCCATCGATCCTTCGCCAAGGTGCGCAGGTAATAAGAGTTGGTAGGCACGACAGTGAACACCAGGCCGCGCTCGGCACACGTTTGCGCGAAATCTGGCGCGTCGATGATGGTGTAGCCGTGGTCGACACGGTCTACTTGCAACAGTTCTATAGCGGTTTTGACATGCGTCCAGTCGCAGCCAAACTCGCCGGCGTGGGCGGTGGTTTTGAAGCCAGCGGCACGGGCCATTGCGTAGGCCTGAGCAAACAGCTCGGGTGGGCGGTCTGTTTCCCGGTAGTCGATGCCAAGTCCAATGGTTTCGTCGCAGCGGTAGGAACACATCCACTGCACCATGGCCTGCGCATCTTCGGGAGAGGCTTCGCGGTCAATCGACGGGATAAGGCGGCCCGTGATGGCGCAGTCACGCTGGGCATCGCGGATCGCTTGAGTGATCGCGGTTTGCGCGGCTACGTAAGACATGCCAGACTCCCGCACAGTGCCGGTGGGGTTCCAGAAAAATTCGGCGTACCGCACGTTGTGGTGAGCCGCATCCTGCAAATATTCGTAGGTGATGCGATGCAAGTCGTCCGGCGTTTGCAGCAGCCAGGCGTCGAGCGCGCGCAGTACACGCAATACCCCCACGGGTTTTTCGCCGCGCGTATAAAACGCGGTGATCTCGTCATCCGTCAAAGGCGCTTTGCTGCGCCGGGCCAAGGCGCGGAAAGTCGCCTCGCGCACCGTGCCCAGCAGGTGGCAATGCAGTTCGACTTTGGGAATCGCCTGAAAGAAATCGTCATTCCGGGGGGTTGCGTTCACATTCATAGGCCGGGCTCCCTTGCAGCATGTGTCAAGGCCTCGAAGACGGCGCGGCGCAATGTGTCTTCATCAGCAATACTGGCCACCCGCGCGTTGGCCTGCGCGCGGCGTGGCACGCGAAACTCCACCACCGTCATGCCGCGTGTGTGCTGGCCTTGCAGTTCCGCCACGACATGCGCATCCCGCCAGGCCATGCCCTCGGGCGCGACCAGTGCCGCCGCCGCGGTGGGGTCGTACAAGGACATTGGCAGGCTGCCATCGCTGCTGGCAATACATACGTAGCCCATTAGCAAATCAGCCAGTACGGTGGCCCGCTGCGTGGCCAACGCGCGCAGGGCGTAGGCATCGCGCGCATGGGCGCGCACCTGTCGGCAGGCGTCCAAGCCGACCATGTGCAGCGGCACCTGGGCATCCAGCACCACTTGGATCGCTTCAGGGTCAACGTAGGCGTTAAATTCGGCGGCGGCAGTATGGTTGCCTGCGCCTGCGCTGCCGCCCATCCAGACCAGTTGACCTATCTGCTTGGCAAGCCGTGGCTCGGCCTGCAACAAGACGGCCACGTTGGTGAGTGGCCCGAGCGCCAGCAACGTGGCGGGTTCGGAAGCTTGGCGCAGGTAACTGGCCATCGCGGCCAACGCGTCACCGGGGCTCAGGTCTTTGCGGGCCAGCGGTAGGCTTTGCCCCGCCGACTTCATGGCGTCAGCGCCCAAAACGTTTTGGGCTGTCACCAAGTCGCCCTTCAAGGGTTGCGCACGGCCCTGGTAAATGGGGAAGGACCATTCAAAAAAATGGGCACTGCGCAGCGCGTTGTCCACCACGGTCGCGATGGGCGCGTTGCCCGCGACCAGGGAAAGGCCGTCGATGGTCCAGCCCGGTGTGAGCGCTACTGTCAAGATGGCGGCAAGGTCGTCAAAACCCATATCGGCGTCGATCCAAACGTGATGCATCGCAGCGTCAATCGGCTTGCAGTTGAACCGCGTCGGCCAACGGTAAATCAAAACGGATCGGCGCTTGGATGGCGAAACGCGGGGCGTGAGTCGGGGTTTGGGCTTTGACCGTGCCGGCCGGGCAGTCGATCAAATATTCCACTGCTTCCCCCAGGTAGGACGCACCCAACACGTGGCCCTCAAAAGGCCCTTGCCCCAAAACGACGTGGCGGGGCCGCCAGGCCAGCGCAGGCGCGGTGGGCTGGGCGCCGTAGGGCCAAGCCATTGGGCCATCATGGGAATTGGCGCTCCCGGTCTCCCGCACAACGGAGGTCAAGCCCTCGGGGGTGACGCGAAACAGATTCTCAAAACCGACAAATTGCGCCACAAATGCGGAGGTGGGCCGCTCGTAAATGTCAGCGGGTGAACCCTGCTGCGCGATTTTGCCGGCCTTCATCACCACCACCCGATGCGCCAATGCCAGTGCCTCGACCTGGTCATGGGTGACGTACATCATGGTCACGCCCAAATCGCGCTGCAGGCGCTGCAACTCGCTGCGCATTTCCAGGCGCAGGCGGGCGTCCAGGTTCGACAAAGGTTCGTCCAGCAGCAACAGCCGTGGGCGCACCACCACCGAGCGCGCGAGTGCCACACGTTGTTGCTGGCCCCCCGAAAGTTCTTTGGGCAGGCGCCGCTCAAACCCTGAGAGGCCCACCATATCGACCGCCTCCATCACGCGTTTTTGCAGCTCAGCACCCGCGACCCGACGCAGCCTCAGACCAAAGGCAACGTTTTCAAACACCGACAGATGCGGAAACAGCGCATACGACTGGAACACCAAACCGATCTCGCGCTTGTTGGCACTTTTGTGGGTGATGTCCTCCCCATTCAACCGGATACGCCCCGCGCGCGGCGCCAGCAGGCCCGCAATCGCCCGCATGGTGGTGGTCTTGCCGCAGCCTGAGGGCCCCAAAAGCGCCAGCAATTCACCTTCCTTGACCTGCAAATTCAAGTTGTCCACAGCGGCGTGTTCGCCGTAGGCCAGGGTCAGATTTTCAAGCGACAGGAAACCCGGGGTGCCCAAAGAATTCGTTTCAGACATAACGTGACAGCCCCAACAAACGTTCAGCCAGCAACACAATCACCATCGACATCAAGGCCATCAGAGCGGACAGTGCAGCGATGGACGGGTCGTACACATATTCCATCGACGACAACATGTCGATAGGCAACGTGGTGATGCCGGGCCCGGTGAGAAACAACGACACCGGCACTTGGTTAAAGGAGGTGATGAAGCCCAAGATAAAGGCCGCCAAAATGCCATTCATGATGTTGGGCATGACCACCCGAAAGAAGGTGCTGATGCGCGATGCGCCCAGCATCACGGCGGCTTCTTCCACGTCAGGGCGCAGGTTCTCCAGGCTGGCGGTGACCACACGCACGGCGTAAGGTACGACCAGCACGGTGTGCGCCAAGATGAGCGCCCAGGTGACGCTGAGCCCCAGCGGAATCACCGCATGGCGCAACAGTGCCAGCCCGACGATGATGCCCGGCACGATCACCGGTGTGAACACAATGGTGCGAATGATCTCGCGCCCCGGCACCTGGTAGCGCGACAGACCATACGCCGCCGGCACACCCACCAAGAGCGCCAATACGGTCGAACCCACGGCCAGTTGCATCGACAGGATGAAACTCGCACGGAAGTTGTCCATGCCAAACACCGCGACGATCCAGCGCAGCGATAGGCCTTGGGGCGGAAAGGCCAGGGTGTCGCCGGCCGACAAACCTGCGGCGGCGATCAGCAAAAACGGCCCGAGCAGGAATACCAAAATCCCGGTGAGTACGGCCCAGCCGCTCAGGCGCAAGAGTGGATTCATGGGCCGAGCCTAACGCGCACGCGATTTTGCCGCCCGTTTGAGCAACACGTGCGTCACGATGCCCATGGCGATCAGGATGGCCGCGATCACGCTGGCAGAGACAAAATCGTTGTTGACCGAGACGCGTTGGTACAGCAGGGTCTCCAACATCAATACTTTGGAGCCACCCAACACGGCAGGTGTGATGTAGGCCGTGACTGCACCGGTAAACACCAGTGTGCCGCCGGTGACGAGGCCTTCACGCGTGAGCGGCAGAATCACTTTGAAAAACACACTCAGCCAGCCCGCGCCCAACACTCTTGCGGCCGGAATCACATCCGCTGGCAGGTTCTCCAGCGCACTGACGAGCGAGAGCACCATGAGTGGCAAAAACAGCTGCACCAGGCCAATGAACACGGCTGTTTCGGTGAACAGGATGCGAATCGGTTCGTCGGACAAACCCACCGCCACCAAAGCCTGGTTGACGATGCCGGTGCGCCCCAAAATCACAATCCAGGCATAGGTGCGGGCGACTGGCGAGATCATCAGCGGCAACACCACCAGCCCGACCAGGCGGCCCTTCCAGGTCGGGCCCGCCTGCACGATGGCCAGCGCCGCGACATAACCCAATGCGGCTGAAGTGAGGGTGACCAAGACACCCAGGCGCACCGTGCGCCACATCACTTCGATCGAAAGGGGGTCGTTGAAAAACTCCGAAAACAAGGCGAGCGACCAGCCTGTGGGCGTGCTGACGCTGCCAGACAACAACACCCCCACCGGCAGCAAAAACGCCAGCAACACGAACACAGCGGCCGGCAGGGCCAGTGCAGTGCCGATGCGATGGTTCTCAAACATAGCGGGTCTTGATTCCGTTTTCAGTTCGATGCGAAATTAGGCGCGACGCCGCAGACAGTGCTTCATCACGCCAAGGTGGCGCAACGACATATCGCATTGAATTGGAAATGGAATCAGCGGGCGATTTTCGCGTTCCAGCCGTCTACCCAGGCCTTGCGCCGCAAGAGGTGTTGCGCAGGTGTGATCAGATTCAGCGCTTTGGCAGTGTCAGCGCCATAGGTCAACACATCGGCCACTTCCTTGGGCAGTTTGACCTCCTTGTTGGCGGGGCTGTCTACCAGGGCCATCGCCAGACGGGTTTGCGCTTCCGTGGACAACCACTCGTCGATGAAGGCGTAGGCCAGGTCTTTGTTTTTACTGCCTTTGGTGACGACCAGCACGTTGATGCCGCCGGTCAGGCCTTCCTTGGGTGTCGCCCAAGCCAGGGGCATGTTGAGTTTCTTGATCAATGGCCAGTTGAAACGGCCGGTGACGGCGGCGTAAATTTCTTCTTGCTGGAAAAGCTGCACAAGCTGCGCCGAGCGTTCATAAAAAGTGACCACGCCGCCCTTCATGTCGGCCACCTTCTGGATGCCGGTGGCCAGGTCGGGTGTGGTGCCGCCGTAGGCTTTGTCCATCATCAACAGCATGGCCGGGCCTTGTGTGGTGGTGATGTTGGGCAGGGCAATGCGGCCCTTGAGCTCGGGTTTGGCAAGGTCTTTCCAGGACTCGATCTTGACCTTGTCGCTGCGGTAAATGATGGAAGTGGCAAACCAGGTGTAACCGATACCCATGTGGTTGCCAATCGGGTCTTTGGCCATGTCGTGCAGCTTGTTGTAGTTCTTGAGTTTGCGCACGTCGATGGGTTCGATCAGGTCCTTTTGCGCGGCCTCCATCGCTGAAAAATCAGCCAACACGGCGACGTCTACTTCCGGATTGCCCTTGCGGGCCTCCAGCTTGGCCAGGCGGTCGGCGCTGTTGCCGACGTTCACCACGATTTTGCATTTGCACTTGGCTTCAAACGGCGCGTACAACTCTTTGCGCAACTCGTTTTGGCCGACGCCAAAGGCCGAGACCACGAGCGTGCGCTCTTGCGCCATGGCCGTGCGCACGGGTGAAATCAGAAGGAGACCGAGCGCGAAGACGGTCGCGAGACGCAGGGGATGGGGTACAAACATGGCAACCTCACAAATGAAATCGAAATTGGGAAATCAGGCTAAACACAGGAAATCACTATACAAGCAGGGCCGCTGGCGCGGGATTTGAAACAGATGTCAAGTTGCGCAAATACGGATGCTACTATAAAAATAGCAATATCATTAATAATTACGAGACCAGAGCGCCTGTTTTACACAATTTTTCCATCGAAAGCGCCAATCATACCCAAAATGGGTATTATCTTGTGATTTCCTTGAAATTGGACTTTTCATGGATTCAGCATCCGCTTGGATGCCAGCCTGGTGGCGCTGCCAATTGTTTGCAGCCAATTGCGCCGCCTTAAGCGGCTCGTCTATAAGCTGACGCTGCCGTCCATGCAAGTCACCGAGTGGCCGCCGATCCATATGTCGCTGCCTTCTTGCTCGACATACACGCGGCCCGCGCGGCCCATGGCCGTGCCTTGCGCGGCGACGTAACGCGAGGGCGCCACCCCCGCGCCGATCAGCCATTGTGCGACGGCAGCGTTGAGGCTGCCGGTGACGGGGTCTTCGGCCAGGCCATTGTTGCCAGGGAAGAAGGCGCGAATTTCAAAAGCCGGTTCATCCTCACCCGCGCTTGAACTTGAACTTGAACTTTGGGCCGCGCCGACTACGCCGACCTTTTTGCCTGGGCCGACCACGCCGATATCCAGACCGGCCAGCACCGCGCCATCGGGTTTGAGCGCCAACACTTGCTCGCGTGATTTCAACATGACGCCGCGCCAATTTGGCCCGTTGTCGCACCAGGCGTGGCGGATGATGTCGCTGCGTTTCA
>JANOXL010000013.1:0-14357 GCA_031418395.1 Rhodoferax sp. | reverse complement strand
CTACATCATGGAATCAGGCCGCATCGTGATGGACGGTGTCGCAAAAGACCTGGCCAATAACGAAGACGTAAAAGAGTTTTACTTGGGTATGGGCGGCGGCGAACGCAAGTCATTCAAAGACTCGAAGAGTTACAAGCGGCGCAAACGCTGGTTGGCATGACCCCCACGGTCGCCCACTGCGTGTGGCTCCCTGCCCCCCGAGGGGGCCGCATTTTTTCTTGGGGCGGCCCGGCGAAAAAACTTGCCTGATTTTGGATCAATAGATGTCTAAATATTTCGACGCCCTGGAAACGCGCGACCCGGTCGCTCGCGAGGCTGCCCAATTTGGTGCATTGCCAGCGCAAGTAGCCCATGCGCAAAAAAAATCGAGCGCTTTCGCCGAAATCCTGCAGGGCGTCGATGCCTCAAAAATTAGCGACCGGGCGGCGCTGGCGAGATTGCCGGTCACCCGCAAAAGCGAATTGTTTGAACGCCAAAAGGCGTCTCGTTCCAAAGCGGGAAGCCCCGAGCCTTTTGGCGGTTTCTCAGCCTTGGTGCGCGGCCCCAACATGCCGCATATCTTTTCGTCACCAGGGCCGGTGTACGAGCCAGAGGGCGCTTCGCGTGATTACTGGCGGACTGCTCGCGGTCTTTACGCCGCTGGTTTTCGCGCGGGGGAACTGGTTCACAATGCCTTTAGTTACCACATGACGCCCGGTGCTTTCATGATGGAAAGTGGTGCGCATGCGGTGGGTTGCACCGTGTTCCCGGCGGGTGTGGGGCAAACCGAGCAACAGCTAGAGGCGATCGCCCAGTTGCGGCCTGACGCTTACCTTGGCACACCGAGTTTTCTGCGGATTTTGGTCGAAAAAGCCCTGGACACTGCCAGCGATATCAGCAGCATCAAAAAGGGCTTGGTCGGCGGTGAAGCCTTTGTCCCGTCTTTACGCGACTGGTTTACCGAGCGTGGGCTGAATGTCTACCAAAGTTACGCTACCGCTGATTTGGGTTTGATCGCTTATGAAACCACAGCCCGCCAAGGCATGGTGTTGGACGAAGGCGTGATCGTCGAAATCGTCCGCCCCGGCACCGGTGACCCGGTGGCAGAGGGTGAAGTCGGCGAGATGGTGGTGACCACCCTCAATGCAGGCTACCCCTTGATTCGTTTCGGCACTGGCGATTTGTCGGCCATTCTGCCGGGTCATTGCCCCACAGGCCGCACCAACACTCGCATCAAGGGCTGGATGGGCCGGGCTGACCAGACCACCAAAATCCGTGGCATGTTTGTCCACCCCAAACAAGTCGATGAAATCGTCAAGCGTTTCCCGGAAGTGGCCAAAGGCCGCCTGGTCGTCACGGGCGAAATGGCCAACGACGCCATGACGCTCAAGGTCGAAACCGCCTGCAGCGGCCCGGACGCCCTGGCGCAAAAAATTGCTGACGCCATCCGCGACGTCACCAAACTGCGCGGTGACGTGGAACTGGTGCCGGTGGGCAGCTTGCCCAACGACGGCAAGGTCATCGAAGACGCCCGCAGTTACAAATAAGCATCGACCAGCGGTTTTTGCGCTGATGGAAAGCGTGATGTGGGTTTTTGCGTAGGCGGATGCGGCGGCTTGCACGTTATTCTCTTACCCTTCAATTTTCAGGAAATCTGCAATGAAAAAAATCCTTATTGGCATCACTGCCGCTGTCACCTTGTTGGCGGGCACCCAGGCTCCGGCACAAACTTTTCCCGGCAGCAAACCCATTACCTTCGTGGTGCCGTTTGCCGCTGGCGGCCCCACCGACAAGGTCGCCCGCGATTTGGCCGAGGCCATGCGCAAAGCCGTTCCGGGCAGCAACTTCGTGGTTGAAAATGTCAATGGTGCCGGCGGCACGATTGGCGCCACCAAAGTGGCGCGTGCCACGAATGACGGCCACACGCTTCTGGTCTGGCACATCGGCATGGCGGCCACAGCCGGTCTGTACCGCAAACTTGCTTACAAACCTCTGGAAGACTTCGAATACCTGGGCATGATCAACGATGTGCCCATGACACTCATTGGCAAGCCACAACTGCCCGCCAACACCTATCGCGATTTTGAGAACTACATCAAAGCCAACAGTGGCAAACTCAATATCGCCCACGCCGGCCTGGGCTCAGCCTCGCACCTGTGCGGCCTGATGTGGCAAGCCGCCGTGAATGCCAAAGAGGCGATGACCACCATCCCCTTCAGTGGCACGGCCCCGGCCATGAACGCCTTGGTGGGCGGCCAAGTCGATCTGATGTGTGACCAAACTACCAACACCACCCAGCAAATCGAAGGTGGGCGCGTCAAGGCTTTTGCCGTCACCACCGCCAAGCCCCTTTCTAGCCACAAGTTGCTCAAAGACTATCCCACTTTGCAGGAAATGGGCCTCAAAGGGTTTGATCTGACGATCTGGCACGGCCTGTATGCCCCTAAAGGCACGCCCGCACCGGTACTCAAGCAGCTCAACGACGCGTTGAAGGTTGCGCTGAAAGACCCGGAATTCATCAAGAAACAAGAAGGCCTGGGCGCGATCGTCGTGACCGACCGCCGCGTTGAGCCCGCAGTCCACAAAGCGTTTGTGACCGCCGAAATTGCGAAACTGAAGCCGCTGATCGACGCCGCCGGCAAGTTTGCAGATTGAGCTTGAATCCCACCTGCGTTGTCACCGGTTCCGCCAGCGGCATTGGTGCGGCTACCGTGTTGGCTCTGGCAGCGAAGGGTTACGACACGTTTGGTATCGACCTGAACATCAGCGGCGCGCAAGATGTGGCCCTGCAGGCTGAGCTCGAAGCGCCTGGCACGCGCCATGCCGCGTCTGGCGCCGATGTGGCTGATGAAGATCAGCTCAAACGCGCGTTTCAAGCGGCGCAACTGCATTTGGGTCACCTTGATGCTTTGGTGACTTGCGCTGGGGTGGTCGATACCACGCCATTCATGGAGATCAGCGTCGCGCAGTTTCGCCGAATTTATGATGTCAATGTCATTGGCACCTGGCTGTGTATGCGCGAGGCGGCGCGGCTGATGCAGCCTGGTGCGCGTATCTGCGCGGTGGCCAGCATAGCGGGCTTGCGCGGCGGCGGCTTGTCGGGCACGGCGGCCTATGCGGCGAGTAAGGGCGGCGTTATTGCGTTGGCTAAAAACGCCGCGCGGATATTGGCCGGGCAGGGCATTCGCGTCAACACCCTGTCGCCCGGCGCGACTGACACACCCATGATCGCCGCGCCGTTGGCCAACCCGCAACATCGCGGCCGTATAGAAAACCTGGCAGCCCAGCAGCGTATTGGTCAAGCGGTTGAAATCGCCTCTGGCATCGTCTACCTGCTGTCGCCCGAGGCGAGTTTTACGCACGGCGCGAATCTGGTCATCGATGGCGGCATCGTCATTTAATCCCCTGCGGGTCGTTGACTCCATCACCGAACTGGGCGTGGCAGACACAGGCTGCATTGCTGTCAGCGGCTCCCACGGTGGCTTGAGTTCGGCTCGTTTCGCCCTGGCGGCACGGCCTTTGTTGAGCGTTTTTAACGATGCCGGTGGCGGCAGAGACGCGGCGGGCCTTGCGGGTTTGGCGTTTCTGCAAAACCACGGCCTGGCCGCCTGCACGGTCGCCCACACTAGCGCACGAATTGGCGACGCCCAAAGTACGCTCAATGATGGCATCATCAGCCACAGGAATGAACTTGCAGCGCAGCTTGGCGCTCAAACCGGTCAATCCATTTTGGAACTTTTGCGCTTTCTTAAATCCACCCGGAGACTGCCTTGACCCACGCATTTGGAAAAAACCGCCGTTTAGCCCTTGTAACCTGTGCAATAGCAGCTATCCACTTTGTAGCTCCCCAGGCGATGGCGCAAGCAACCTGGCCGACCAAGCCAGTGCGTATCGTGGTGCCGTTTGCACCTGCGGGCACGACCGACATCCTGGCGCGCGCAATGGCCGCCGAGTTGTCCAAAGTGTTCCCGCAGCCCGTGGTGGTCGAAAACCGCCCTGGCGCCGGTGGCAACAACGGCTCTGACTTGGTCGCCAAATCAGCGCCCGACGGCCACACCCTGGTGATGGGCACGGTCTCCACCCACGGCATTAACAAGTCGCTCTATGGCAGCAAGATGCCGTTTGACCCGCAAAAAGACTTCGCGCCTGTGGTGCTGGTGGCCGGGGTGCCCAATGTCATGGTGATGAACGCCGAAAACGCTGCCAAACTCGGCATCAACACGGTTGGCGACTTCATCAAATACGCCAAAGCCAACCCCGGCAAACTCAACGTTTCTTCCAGCGGAAACGGCACCTCGATTCACCTCTCGGGCGAGCTGTTCAAGACGATGACCGGCACCTTCATGACGCACATCCCCTACACCGGCTCTGGCCCGGCGATTTTGGCGCTGTTGGCTGGCAATGTGGATGTGATGTTTGACAACCTGCCGTCCAGCCTGCCGCAGATCAGGGCCGGCAAACTCAAGGCCTTTGCCGTGACCAGCGACAAGCGTTCGGTCAACTTGCCTGATGTGCCCACGCTGGCGGAAGCCGAGCCCAAAATTTTGAAGGATTTCAACGCAAGCAGTTGGTTTGGCATCTTGGCCCCGGCTGGCACGCCGCCCGAGGTAGTGAACCGCATTCATCAGGAGTCGGCCAAAGCGCTGGCATCGCCTGCCGTCAAAGAGCGATTGGTGTCAGCAGGTGCGATCCCGAGTGGCGCGTCACCTCAAGAATTTGCCAGTTTCATCGACGCCGAAATCAAAAAATGGGCTGTCGTCGTTAAGAATTCTGGTGCCAAAATTGATTAATTGTTAATCAAAAATAATAATAATTAGATAGCAAGATATTTATTATTTACGAGACCAAGTATTCATTTTTTCCAATTGAATGAATTCGTAAATAATTAATCAGCGCTTTAAACGCCCCACACAATCTCCTTGCCAGCCTTTTGGCAGGTTTTCAGCATGGCAAGAAACGGGTGCGCCCGTTGGCGCAGCGTCACGTAGTCAAACAGGGGTTTGGGTTGCCCTTGCGCGAGTGCCAGGGCGATCGCCGCTTCGCGTTCTGCCTCTTCCTGAAGGATGGCCGCTTGTAGCGCCTCGACGGCCGCCTGCATGGCTTCGGGCAAGATGATGCCTTTGGCGTCCGGGCTTTTGCCAATGATCTCCAGCACCCGCTGCCCATTGCCCTCTAGCATGATGACGTCGCCTGCCGCTTTGGATTTGAATTTGTACAACATGGTGTGATTGTGCAAGTATTTGGGGCTGATGCCGTGGCGGGGTGAAGTCGGCCTGTTGGAGGACGGTTTTGAAGGCGGTTTTGAAGGCGGTATTGAATGTGGTCCCGGAAAAATGAGGTTTTTACGGGACTCGATGGGTTCGTCGACTTCCTTTTTCGACGTGCGAGTTGGTTTTTTCGGTTAAATCTCAACGACGGCAAACCCCAGATTTGCAGCATCGCTCTGCGCCGAAAACTCGGCGGACTCTTCCTGCGTGCCGGGTTCGAACAAGCCCAAGCCGTCGCACATCTCTTCACTGAAGAGCTTGAAGCGACCGCTCTTTACCAGCTGCAGGATCAGCGATTCGACAGGGGAGGTGCGGGCGACACAGGCGAGCGTTGCTGGCAACACTGACGTCCTCCAAGTGCATTTGTTGATATATCGCAAGCCCGGTACTCGGGCATTTGTCCAAAATGACCGTTGTGGGCCATGCGCTGTACAGGGTACGGGCTGGTGGCTCTCGGCGACCGGGCCGCTTCCCGTTGAAAGGTGATCATCATGACAAAGCACTCAAAATTGCCAATCCGTCGTTTTGCAGGTGTAGGTGCGTTGGTTTTGCTGATGACGGGCTGCGCCGTCCAGATCGACAACGCGCAACCCGCGCAACAACTTGCGCGCGAAGCGCTGCCGCCGGGCTCGCCTTACCTGGGCTGGCGCGTGTTTCAAGAGCGTTGCGCCGGTTGTCACGGGCCAGCAGCGCTGGGCGGCTCGGGCATCCCCAACCTGTTGCCGCTGGTGAGCAATATGACGCAGCGCCAGTTCATAGGCTTGGTGCTTTATCGCTATGACTGGGTGATTGCTTCTGATCAGAGCCGCCGCGACAGCGCCTCTCGACCAACGCAAGACGAGTTGAACCGCCAGGGCAAAGAGGGGCAGATCACCATGCCGGCGTGGCAAGGTGAGCCAGAGGTGAAGGCGCACATTGCCGATCTTTATGCCTATCTGTCAGCGCGGGCGCAGGGTACGCAGGGGCCTGGTCGTCCAGAAAGGTGAGCGCGGAAAACCCGCCTTTGGGGGGATTAGCGAGACCTGAGTTGGATCCGGATTGGCCATGAACTGGACAGTCTCAAGGCGTGGTGCCCAGTGACCCGCTGCGTTGTGTCGGGCGCGGTATATTCCCGAGTACCTTCCTTCTCATTCAACTATCCGTTCGATTCACATGATCCCATCACGCCCTGTTTTCACACTCACGCTCACTGTTCCCAGTATCGAAGACCTTGGCGCAACGCCTTACGGGGTACGCAAGATCGCCACCGTGACGGGTGGCACGTTTGTCGGCGACCGCCTGCGCGGCACGGTGGTGTCGCCGCCGGGTGGCGACTGGCTCTTGCTGCGCAACGACGGCGTGTTGTGCCTGGACGTGCGCCTGACGCTCAAAACCGACGACGGCGCGCTGATCTACATGCACTACAAGGGCATGCGCCATGGCCCGAAAGACGTGCTGGACCGCATGGCCAAGGGTGAGTCGGTGGACCCGACGACCTATTACATGCGTGCCGCACCGGAGTTTGAAACGGCGGCGGCGCAATATGCCTGGCTCAACCGCGCGCTGTTTGTGGCGATGGGTCGGCGTGAGGCGGCGGGGCCGATTTACGAGGTGTTTGAGGTTTTGTGAGAACAATGTGACTGTATGGCCCTTGCACTTGACACCGACACCATCACCCACGGTATTCAACTGGCTGTAGCACCGGTGTTTCTGCTCACCGCCGTGTCGGGCATGATCGGCGCCGTGGCTGGGCGCCTGGCGCGCATCATTGATCGGGCAAGGCTGGTGGAAGACCGCGCTGCGGTCTCGGGCGATGACGCTTTTTTGGCCAGTGCCGCCAAAGAACTCGCCGAGTTACGGCTTCGAGGACGTCTGGCCAACGGTTGCATCGCGCTGTTGACGACCTGTGGCTTTCTGATTGGCCTGACCATCATTTTGCTGTTTGTCGGCGAGTTGACCAGTTTCAACAGTGCCCGCTGGGCAGTGGTTGGGTTTCTCTCGGGCGTGTTGAGTTTTTTGCTGGCATTACTGTGTTTTCTGGCCGAAACCTACGTTTCCACCCGGCTGCTTAACTTCCAGCTGCCAACCCGCGCGTAGCGGCGAGTGAACAGCAGTTCGAGTCAAGCCGAGCATTCGCCCGACTTGTTCTCGCGCCGCCCGATCGCATTCAGCAGCTTATCCGCGCCTCAACGCCAGTGCCGTGCCGCAGGGAGGCGACGCGCAGCATCGTCAATACGGCAACACAAACCCGTTTTTCCCCGCATTGATAGACAACGCCGTCGGTTTGCCGTCAATTTCCTGAGCAAAGAGGCCCACTGAGACGCCCATTACCCGGTTCACAACTTACTTGCGATTTTCTCCAGCCCTGCCATGGCGCAGGTGGTGTCTTTGTCGCCGCCCGGTGCGCCCGAGATGCCGATGGCGCCCACGAGCTCCTTGTTGGAGGCGAAGACCGGCACGCCGCCATCCAGTGGGGAAATATTGGCCAGCAGCATGAAGCCCGACAGGCCAGGCTGCGCGCGTTTGGCCATCTCGACGGTGCCGGTGCGGGTTGTGAAGGCGGTGTAGGCCTTGCGGAATGAGTTCTCAATGGTGTGCGGGTTCACGCCGTCGTCGCTGAGCACAACAGCCGTGCGGGCATGGCGGTTGATCACCGTCACTGTCACCTTGAAGCCGTCTGCACGACAACGGGCCAGACTGGCAGAGGCCAGCTCCAGCGCGGTATCCGCTGAAATGCTGCGTTCACTGATCAGACCGGCGCCGCTTTGAGCGAAAGCGCTCGTGCAAAGCAATGCGCTGCTGAATATCAGGGCGCTGCTGCATGCGGCTTTGGCGAAAATGCGGGTGGGCATGGATGTCATGTGGATGTCTCCTGAGGTGAGGCTGCGCCTCGTTTGTAATTGAAATACGCGGCTGGGGTGGACTCTGGTCGAAGCGGATGGTTCGCAATGCAATGTGTCGACAATAAAATATAAAATGAAATTCGTAACCTAGTAAGAAAAAGCTCTTTGGTCTCAAAAATAAAACATAATCAGCTATTTTTTACATAGCAAAAAATTGATAAAACTAATTCAATATATTGGTTAAATTCTATTTTATACGGAAACTGCGGTGCTTCTTTTTACCAGCATTTGCTTCATACCGCTGGCATGCTACGGCCATTTTCAGAACCTTGCCACGGTCCCGTAGTGGATGGTGGCCCTGGTCAGTTGGGGCATTGTTCTGTTCGAATAGTTGCTGCAAGTACCCGCCAACCGCATCGAAGGATGCCGCTCTCACTTCCACGCAAATTTGGGCTGCTCAAAATGCGCCACGCGGGTGCTTCGGCCCAACAAGCACAACTCGCGGAACTGGTAAATGATGGCCGCAGTGGGCGCGGCGATCCAGGTGTCGCCCACGGGCATGCGCAACACTTGTTGGTCGCTGTGGGTTTCTTGGGCCAACATCGGCGCGTCGGCCCGCAAGAACTCTGCCAGAGCGATGCGGTGAATGCTGGCTACTTCGTCAGGGTTGGCCACCACCGCTTTGGCCGCGCCAGCCCACACCACCACGGGTGTGATCAGGTAACCCGAGCGGGTGACGAAATCGTCCAGTCGACCCAAAACGGCGTCGGCCTCCAGCGGCAAATTCACCTCTTCGCGCATCTCGCGCAGCGCCGCTTGTTCGGGCGTTTCGCCCACGTCGATGCGCCCACCGGGCAGCGCCCATTGGCCGGCGTGGTTGCGCAAGTGGCCGGTGCGACGCGTTAGCAACAGCGCAGCCTGAGTGCGCCAGTGCGGGTAGGCGCGCAGGCTCGGCAAATTCCCGCCATGGCCCTCGTCGATGATGGCCACACACACGGCGGCGTGGCGCAGTTCGCCCGTAGAAGAGGCGGGCGCAGCCTGGATGTCAAACGCCTGAAGCCGCGACACCAGGATTTGGCGCAGCGCAGGTGTGCGCTCCAAATCAACCGGCAAAGCATATGGCGTCGGGCCAGGGACAAGTGGGGACGTTGGCATGAGTAGGGGCAGGTGTGTAGCGATGGACTCAGGGTTGGGCGCTGGGTAACCCGAGGTAGTGCGTTGAGTAGGCCTTCAACTCGCATGGTAAAGCAGCGGCATAAAGGGCCGTGTCGCTTGAGGCAAAATCAAGTGAAAGCTGCTGACCCATGGCGGCGTTCAAACACCGATTGATTTCAAGGAGATGTCATGGCAGATCGAAAAGTCGCGCTTATCACGGGTTCTGGCACAGGTGTGGGCGCGGCGCTCGCGCTGATGCTGGCGCAGCGGGGCTGGAACGTGTTGATCAATTATTCGCGCAGTGAAACGGAGGCGCGCGCGACCGAGGCAGCCGCCCAATCCGCAGGTGCAGACACCTTACTGGTCCAGGCCGACGTGGCCGTCGATGCGGATTGCGTCAAACTTGCGCAGGCAGCGCTGGCCAAGTGGGGCCGCATCGACGCGCTGGTGAACAACGCGGGTGTGACCGATTTCGGCGGACTCTCCAACTGGGCCGCGCTGGACGCCGAGAAGTTCCAGCGCATTTACGCCGTTAATACGGTGGGCACGTTCCAGATGGTGCGCGCTTGCGTTGAAGCACTCAAGGCGGCGCGGGGATCGGTGGTGAATGTGTCGTCGATGGCGGGCATCTCGGGGGCGGGGTCGTCTGTGCCCTATATTTTGTCGAAGGGCGCGCTGAACACCTTGACTTTGCACCTGGCACGCCAGCTCGCGCCTGAAATCCGCGTCAACGCGGTGTGCCCTGGCTTGATCAGTTCGCGCTGGTTTACGGATGGATTGGGCGAAGCGGCGTTTGAAAAAATCAAGGCCACCAGCCAGCAGTTGTCCCCGCTGGAGACGACCACAACACCTGAAGACGTGGCCGATGCGATCTTCTGGCTGCTCACCGGCGCGCGCACGGTGACCGGTGAACTGCTCAAAGTCGATGCCGGCATGCATCTGACGAAGGCGACGCGACGCTAATGTAAAGCCGCAAACTGCGACTGGATCAGGCGATCGGGTGTTTACTCACCGGATGCCCGGCGTTTTTCATCACCTGCGGCGCCAATGAGCCCAGCAGCATAAAAGTGACCGCGGCCAAGAGGCCCGTCAACTGCGCGGGCACCATGGCTTCTGGGGCCAGCTTTTCACAAGCCAGCCAGACAAATGCGCCCATCAGGGAGGACAACAACGCGCCCTGGGTCGTCGCCTTCTTCCAATAAACCCCTGCCACCAAGGGCACAAAGGCCATGACCAAGGTGACTTTGTAGGCGTTTTGCACCATCTCATACATGGTGCTGCGCGAGTTCAGCGCAAACACCAAGGCCGCCAGCGTGAAGGTGACGAGGGTGAGGCGCAGCACCAAAAGGAAGGTACGGTCGCTCATGTGCGGCACAAAGGGCTTGAGCACGTTGGTGGTGAAAGTGGCCGTCGGTGCCAACAGCGCGCCGCTGGCGGTGGACAAAATAGCAGAGAGCAGGGCACCAAAGAACATCACCTGCGCCCACAGCGGCATTTTGTTGAGCACCAGGTCAGGCAGGATTTTTTGGATTTCTCGGGCATCTTCGCCGCCAAACAGCTTGGCCACCTCAGGGTTAGCGACGATGGCCGAGTAGGCAATAAAAATCGGCACAAAAGCGAACACAAAGTAGATAGCCGCACCAATTAGGGTGCCGCGTACGGCGGTGTTTTCGTCCTTGGCGCTGGTCATGCGCTGGAACACGTCTTGCTGCGGGATCGAGCCAAACGCAAAGGTGAAAAACGCGCCTGCCATGGCCCACCAGGCTTTGGTGTCTGAACTTGCCGGGAAGAAATTGAACTTGCCATCCGCAACCGCCTGGGTCAGCACCTTGTCAAAACCACCGGCTTGCCCACCGACTAAAAACGCCACCAAAGTCAGGCCAATCAGGATGATCACGGTTTGAAACAGATCGGTGAAGGCAACCGACCACATGCCGCCAAAAATTGTATACACCAGCACCACTGCGGCACCCAGAATGATGGCGGTGTTGAGATCCAGCAGCCCGCCGGACAAGACGTGAATCACCAGACCTAATGCAGTCATCTGCGCCGAAGTCCAGCCCAGGTACGACGCGGCAATGGCGAGCGACGTCAACACTTCCACGCCTTTGCCGTAGCGCTTTTTGTAAAAGTCGCCGATGGTCATCAAATCCATGCGGTAGAAGACGCGGGCGAAAAAAATCGCCGCCAGCACCAAACAGGCCGATGCGCCAAACGGGTCCCCCGCGATGCCGCCCAGGCCGTCTTTGGCGAAGGTTGCAGAAACCGAGAGCACGGTTTCGGCGCCAAACCAGGTGGCAAATACCGTGGCCGTGTTCATGTACAGCGGCAGGCCACGCCCCGCTACGAGGTAATCTTTGGCCGTTTTGACCCGCCGCGCGGCGACCAGGCCAATCGAAATAGTGATCGCCAGATAAACGGCAACAAAAACGATCAAAGTATTCATCAGTCCAAACTCCTTTGGCGGGCATTCTAGGGTTAAATAGTGGGCGAATTGACAGTGTTTAACCTGCGAGACTCTCACCATGCATTACCGAAATCTGGGCAAAAGCAACCTTCAAGTCTCCACGCTGTGCCTGGGCACCATGATGTTTGGCGACCAGACCGGCCAGGAGGAGGCGGCACGCATCGTGGCCGACGCCCGCCACCACGGCGTGAACTACGTCGACACGGCGGACGTTTACACCAAAGGTGCGTCGGAGACCATGCTGGGTGCTTTGCTTAAAAACCAGCGGCATGACTGGATTTTGGCCACCAAGCTGGGCAACAAGATGAGCGAGCGCGTCAACGAAAGCCACTTCTCCCGCACCTGGATGATGCGCGAGATTGACGCCAGCCTGCAGCGCCTGCAAACCGATTACGTCGATATTTTGTACATGCACCTGGACATCAACGGCATGAACCTGGAGGAACCCCTGCGCGCCTTGCAGGCCATGCTGCAAGCAGGCAAGATTCGCTACTGGGGTGTGAGTAACTTTCGCGGTTGGCGCATTGCCGAGGCGGTGCATATGGCGCGCCAGATCGGCCTGCCAGCGCCGGTGGTCTGCCAGCCGTATTACAACTTGTTGAACCGCATGCCCGAGGTCGAGGTGTTGCCCGCCTGCGCGTTTTACGGCATCGGTGTGACGCCCTATTCGCCCGTGGCCCGTGGCGTGCTTACTGGCAAATACGCACCCGGCCAAAAGCCCGACCCTAGCACCCGCGCCGGGCGTGGCGACAGGCGCATTACCGACACCGAGTTTCGGGAGGAGTCACTTGTGATTGCCCAAAAACTGCAGGCTTATGTGGTGGATAAAGGTATTTCACTCGCCCAATTCGCTACCGCCTGGGTGTTGGCGAACCCGCGTATCAGCGCAGTGATTGCCGGGCCACGCACCTTGGCGCAATGGCAGGATTATTTGCCGGCGCTGGACTACGTGGTCAGTAAGGACGACGAGGCCATGGTCAACAGCCTGGTCAAGCCTGGCCACCCGTCCACGCCGGGCTACACCGACCCAGCGTATCCGTTAAACGGGCGCTAGCCAGGAGTGAAACGCCCCTTGTCGCCGGTGTTGCACCCGCCGCACCCGTGACGACGATTGCCGCACTAAACTTTCGCCATCACGTTCCCTCAACTTCAGGAGATCACCCGATGATTACTTTGTGCGGCTTTGCCGTTTCCAACTACTACAACAAAGCCAAAATGGCCTTGCTCGAAAAAGGCGTGGCCTTCACCGAAGAATCCGTGATGACCAAAAGCACGGACGAAGCGGTGTTGTCCGCCTCGCCGCTGGCCAAAATTCCGTATATCAAGACGGAACAAGGCGGCATTTGTGAGAGTCAGGCGATTCTGGACTACCTGGAGGTGGCTTACCCCAATCCGCCTTTGCTGCCTTCTGACGCCTTCGCACGCGCCAAGGTGAGCGAGCTCAATACCTTCATTGATTGGCACCTGGAGATCACCGCGCGCCAGCTCTACGGGCAGGCCTTTTTTGGTGGCGCCGCCTTGAGCGACGAGACCAAGGCCAGCATTCGCAAACAGCTGGAAAAAAACATTGCCGCGTTCAAGCGCCTGGCGAAATTCGCGCCTTACGTCGCGGGCAACACCTTTACCCAGGCTGACTGCGCGGCCTATGCCAACTTACCGCTGGTGGGCATGGCGACCAAGGTCATCTACGGTGAAGACCTGCTGCTCGCCGGTGGCGTGAACTACAAGGACTACATGAAGATGCTGGGCGAGCGGCCGTCAGCGCAAAGGGTTGCCGCAGATCGCAAAGCGGCGACTGTCAAGACCTGACCTGCGCCCTTGGCGGAACCTGCCAAAGGGCCACGCGGCGTCCAGCAAAGCGTCTCCAAAAACCACCCAAAAAGCCACCACTACCATGTGTACGTGGTGGCGCTGGCAGATCAGGTCTGGAACGAGCCGCGTTTTCGCAAATGCAACCCCGATTACCAGTTGGGCAAACCCTTCGTCTACGTGGGCATGACCGGGCTGGACCCGGATGTTCGTTTCGATAAACATAAGGCCGGCATTCAGCACAACCGCTACGTTCTGGATTACGGTCTGCACCTGATGCCGCCGTTGTACGAGCGTTTTAACCCCATGCCCTACAAAAAAGCGCAAGTGATGGAGATTGAGCTGGGCATCACACTGCGCAAGGCGGGTTACGGCGTGTGGCAAGCCTGATGCCATTTGTCAATCCAGCATGAAAGCCCGAATGACCCGCCACAATCGGTGTACTTATGACTACTGAGCAGACCGTGAACCCGATTGCCCAAAGTCAGGTCGAGCAAGGCGAATCCGCTTACGCCTGGATGCGCCTGATGGTGTCCCTCGCGCTGATGACGATTGGCGGCGTGGGCATGTATTCGGTCACTGTGGTGCTGCCGGTGATCCAGCGCGAATTTGCTGTGGCGCGCGGCGACGCCTCACTGCCGTACACCTTGACCATGATCGGTTTTGGCATCGGCGGCATTGTGATGGGCAAACTTTCGGATCGTTTTGGGGTGATGTGGCCGGTGCTGATCGGCACGGCGGGCCTGGGGCTGGGTTCGAACTCCTCCTTGCTGTTGTCCGCGTTCCCGTATTCGGGCGTCCAGCCAAAACCAGCAGTGAATTTCTGGAAGCGCAACATGTCCAGCACGCCGACTTCCG
>JANOXL010000012.1:0-13509 GCA_031418395.1 Rhodoferax sp. | reverse complement strand
GGTCAAGTCCCAACTGGTGGTGGGCGAGGCGGTCACCCTTGCGCCACCCCCCGGCTCCCCCTCAAACTTCCGTCCATTCTTGAGTCTGTACGCCAAGGGCAAAGCCGATCTGCCCGCGGTGGTGCTCGCGCACGGCGTGGGCAACCATCCGGATGAAGGCCTGACCGGCAGCCTGCGCCAGCGCCTGCACGACATGGGCTACACCACGCTGGCGATTCAGCTGCCCGTCGCGGGCAAAGACGCAACCGTTGACAACTACTACCCCGCCCTGTTCCCCGAGGCCGGCAGCCGCCTGCAAGCTGCCAGCGCGTGGTTGAAGGCCAAAGGCCACACCAAGGTCGCGTTAGTGAGCCACACCATGGGCTCGTGGATGGCGAATGTCCACCTTGACCAGCAGGCAGCCAGCAACGCCTATCGGGCCTGGGTGTGCATTTCGCTCACAGGTGGTTATTCGTCCGCTGTGCGCAACTACCCGTTTCCTGTGCTGGATCTGTATGGCGAGCAAGACATCCCCGTCACCGTATCAGCAGCATGGCGCAGGGCCGGGCTGCTGCGGCTGGCGGCGACGGGATCACGGCAAGTCATGATCGCCGGGGCCGACGCGCAGTGGCGCGGCAAGGAACAGGCGGCAGCCGATGCGATTGTGGAATTTTTACGCGCGCTGCCGCAGTAACGCAGTGATCGCAGCTTGATGGTTCAGTATTGGGCTGGCTGCCAGGAGGGCGTTATGCTTTGGGCCGTTTTAAGGGAACCGGCGCGCAATTGCAAGCCGCCGCTGTGAAACGCATCAGCTTTGGCACTGTGTTTAGCTATATTTAATATAGCATAGTAACCATATAATACGAGACCAATAGTCCAATTTTCCTTGAAACAGTGAAGCTTTCCTGCTTTTTTAATAGAAATTAACACCCATGTTAATAAATGCACAAAAGGGGAAAGTGTCAACGCCACCGATAACGTCCGCTTTGCCAAACGCCACAGCGAGCCAAGAGGAATACCAGCGTCGCATGCACCATGTGCTGGCATATATTGACCAGCAACTCGACCAGCCGCTGGAGCTCGCCACCCTCGCCGAAGTGGCGCACTTCTCTCCTTTTCATTTTCATCGTCTTTTTTCCGCCTGGATGGGCGAGACCCTGGGCGACTATGTGCGCCGCCGCCGCGTCGAAGTGGCGGCCATGCGACTGGCGGCGCAACCGCGCCTGACGGTTCTGAATGCGGCGCTGGGTGTCGGATTTGGCTCCTCTGAGGCGTTCTCGCGCGCGTTTCGTTTGCACTTTGGTCTGCCGCCCTCCATCTGGCGCGCCCGCGTTGCGCAACAACGCGCCAGCGAGCAGCAGGCAAGCCTGTCATTCCTGGCCAGTCCGATGCTTCGCAATTCTGGTCAGCACGTTAGCAATCCGGGTCAGGCGCACCCCTGGCCCGCACCCGAAACTGAAGGCTTCATTCACCCTTTGGAGCCTGCCATGCGAGTCACTTTGATTGAACGCCAACCCACCACCGTGGCCTATTTGCGTTACGTCGGCCCGCCCGGCGAGGCCATCGCCCAGTTCTGGCAAACCGTGTATTACCCGTGGGCGACGACGCACCAATTGCTGGACAAGCCGCGCTACGGCATCAGCCACGACGACCCCGGCATCGTGCAACCTGCAAAACTGCGCTACGACACCTGCGTTGAAGTGCCTGCAGGCTTCGTGCCCTCGGGCGGCGCCTTGCTGACCACGCTGCCAGGAGGGCGTTATGCTTCGGGCCGTTTTAGGGGAACTGGCGCACAATTTCCGGCTGGCTGGCAGTCCATCTTGCGCGACTGGCTTCCCGCCAGCGGCCTGCAGCTCGATGCCCGGCCCAGCTTCGAGTTCTATGGGCCGGATTCGTCCTATGACGCCGCTACAGGTGTCATGGAGTGCGACATCTGCATTCCGGTGGCCGCACTTTAAATTTGAATTAGCTATATTTTCCATAGCTGAATACCCATATATTCCGAGACCTGGCGTCCTGTTTTTCATAAATCTTGAAATTTCCAGTCGATTTGCGATTATAATTAACACCCATGTTAACAACGACTGACGCCTCCGTGGATTCCACGTCAACCCTCGCCCAGTTGCTTTCACGAGGAACACTACTCCGTGATGTGAGCGCCTCTTGACTACCTATTGCCCCCCACTGGGTCGGCGTTTTTCACGAGGTTGAAGCCATGGCCACCCACCCTTTTGCCAACGCTGCAGTGGCGCAGGTCTTTGCAGACTGGCCCGCGCCGGTTCGCCGCAAAGCGCTGGCCGTCCGCGAACTGATTTTCGAAACCGCTGCGGGCCTTTCCAGCGTCGGTGAGCTTGAAGAAACCCTGAAATGGGGCGAACCTGCGTACCTGACGCCGCAAAGCAAAAGTGGCAGCACGATCCGTCTGGCCTGGAAGAAATCTGCGCCAGCTCAGTTCGGCATCTATTTTCATTGCCAGACGAATCTGGTGGACACCTTCAGAACGCTTTTCCCCAACGAACTCAGGTTTGACGGTAACCGCGCCCTCCTGTTTGACGAAGGCCAAAAGCTGCCCAAAGACGTCATCCGTTTGTGTATTGGCCAGGCGTTGACTTACCACCTCAACAAGTCCGCCTGATGTTGGGCGCTTGGGTCAAGGCAAACCGGCCACCACCCACACGGCGACCCGCGTCTAACCAAATTTCAAGAAGAGTTTGCTGTAGGGTTGTTTGACCTTGCCCAAGGCTTCCTTGACCAGCATCGGGTCTTGCGACCACAACGCCTTGCGCAAATCGGCCACCGACTTCACCACTGGTTTAACCAGGCCTTCAAAATCGGCGTCTGTCACCACCTTGGCGGGTGCTTCGGTTATCAGCTTCTTGGCGAGGTAATCCAACGCGCCCACCATGGCGATCATTTGCAACATGCCGTTGGGCTCGGCAAGGATTTTGGGGCCGTTGATCAGTACATCCTCCATTTCAGCGTGGTAGGCATTCATGTGATCGCTGTACACGATGACCTGGTTGCGACGGCGCAATTCGGCCATGATGTCCCGCGCTGCTTCCAGGGTTTCATGCGCCGCCGCCAGTTGGTTGGCAGCGGCCTGCTCCTCGGCCTTGGCGTACACCTTTGCGACCTCGTCGAGCGATCCGGCAAACGCGCCATCGCGGTCATAGGGGGCGGGCGGTTTGGCGACAAACTGGCTTTGCAGTTGGCGCCAGGATCGCTGTGCCTGGCCAATCGCCAGGCTCGATTCGGCCTGAGAATTGCTGTTTGTCTTGAACAGCGCAACTCGGTAAGGTGTGTAAGCCTCCAACATGGCGTCTGTGAAAAGGTCTGAGGCCATGGAAGAAGTGGCCACAAACAGACTGGCGACCAAGACAAGGCTCGCGCTTGAACGATTCATCGGTGTTGGCATGGGATGGCTCCTTGTTGATTGATGCATTGAAAACTGCGGCTTGCTGGGCTCATGCCAGACGCAATGCGAGCGCGTTGCGCACCCGCGTGAGCCTCTCGAAAGCTTCCTGCGCCACCGCCTCGACTTCCGGGTTGCCGCTGAGCCGGACCATCACCATCGGGTCAATCAAGGCTACGGTGACATGGCCCTCAGCATCCTGCCTTACCGTCACGTTGCAGGGAAGTAGCAGCCCCAAATCGGGTTCCGCCGTAAGCCCCCGGTGCGCCAGCGCAGGGTTGCAGGCACCCAGGATGCGATGCTCGGAGACATCAATGCCCAGCTTGGCTTTCATCGTCGCCTTGACATCGATATCGGTCAACACGCCGAATCCTTCCGCCTTGAGGGCTGCAATCACGCTCTGCACCGCCGCCTGGAAGTCGCAGGAACCTAAATGGGCGTGAAGGCCGTAACTGTGGGTCAACGCCGAGCGTTTCTCCATTGATTCGGTCTGGCCCCGAATGTCCTGCTGCATGTAAATCCCCCTAAAGTGCGCAATCTGGGGGGGATTTTTCTACGAACTGGAGGTTCCGGATTTGACATACATCAACCCGGACGCAACTAGCAGGCGATATCCAAGCCCGCCTGGCTTTATTTTGGGCTGAGGCTAGATCAGGCCATTTTGGCGAAGGTCTTGCGCACCGACTTTTTGGACGCCGTGTTGGCTACCCGCTTGCCGGTTGCGGAAATGGTGGCTCGCGCTGGCTTCAGCGCCACGACATTAGTGGGCACTGCAACTGAAGCAGCGGGCGTGAGCTTCACCAACTCCGCATGCGCCGCCTGCATGTATTTGGCGAGTTCCGGCAAATCGGGCATGCCTTTGCGGCAGGCGATCAAGCCGCGATCTCGAATCCTCATCTGAGCGCTTGCCAAGGCGCCGCGGGGCAGAAATTTCAGGCTGCAGTCTTCCGGGTGCCGCCGGTGTCTGACGCAAGGACGCCAAACCGGGTCGTTATTGCCGGTGGATGGCGCAGGGTCTGATGTACCACGCAGCACCGTTGGGCAGCCACCCGCAAGGTTTCGAGCAATTTCGGAGCTGTTCCGTCCTTCGCTTTCAGATCAATGTCGCAGGTCATCGACTGAAAACCTACAGGCACCCCGTCAGCCATGCCTAAAGCGCCCCGCACATCCACTTGCGCTGCTACCCGAACCTCCAGTGCAAGGATTTCAACGCCCAAGCGATTGGCCACCAATCTCAATGCCGAATCCTGGCAGGCCGCCAGCGCAGCGCATAACAAATCGCCCGGGGTGGGCGCGTCGTGCGGACCCCCCAAGGCCCGGTGCACGCCAACGGGAATGGAAACGCCGCATCCATCCATGGGTTCCACCAATGAGCGGAAGGGGTCAGCAGGGTTGGGGCCGCAAGAGCGCGCATGATCGACAACCATGGCCAATGTCGGCTTTTCCCTGTAAAGGCTACGCAGCGGTGCCTGCGCATCCTGCACCGAAGTTTTCAAGATTTACCCCGTGTGACAACAATTTCAAGGTACTCGCTTGGCACCACCAATGCGCCGTCGCCTGCGCGGTTCATGCGATTGAGCAGATCCGTCAAATCCTTTTCAAGCGCCATCGCGCCATCGGCGGGCAGTGCTGCAAAGGCCTTGTGCACGGGACCATACCAGGTGCGGAACACCTCGATAAAGTGCGCTGCAGAACGGTAACGGAAGTTGAACATCAGAGGCTTCGCCTGGATGGCTGTGGCAGAGGCGCCAAACAATGACTCCAAGTGGGCGACCACGCCCCAGCGCGAGGGGGGCTGCACACCGACCGGCGGTGGCAGATGCCGCCCCAAGGTCTTGAACACCTGGCCGATAAATCCCTCCGGCGTCCAATTGGCCATACCGATGCGCCCGCCCGGCCGGCACACACGCACCATCTCGGCAGCTGCCTTGGGATGGTCGGGTGTGAACATCACACCAAAGGTGGACAACACGACGTCAAAAACTTGCATCGGCAAAAGGGAGGTTTTCTGCATCGGCGGTCTTGAAATCCATCTCCAGACGTTCGGCCCGGGCGCGCTCGGCACCGCGCTCCAGCAAGCTGCCCACATAGTCAGTAGAAATGACTTTGCAGCCACGACGCGCTGCGGCGAGGCTGACATTGCCATTGCCTGCCGCAACATCGAGCACGCGTTCATCCCACCTGAGGTCGCAGGCCTCGGCCAGCGATTCGCCGACGATCTGTAGCGTGGTTCCAATGACAGCGTAGTCACCGCTGGCCCAGGCGGACTGTTGCTTTGTTTTGAGGGCGTTGAGGTCAACAAAAGTTTCCATGGTGAAGTCCAATCAGAGTGGCGAGAATGGCAGTTTCACGCGGTCTGCGCATATCCGTCCTGCCCGCGCGTCGCGACGTATTGATCCGGCGTCCGAATTTGGCGTTAGAGGCACCTTGCAGTTGCCCGAACGTCCGGATTTTCTGCTCAATCATCCTGCGGCAAGTTCGGGCTCGCTCAATGCACGATTGAAAAGGTACAACCCGGTGAAAATGGCAAGCTTCCAAATCAATCGAGAGATGAAAGAATGGCACTTCAACATATTGGAGCGGCGGTCAACCGGGTAAAAGCCGCGTTTCAGCGGCGCCCTGAACTTGGCATACACGTCGATCCACCCGCAGTTGCCCGATGGGAAAGCGGCACCCGGGTACTTGTCCGCAGCGCCGAGGGCAAGGCATTTGAAACCGACATGCCTGTGGAGTTGGGTGGAACCGGTGATCAGGTCACTCCCGGTTGGCTGTTTCGCGCAGGCATTGCTTCCTGTGCCGCAACCTCCATCACACTGGCCGCAGCGAGCCAAGGCATTGAACTCACCGCCCTTGAGGTGCAGGTCGCAAGCCTTTCCGATGCGAGGGGTCTTTTAGGCATGGCCGAGTCCAACGGCGACCCTGTCGCCGCGGGACCCTTCGACGTTGAACTGCGCGTCTCCATCGCTGCCAACGGAACATCTGCCCTGGTATTGGAGACCCTGGTTGCGAAATGCCTCGGCCATTCGCCGGTTCCGAGCGCCTTGGTAAAAGCGACCCCATTTGGCCTGCATGTCACCGTGACGTCAGCATAGTGGACGCCCTGTCAGAAACCCTGAGGGTGGTGCGGCTGATCGGGGCGATCTTCATCAACGGCCGATTCACTGCACCCTGGTGCTACCAGTCGCCGCACGCCGACTATGCGGCGCCATTCCTGGAGCCGGGGGCCGAACGCGTGGTGATATTTCATATGATTACCGAGGGGGAATGCTACGTTGAGATGACCGGGCAGGCGCCTGTGCATCTCGTCGCGGGTGATGCCGTTATTTTTCCCCAGGGCGATGCGCACCGAATGGCCTCGGCACCGGGCGTTCCGGCCGCAACGGGCGCCAAGCTGGATGTGGTGCTGTCCAAGCGCCCTCGTCAGCTGGCCTACGGTGGCGGAGGCGCGGTGACACGATTGGTGTGCGGCTACCTCGCCTGTGATGCACGTCTTGCCCGCATGCTGATGGCGGGGCTGCCCTCCGTCGTCAAGGTCAACGTACGGGGATCCAATGCGGGCGCCTGGCTTGAGGCGTCTTTGCGATATGCGCTTAGTGAGGCCAGATCGCCCCGCCCAGGCGGCATGGGCGTTTTGGCCAAATTGTCAGAAGTTTTGTTTATTGAGGTTCTGCGCATCTACATGAACGGACAAACGCCGGGGACCGCGGGCTGGCTCGCTGGGGTTGGTGACCGCATCATTGGAGCGGCTTTGGGTGCGATGCATAAAAGCCCCTCAAAGGCCTGGACTCTGGAGGAGTTGGCCAGTGAGTCTGGAACATCCCGGTCGGTTCTCGCCGAAAGGTTCCAGCAAATCGTCGGGATCGCGCCCATGCAATATTTGACGCAATGGCGGATGCTTCTGGCCGCCAACCTTCTGTCGGGCAGCAACGTGCCACTGATCCAAATTGCTGAAGAAGTGGGCTACCAAACCGACACCGCATTTAGCCGGGCATTCAGCCGCGAATTTGGCATGCCGCCAGCAAAATGGCGCCGAATTCAAGTCAATAAATCTCAGGCCACCGACGGGCGGGGAACCCGGTTAACGCACAGCCAACGGATATGACATCAAAGGCGTCAGTTCCCGATTTCCACATTCATGACAGGCCATTCACCAACCGTGATACCTAATTCACGTTGGTGTTGGCTGAGGGCACCGCAGGCAGGCCGATTGCGCGTCTACCGATGGCGCGCGTCTTGACCGCCATCCATTGACCGTCTTCGTTAGACAGATCTTCCGGCGACGTACTTGGCTGGCTTGACCCGGTTGTCTTGGGAGGCCCCAGCCTTGCGTACACCGGACGTTTTCCGAGCAGGCAATGGCTTGGGATTGGGCTCGGTTGAGGCAGCCTTGAGTTCAACCACATTGCTGGCTGATTTGGCGGGGCCTCCTGCGCTGACACCAGGGCCCATCGTTACCGTTGCCGCAGGCGTGAGTTTCATCAACTCAGCGTGTGCCGCCAGCATGTATTTGGCCAGCTCCGGTAAATCGGGCATAACTTTGCGGCAGGCGATGAGGCCCCAGTCGAGCGAGCCGTTGTAACTCTGCACCGTGACGTTCAGGCCCATGCTGTGCACGACCATGCTCACCGGGTAATAAGTCAACATCTTGGCCCCGGCCATGTACAGAGCTACGCGCGGGCCTGGCACGTTGGAAATGGCCACATTGGCGATGGGCGGCATCGAGTTGGCGAGTTTGGAGCGGCCAAACAGCGAGGCCGCGCCGCTGATCAACCAGGGCGCGCCCAGTGACGGGAAATCCGTCGGCAACACAGATTTGACACTGGCCGTCATGGCTTTGGCCACGCCACTGGCGGTGCGGATGGCCTGCAGTCGCTCCAACGGGTCTTTGATATTGCTGGCCAGGCTGATGCGCATCATCGAGGCCTGGTTGCTCATGTCGGTGTTACCCTCTTCGCGCAGGCTCACCGGCACAGCGGCCAGGAGCGGCTGTTTGGGTTTGCAATTCAGGTCGCCCAAATACTGGCGCAGCGCGCCCGAGCAGATTGCCATCACCACGTCGTTGAGCGTCACGCCGTGGCTTTTGGCGATATGTTTGAGCTCTTTCATCGGGATCGAAAAACTGCTGAACACGCGCTGGTTGGTCACGTTGACGTTGATCGGCGTTTTAGGCGCAAACCAGCCGGCTTTCTCGGGGGCGAGCGCACCCACGCCTCCGCTGGCGCTGTCTTCCCGCGCGGCCGGCTTGAGCATTTGCATGCCCGCCCGCACCAACGTGGGCAGGGTTTTGACGAGTTTGATGGTTTGTGTCGCCGAATTTTTCAGACCAGCGGCGATCAGCTCGGCAATGCCGAAGTTGTCGCTGCTCAAGGCGGGCCTGCGGGGTGCGGCGCGCACGTGGCGCGGCTCGGGGCTGACGTCCATGATGGCCTGTGCCAACGCAACACCGGCTTCGCCGTCGACTGCTGCGTGGTGCACCTTCGAATAAAACGCGACATGCCGCGTGCCAGGGGCTGCGTCTTTCGGCGTCTCCAGCCCTTCGATCACGTAAAACTCCCACAACGGGCGGCTGCGATCCAGCAGGCTCGAATGCAGGCGGCCGACGAGCTTGTCGAGCTGCGCGCGTGTGCCAGGCTTGGGCAACACCGTGCTGCGAATGTGGTACTCCAAATCCAGATCGTCGTCGGCCACCCAAATCGGGTTGGCCAGCTCGAAGGGCATGTTCACCAGCTTGCGGCGAAACACCGGCGCCAGGTGCATGCGTTTTTCAATGTGCTCACGCAGGTCGTCCAGAAAGTCACCGCTGTAACCCGCTGGCAGCTCATAAATGTTGAGCCCACCGACGTGCATGGGGGTTTCAGGAGTTTCCAAATAGAGGAATGTGGCGTCTAAACCGCTTAAATGATCCATAAAAATACTCCTATTTATATAACATGTTATTTATATTTTACGAGACCCGTATTCAATATTATTATCAATTTTGTTTTCAATAAATTATATTCAAGATCTGGCATGCGTTACACCGCCATCGACCACCAGCGTGGAGCCGACCACATAGTCCCCTGCACGGCTGGCCAGGAAGATCGCGGCACCGGCCATGTCGTCCGGCGTTCCAATGCGGCCCACAGGCACGCGTTTGGCCACATCGTCCGCGTTATCGCGGGCGTCCTTGTTCATGTCGCTGGCAAACGGCCCCGGCGCGATGGCGCTGCAAACGATGTTGTCCTTGGCCAGTTGCAGTGCCATGCGGCGCGTGAGGTGGATGAGGCCGGACTTGCTGGCCGCGTAAGAATAGGTTTCCAGCGGGTTGACCGAGACGCCATCAATCGACGCGATGTTGATCACCTTGGCCACCCTTGTTTTCGCCGCCGCTTTGAGCTGCGGCATCAGCGCCTGGGTGAGGAAAAATGGCGCTTTGAGGTTGGTATCCACCACTTTGTCCCAGCCACTCTCCGGGAAGGTGTCAAACTCGGCGGCCCAAGCCGCACCTGCATTGTTGACCAGAATATCGAGTTTGCCTTCCCGCGCGGCGAAGGCGGCAGCGAGCGCCCGCACGCCTTCAACGTTCGAAACATCGGCCGGGAGCGACACACAAAATCCGTTAGCCGATAACTCCTTGGCCGTTTGATCACATACCGCCGCCTTGCGTGAGGAGATGTACACGCGCGCACCCTGAGCGAGGAACCCTTGGGCGATCATGCGGCCAATGCCGCGCGAGCCGCCGGTAATTAACGCGGTGCGGCCTTGGAGAGAAAACAGGTCATTCATCTGAAAAATTCCAATGGTTAGGTAAGGATGAGGCGTTTGATAGCTTAGGGTTATCGGGTAAACACGGGGGCAACCTCGGCTGCACAGGTGAAACCATGACACCAAGTTTGACTCTAACCGAAGCTTACTTCGCTTCAGCAAAGAAGGCAAAATCAAATTCTCAACCGACGCATTCAAGCGCACCCAGGAGACACCATGCCACACACCCAGCCCACGGCTTCTTTAGCACCCGATGCACCGCAAGCTGCGCCACCCAGGCCGGCCTATCGCCTGTTGCGCCCTGCGCTCGTGCTCGGCGCGGTTGCGCTGGCATCCTGCGCGTCGATGCAGGCGGTCGATGCGCCCACGGCGCTGAACCAGGCCAATGCGGCCATGGGCGGTGCCGCGCTCAAATCGATTCAGTTTGACGCCTCGGGGTCAGGCGGTATTTTTGGCCAGGCCTACCAGCCGGGCATGGCTTGGCCCAAGGTCAACATCACGAATCTCACCCGGGTGATGGATTACGAAGGCGCGGCCATGCGCCAGGACATTGCCCAGAACCGCGCTGAGCCCACTGGCGGCGGCGCTGTGCCTTTGATGGGCACAGGCGAGCAACGCGCCACCGGCCTGCTCAACGGCAACTCGGCGTGGAACATGGTCGGACCCGCGCCCGCCGCAGCGCCCCTGGCCGTGAGTGGCCGGGTGCATGACCTCTGGACCTCGCCGCACGGCGTGATCAAAGCCGCGATGAAGAGCAACCACGGTGCCTGGAAGGTATCTGAGAACGGGCAAACCTACACGGCGGTGTCCTTCAGCCAGCCGGGGCACTTCACCGCCACCGCTTACATCAACGCCAACCACCAGGTCGAGCGCGTCGAGTCGGTGCAGCCCAGCCCAGTGATGGGCGACACCGCCACCACCACCTGGTATTCGGATTACCGCAATACAGGGGGCGTGCAGTTCCCCATGAAAATCAGGCAAAACATGGGCGGCTTTGAGGTGCTGGACGTGACGGTGAAAGAGGTGAAGCCGAATGTTGCACTCAACATCGAGACCCCCGCGTTGGTCACCGCCTTTGCCGAAAATGCTGCGCCCACACAAGTTGCACCAGGCGTCTGGTACGTGGCGGGCGGCTCCCACCACAGCGTCGCTATCGAGATGGCGGACCACATGATCGTGGTGGAAAGCCCGCTGTACGACGGCCGCTCCAGCGCGCTGCTGGCAGCAGTCAAAAAGCTCAGCAACAAGCCGATCCGCTTCGTCATCAATTCGCACCACCATTTTGACCACGCGGGTGGCCTGCGCACCGCGGTAGCTGAAGGCGCCGAGATCGTCAGCAGCGCGGCGGCCCGGCCCTACTTTGAGCGCATCTTTGCCAACCCCAACACGGTGGCACCCGATGCGCTGGCCAAATCCGGCAAACGCGCCGTGGTCAGCGGCATTGACGGCAAACGCGTGTTCACAGACGGCCAACGTACGGTCGAGGCCTATTACATTGAAGGCAGCGTCCACGCGCACGGTTTCAACATGGTCTACCTGCCCACTGAAAAACTGCTCATCCAAGCCGACGCCTACACGCCTGGCCCGCCCAATACACCCACACCTGCGGTGATCAATGGAAACCACCAGGTCCTGGTGCAAAACCTGGATCGCCTGAAGCTCAATGTCGAGCGCATTTTGCCGCTGCATGGCCGGGTGGTGCCGATCTCGGAGCTTTACACTGCGGTTGGAAGAAAATAACAGCTCTGCAGCCATCCCAAAGAAGCCCTGATTGACCGAATCTCACCCTGACGAAACGCCCCGTGACGACTTTTGGCCTTCCAGCGGCTTCTCCCAACTTCAACGCGACCAGCGAGGTTGGCTGATACCCACCGACGCCTATCTGCGCCTGTTTTTGGCGCGGCCTGAGTTGGCGCTGGTCGACGAGTCTTGCGCCGCTGAGATCGCCTTGCACGCCGCACTGGGCGCCTTGCCACAACGCGCCGTGCCAGTCAAGGAGTTGGAAGTGCTGGAAGACGCTGATGTGCGGGACAACTACCGCCACTTCCTGGGGTTTCGAGATAGCCTGCTCAAAGCCGGCACGCTGGAGGCCTGGTATCTGGCCACGTTACGCGCGGGCATCGTGAACCTGCCACCTTTGTTTCTGGATTGTGTGGCCGAGGCCTGCACCCGCAATATCTTGCAAAACCTGCTGACGGGCCTGCCAGAAGATCCAGCGCCCGGCGACGCCTATAAGCAGAGCGCCTGGGCGGCGCAATTGGCACGTGCAGCGGAGTTGCTGTTTCGCCCACAGCGCCTGGTTTCCCAAGACGGGCAAATCCTGTGCGGCGACCAGACCGTGCTCGATTTACTCAATGAAACCGGCGGCCTGGGCGATATCGGCCGGCTCCTGGCACAAAGCAAGGCGCCAATGCGCGATGTCAGCCTGGAGGTGCTGAACGATGCCAATGCGCATCGTTACTGGGCGCAGGCCGGGCGCCACAATTTCCTGCTCGATTTCACCCACGAGGTCAGCAACGATTTGAGCCACGGCCTGGTGCTGACGATGACGCGCGCCCGCTCTGGCCTGAAGGCACTGGCGCAAGTGCTGCAAGCCTGGGTGGCGCATTTTCTGGGGGTGCAGGTGACAATTCGCCCGGAGCAAAAAATTGAAGACGCCAACTGGCGCTGGCATGTGGGCCTGGACGCCGCGTCATCCGCCTTGCTGAATGATCTGTACCAAGGCAACCCGGTCACTGAGGCGCGCATGCAGCGCCTGGTCAGCCTGTTTCGCCTCACGTTTGTCGACCCCCGGGAAATGCGCGCCGATGTGGCGGGCAAACCGGTTTATTTGGGATTGGGCGTGACAGCCGACAAACTCGTCAAACTCAAACCGCAGAACTTGCTGCTGAACTTGCCACTGCGCAATGCACAATAGGCTTTTGACTGAATAATTAACACCCATGTTAATTATTTAGCGCAGTTTTGGATTTCGGCCAATTTGTAAGCTTTTTTGGCCACTGGGTCTCGAACAATATGCACAAGTTGCTATATTATTTATAGTGACCGACTTTGAAGTCATTGCGCCTGGTTTTATCTTCACCACGCAAAAGCCATAAAGGCCGCGTGGCAAATGCGGTGGTCACGCCGGATTTACCGTCCACCGGGTTGATGTCGCGCTCAAACACCGACGTACCCGGCATGAAGCGCAAAGCCGCCCCGGCGCGCCGTTTGGTCGAGCGGTTGACTTGTGCCCCGTGGATCATGAACACGTCATGCATCGACATCTGCCCGGGTTGCAGCTCCAGGTTCACGGCTTTATTCACGTCAAATGCGTCCTCTTCGGTGCGCAAATTCAGCACCAGATCTTGTCGATCTTCCAGCAGATGCGGATG
>JANOXL010000011.1:0-24883 GCA_031418395.1 Rhodoferax sp. | reverse complement strand
CCCCAAGGGGGCGCATTTTTCCTTGGGAGCGGCCCAGCGGAAAAACATTTAGGCGACCGCCTTCAAACTCACGCCCGCGACCTGGTGGGCCACGGCGGCTTTGATGAAGGCGTTGAAAAGCGGGTGGCCGTCCCAGGGCGTGGATTTGAACTCGGGGTGGAACTGCACACCCACAAACCAGGGGTGCACGGCCTGTGGCAGCTCAATGATTTCCGTCAATTGCTCGCGCTGCGTCAGTGCGGAGATTTCCAGACCCGCACTGCGCAAACGGCCCAAATAATTCACATTGGCCTCATACCGATGGCGGTGCCGCTCGGTGACGACGCTGCCATAAATCTGGAAGGCCAGGGTGCCAGCGGCCACGTCGGAGCTCTGCGCACCCAGGCGCATGGTGCCGCCCAAATCGGAGTTTTCGTCACGGGTTTTGATGCTGCCGTCGGCGTCTTTCCACTCGGTGATGAGAGCGATGACGGGGTGGGCGCAGTCCGGGTCAAATTCGGTGCTGTTGGCGCCTTCCAGGCCGGCCACGTGGCGGGCGAATTCAATGGTCGCCACTTGCATACCCAAACAAATGCCGAAGTAGGGCACCTTGTTTTCACGGGCGAATTGCGCCGCGCAAATTTTGCCTTCAATGCCGCGCTTGCCAAAGCCGCCGGGCACCAGAATTGCGTCGAACTTGGCGAGCTGCGAGACGTTTTTGGCGGAGAGCGATTCAGAGTCGATGTAGTCGATCTTCACCCGCACATGGTTTTTCATGCCGGCGTGGCGCAAGGCTTCATTCAGCGACTTGTAGCTGTCTGACAAATCGACATATTTGCCGACCATGGCGATGTTGATCTCGCCCTGGGGGTGCTCGGTCTCATACACCAGCGCGTCCCAGCGCTTGAGGTTGGCCGGCGGCGTGTTCAGGCGCAGCTTGTCGCAGATCAGGCCATCCAGGCCCTGCTCGTGCAACATGCGCGGCACTTTGTAAATCGTATCGACATCCCACATGCTGATCACGCCCCATTCGGCGACGTTGGAAAACAGCGAAATTTTGTCGCGTTCGTCTTTGGGGATGGGTCGGTCAGCGCGGCAAATCAACGCATCGGCCTGAATGCCGATTTCGCGCAGTTGTTTGGCTGTGTGCTGGGTGGGTTTGGTTTTGAGCTCACCCGCGGCGGCGATCCAGGGCACGAAACTCAGGTGGACAAACGCGGAGTTGTTCGGCCCCATCTTCAGGCTCATTTGGCGCACGGCCTCGAGAAAGGGCAGGGACTCGATGTCACCCACCGTACCGCCGATTTCGACAATCGCCACGTCCACCGCTTCGGGTGTGCCGTAACCGGCACCACGTTTCACAAACTCCTGGATCTCGTTGGTCACGTGCGGAATCACCTGCACGGTTTTGCCCAGGTAGTCACCCCGGCGTTCTTTCTCAAGCACCGATTTGTAGATTTGCCCGGTAGTGAAGTTGTTGGCCTTCTTCATGCGCGTTTCGATGAAACGCTCGTAGTGCCCCAGGTCAAGATCGGTCTCGGCACCGTCGTCGGTGACAAACACCTCACCGTGCTGAAACGGCGACATCGTGCCCGGATCGACGTTGAGGTAAGGATCCAGCTTGATGAGGGTGACTTTGAGGCCTCGCGATTCGAGGATCGCAGCGAGGGAGGCTGAGGCGATTCCCTTGCCAAGGGAAGACACCACACCGCCGGTGACGAAGACAAATTTGGTCATGTCAGAGGGAGCGTTTTAGGCTCCGTGGGTGGGAAATTCGAATTATATGTCGCCCCCACGGTCGCCCACTGCGTGTGGCTCCCTGCCCCCCGTGGGGGCCGTGCCTTGCTTGGGGCGGCCCGGCGCGGCGGCGCGCTCTGGTAAATTGCGTGCATGAACGACCTTGCAGGAAAACACATTGTTTTGGGCTTGAGTGGCGGCATTGCCTGCTACAAAGCGGCGGAGCTGTGCCGCGCGCTCATCAAAGAAGGCGCCACCGTGCAAGTGGTGATGACGGCGGCGGCGGAGCAATTCATCACACCGGTGACGATGCAGGCGCTGTCCAACCGCGTGGTGTATGGCTCTCAGTGGGACGCCCGTGAGCCGAACAACATGCCGCATATCAACCTCTCGCGCGAGGCAGATGCGATTTTGATCGCCCCGGCAAGTGCTGACTTCATGGCCAAACTCTTGCATGGCCGTGCCGACGACCTCTTGAGCCTGATGTGCCTGGCGCGACCGCTGGACAAAGTGCCCTTGTTGATTGCCCCCGCGATGAACCGCGAAATGTGGGCGCACCCGGCTACGCAACGCAATATGGCGCAGCTCAAAGCTGATGGCGCTACACTTTTCGGAGTGGGAAATGGTGACCAGGCCTGCGGCGAGACAGGTGATGGCCGCATGTTGGAACCCCATGAGCTGCTTGAAGACGTGGTTGCGTTCTTCCAGCCCAGGACCTTGCAAGGCCAGCACGTGCTGGTCACCGCCGGGCCGACCTTTGAAGCGATTGACCCGGTGCGCGGCATTACCAACCTCTCGAGCGGCAAGATGGGTTTTGCCATCGCCCGCGCAGCGCGTGAGGCGGGCGCCGAGGTCACGCTGGTCGCGGGGCCGGTGCATTTGCCCACGCCGCGCGGCGTGGCGCGAATCAACGTTTCTTCTGCGTTGGAGATGCAACACGCGCTGGTTCTGCCTGCGAAATCGGCGACTGTATTTATAGCGACTGCAGCGGTGGCGGATTGGCGACCTGCCAGCGCGTCAGAGCAAAAAATCAAGAAAGACGGCTCGGGCGCTGTGCCAGTCTTGCAATTTGTAGAGAACCCGGATTTGCTGGCGGGTATTGCGTCGTCGGATCGCGCCAAGAGCGGGCAACTTTTCTGTGTTGGCTTCGCCGCAGAAAGCCACGACCTGCTGAGCCACGCGACCGCCAAACGATTGAAAAAGAAAGTGCCGCTGCTGGTGGGCAACATCGGCCCGGCCACGTTTGGGCAGGACGACAACGCGTTATTGCTGGTGGACGAACACGGCGCCACGGAGCTGCCGCGCGCCTCCAAACTCGTGCTGGCTCGCCAATTGGTGGCGGATATTGCGCGGCGTTTGACGGCCCGCCGCTGAAACTTTGCCGTGACCTGCCTTGATAGTGACCTGTCAGGCGCTGGAAAAATCAAAGCCGTCCGATTCAGGCCCATTCCTTCAAATTCCCATTCACGTTCAAATTCAAAAGAAAAAGTGCGCCCATGAAAGTCGATGTCAAAGTCCTGGATCCCCGCCTTATCAACAACTTGCCCGTCTACGCTACACCCGGCAGCGCGGGCCTGGATTTGCGCGCCTGCCTGAACGAGCCGCTCACCCTCGCACCCAACGCCTGGCAACTTATCCCCACGGGTATTGCGATTTACCTCGCCGACGCGAACTACGCCGCGCTCATTCTGCCGCGCTCAGGTTTGGGCCACAAACACGGCATCGTGCTGGGCAACCTGGTCGGCCTGATTGACAGCGATTACCAGGGCCAATTGATGGTCAGCGCCTGGAACCGCAGCGATGTGGCCTTCACCATCGAACCGATGGAGCGCATTGCGCAGTTGGTGATCGTGCCCGTGGTGCAGGCGCAGTTCAACGTGGTGTCAGAGTTCCCCGCGTCCGTGCGGGGCGAGGGCGGGTACGGCTCGACAGGGAAGACTTGAAATCCTGTTGGGGGTAAGTTGAAACCGGCCAGGTAGAAAGTGACTTTGAGTTGGTGGAGTCAAAACGTTTGTATAGATGTTAACATGGGTGTTAACAATTTCACTCCATAAGCACGTTCAACGCGGTTTTTACGAATTTTTGCCTTCCAGGTCTCGTGGAATAATCATAGTTTGCTATATTAAATATAGCAAAAAATTGCTCATCTACGCCGATTCGCAATCACAGGCCACGATCGATTTTCATCGAAGAAGATCAATGCAGCGTCGAGTTCCCTGGCAGATCAGCATGCAGCGGCTCAATGCGGAAAAACCCTGTGCCGGCCGAGCCCGCGCCCACTTCTTCTTCAGTGGCTTCACGCACGTCTTCGACCTTGATCGCGATGCGCAGGGCGATGCCTGCGAGCGGGTGGTTGCCGTCCAGAACGATGTGGTCGGGGTAGATTTCGCTCACGGAATAGAGCGCGTCTTTGGGCGCAGTTGCGCTGCAACCTTCGGGCAGTGAAGCGCCTTCAAAGGTCATGCCCGCTTCGACGTCAGCGGGAAAAAGCGCGCGCGGCTCAAGAAATAACAACTGGTCGTTGAAATCACCAAACGCGTCTTCGGGCTCCAGGTGTAAGTTCAGCTTGGCGCCCTTCTCGTGTCCTTGCAAGGCTTCCTCGATTTTCTTGAGCAAATCGCGTCCGCCGACGAGAAACTCCACCGGTTCGTCGAGCACGTCCAGCACTTCGCCCAAGGTGTCTTTGAGCGTCCAGGTCAGAGCGACCACACATTGTTCTTTGATTTCCATACGAGAATTGTCGCAGTTTGAAGCCCTGTCCTTCACACTATCAGCAACGGAACTTTGGATGGACACCCCTAAACTTTTGGCGCAACCCCTGCCCCAGCACTTGGCGAAGCCTTTAGCGCTGTTGGGCGGTCTGAGCCCGCAGGTCTTCATGAAACGCCATTGGCAAAAGAAGCCGCTGCTGATCCGCCAGGCCGTCCCTGAGCTCGCCCGCCAGGGACCGCTGCTTGATCGCAGCGCCTTGTTTGATTTGGCCGCGCAGGACGATGTGGAGTCACGATTGATCGTGCAAAACGCCGGTAAAAAGGGCTGGCAACTCAAACAAGGCCCGTTTGCCCGGCGTGCCTTGCCGCCACTCAAAACGCCAGGATGGACGCTCCTGGTGCAGGGCGTTGACCTGCAAGTGCAGGCGCTGCGGGGTCTGATGGACCAGTTCCGGTTTTTGCCCGATGCGCGTCTAGATGACGTGATGATCAGCTACGCCAGCGACGGCGGGGGTGTTGGCCCGCACTTTGACAGTTATGACGTATTTTTGCTACAGGCGCAGGGCACACGGCGCTGGCATATCAGCCGTCAAAAAGACTTGAGTTTGCAGGCAGGCGCGCCCTTGAAAATTTTGCAAAACTTCGAGCCCGAGCAAAGTTTTGACCTGGTGGCGGGTGACATGTTGTACCTGCCACCCAAGTGGGCGCATAACGGCGTGGCCGTAGGTGAATGTATGACCTATTCCATCGGTTTTCGCGCGCCCGGCAAGGGCGAGATGGCGCGCGAGTTGTTGCAACGCCTGGCGGACGACGCAGTGGATGAAATCGGCGGCGCCCTGTACACCGATGGCAAACAAGTTGCAACAGAAAACCCCGGTCAGATCCCACAGGCGCTACAAGCGTTTGCGCAGCAAGCTTTGCTGGAAGCGGTGGCAAACCCCCGTACCCAGGCGAGGGCGCTGGGTGAGAGCCTGACCGAGCCTAAATCCAGCGTATGGTTTGACACGGCGCCACCGCAGAGTCCACGGGTGGCTCAGGGGGCGAAACAGGCTGCGCGTCATGGTGGGGGTGATGTCACAGGTGTTGCAGCCTTGAGGGGCGGCATTTTCCTGGATCGGCGCACCAAAATGTTGTATGACGACTGGCACGTGTTCATCAACGGCGAGAGTTTTTCAGCCTCCGGTCGCGACGCCACCTTGATGCGCCAACTGGCGGACCAGCGTGAACTCGCCCAAGCCGCCTTGACGCGGGCCAGCGTAGGTGCAAAATCACTGCTTCAGGACTGGCTACAAGCGGGGTGGATTCATGGACTTGGACAAAACTGAAACGGTAGCAAGCTCGATAATCGTTAACCCGGCGAGTGCTGGTCCGCTCAGGGCCGGGCGGTTTTCAGGTCGCCACGAGTTTGAACAATTGATACGCGACGCATTCAGCCGCGCGGCCACGGAAGGCTGGCCCGAAATCATCATCAGCGACGCCAGTTTTGAAGACTGGCCGCTGCGCGAACGTGTGGTGGTGGACGCCTTGCAATCCTGGAGCAAAACCGGGCGGCATTTCACGATGCTGGCCAAACGGTTTGACAGCGTACAGCGGTACCAGCCGCGCTTCGTCAATTGGCGCAAAACCTGGAGCCACATCATTGAATGCCGCCAAATCACCAGTGCCGACGCACTGGATTTTCCCAGCGCCATCTGGAGCCGAGGCTGGGTCATGCAGCGTCTGGACCTGGCGCGCAGCAACGGCATGAGCGGCCCGGAGCCGGACCGCCGCGTGGCCTTGCGGGAACTGCTCGCCGAACGGCTGCGTGGCAGCACACCGGGGTTTGCGGCAACCACCTTGGGTTTGTAGCGGGTTGGTGGCAATTGTGGGCGCTCGTCATTCGTCTGCCACAGCACCTGCTTTCCATTGGTAGAGCAGCAAAATTAATCGTATAATCTGAGGCTAAGTAGTAAAGGTTCTGGCGAGTTTGCAGAGCCTTTTTGCTTCAGTCTTTGCGGAGTTTCTGCAATGACAAATTGCGGAAACAGTTTCACCATTTACTTAACCTCACTGGAATTATTCAAATGAACAAATCACTCGTTTTGGCCGCCGTCATTGCTGCTGCTGCCCTGGCCGCTTGTGGCAAAAAGGAAGAAATGAAGCCGGCTGCTGCTGCTGCTCCTGCCGCCGCCGCACCTGCTGCTGCTGTGGTTGAAGCCGCCAAAGACGCTGCTGCTGGTGCCGCTACCGGTGCTGCTTCTGCCGCCGCTGGTGCTGCTACCGCTGCCGCTGGCGCTGCGACCGCCGCTGCTGGCGCTGCTTCTGCCGCCGCTGGCGCTGCTACCGCCGCTGTTGACGCTGGCAAAGATGCTGCTGGTGCTGCCAAAGACGCTGCTGGCGCTGCTGTGAACGCTGCTGCTGATGCTGCCAAAAAGGCCGCTGAAGGCGCAATGAAGAAGCCTTAATTCGTGAATTTTGGGCGGATTTTTCGCTCAATTTGACCGAATCACTGACACGCCAGTCCATTCAATTTTCTGGTGTGTTGGACGCAAAGAGCCACCTTCGGGTGGCTTTTTTTTTGCGTTGAATCTCCCGGGTTTGGCGGTTCAATCTGATCAAGACGCCGCCAAGCCCGAAAGCAGTCACACCTGAAACCAGTCGGACCCCAGAAACTGATCTGCCACGGCAATGTCGCCCGCAGCACGGCTGAGGGCCTGGGCCAGGGCGGCTTGAGCCAGATCGGGTCGATTGTTTTGGCGGCTCAGGTGGGCTGCAACAACATGGTTTAACTTGGCGTGATTGAGCACTGACGCGATCTCGGCCGATTGCGTGTTGGACAAATGCCCAAACGCGCCACCCACGCGTTTTTTCAAAAACGGTGGATAACGCCCGCCCGCCAGCAAATCCGCGTCATGGTTACATTCGAGTAGCAAGGCATCACAAAGTGCAAGATGCGTCAGTACGTGTGCCGTCGGTTGTCCCAGGTCCGTCAAGATACCCAAATGCCGGGCACCGTCTGAACAGCGCAGTTGCAGCGGCTCGCGGGCATCGTGCGGCACAGTGAAGGGCGTGATCCACAGCGCGCCCACGCCGATCGCTTGGGTGTCGCGCGCGATGTGCAAGAGCTGCCCCGGATGGGCTCTGCCAGGTTTGTCAGATGACGCCTCAAACAAAAGATCGACCGCGCCAAAACAGGCGTCCGCCGTGCCCTGGCTCATCCACAGTGGTTTTTGAAACCGCCGCGCGAATTGGCTGGCGCATCCAATGTGGTCGCTGTGTTCGTGGGTGACAAACACGGCGTCGATCTGATCGCCAGCCACCCCCGCGTGGGCCAGGCGATCCAGTAGGGTTTTGAGATTGGGGCCACAGTCGATTAAAAGCCGGCTGGTACGTGTGCTGTCGGTGGCTTCTACCAGCGTGGCATTGCCCGCGCTGCCGCTGGCCAGACTTTTGAAACGCAGCATCGCAGCCGGGCTGGCCTTGAACCCTGGTCTGCGGCGGCTCGCGCTTATTTCAGGTCGTCTGCGATCACTTTGACAATGCGTTCTGCATTGGGGGAGGTGTCCGGTGTGCCGGCCGCCGTCAACACGGCCACCGTGCTGGATTCACCCTGTGACTGCACGCTGATCTGGTATTTCACTGCCGAGTTGGATTTGGCCGAGCCGCCAAAAAGCTTGCTGAAAAACCCCGGCTCAGCTTTGTCGGCATTGGGTTCGACATAACGCACGAAATAGGTGCCTTTGGCGCGGTCGCGGTCTTCGACAGTAAAACCGGTGCGGTCCAGCGAGAGGCCGACCCGGCGCCAAGCGCGATCAAACCCGTCGTCTACCAACACCACCGGTTGGCCGTTTTGCTTGCCAACTTTGGAACTGGTTTTGACACCCGTGGCGACCAGCGACTTGGACTGCTCTTGGGAGACGCCCAGGCGCACCATCAGGCGGCGAAGAAACTCGGTTTCCAACTCCGGGTCAGCGGCGCGCGGTACCCAAACGGTTTGTTCTTTGAGTGTTGTCGTGTAGGTTTCCACCATGCCCCGGTGGCTGATGAAAATCTCGGTGCCGCCGTTCGCGGTGCGTTCCAGTCTTGTCCGAAAACGGTCGCGCTCACCTGTTGAGTAGAGCGAATCAAGGGCTTTGCCCAAGGTGCGACGAATCAGGTCATCGGGGATTTTGGCGCGGTTTTCGGCCCAATCGGTCTCCAGGATGCCCAGATCAGACTGGTCCATGGTCAGCAAAAAGCCGTTTTCCTGCCAAAAGTCGCGCACCGCGTCCCAGAGTTTGTCAGCCGGGCGGTTGACCACCAGCCAGCGCTGGTTGCCTGCGCGTTCGATACGCACATCGCCCACACTGCCCACCGCCGTAGGTATTGAGGTGTTGGTTTTGCCGGCTTCGTAACCCGTGGCAGTGACGGCCACGCCCGGCACCGTGTAACGCGCTTCGCGGGAGAGCTGCGTGAGATCCGGCGGCACGTCAAGTGAGGTGCCTTTGCTCGCGCTTTTGTAGTCGATTTTGTCGCTCTGCAGCACCGAGCATCCGCTCAGCACAGCCACCACGATGCCCAAGGTAGCGGCACGGGCCCAGCTGGCCCCATCAAAGTCTTGCAATGTCAGAAATGGTTTCACCAGGTATTCCTTGGGATTTTGTTGTCGGAGCGCTTCAGGCGGCATCAGCTTGTTCAAGCTTGGTTGAGCTTAAATGAACTTGGTTCAGGGCAGCAGGCCGCAGGCACGCAGGGCACCTTCGACGACTGCTTGGTTGGCCGCATCCAGACGAGTCATGGGCAGGCGCAGTGTGCCGCCACACAGGCCCATTTTCTCCATGGCCCATTTCAGCGGGATCGGGTTGGGTTCGACAAACAGGTGTTTGTGCAGGGGCAAGAGCGCCAGCTGGATTTCCATGGCGCGTTTGGCGTCACCGGCAATTGCCGCCATGCATAACTCGTGCATCTGGCGCGGTGCGATATTGGCTGTAACGCTCACATTGCCCTGGCCGCCGCACAACATCAGGGCCACGGCGCTGCCATCGTCACCCGAATACACCGCGAATGACTTCGGCACTTCACGTATCAGCCACTGCGCACGCTCGACGTTGCCCGTGGCTTCCTTGATGCCAACGATGCCGGGCACGCGTGTGAGACGCAGCACGGTGTCATGGGCCATATCGGCTACGGTGCGGCCGGGCACGTTGTACAGCACCATCGGCAAATCCACCGCCTCGGCGATGGTTTTGAAGTGCTGGTACTGGCCTTCTTGTGTAGGTTTGTTGTAGTAGGGCACGACCTGCAACTGGCAGTCCGCGCCCACGCCTTTGGCAAATTTGGTCAGTTCAATCGCCTCGGCGGTCGAATTGGCACCGCAACCGGCCATGATCGGCACACGCTTTTCGCCGTGGGTTTTGGCCTGCTCGACCGAGACGCGGATGATCTCGCAATGTTCTTCCACATTGACCGTGGGTGATTCACCGGTGGTGCCGACCACGCCAATGCAGTCGGTGCCCTCGGTGATGTGCCAGTCGATCAGTTTGCGCAAGATGGGGTAGTCCACGCTGCCGTCGGCGTGCATGGGGGTGGCCAAGGCAACGATGCTGCCGGTGATTTGGCGAAATGGGGTGCTCATGACGCTATTTTACTAGGGCAATGCAAAGACCCAAGAGTGCTTAGGCGGACAGGGGATATCGTGCGGGCAAGACGCGGACAGATGCATTCACCGCCACGATACGCTGCACAAACCGGTCTGGCTCGCTGGTAAAACCATCTTCATACGCCACCGTACGCAAGGCCGGGAAGGCTGTCAGCAATTCACCCGGTTGGAGTAAAAAATCGGGCCGCGAAGGTTTGCCTACGGTTTCATTGCCGCTGGCGAAAGTTTCGTAAATCAGCACGCCGCCGGGTGCCAGGCTTTGCAAAATGACGGGAAACAGCCCGCGCCACAGGTAGTTGGTGACGACCACGGCATCGAATTGGCGCGGCTGCCCGGCTGCTTCGCCACTGGTTTGCACAAGAGGCCAGGGCGCATTTTCGATGTCTGCCAGCACGGCTTCACCCGCCGCCGCTGCAGCCGCAATCGCCTCGGGTGAACGATCCACACCGGTGACCGGATGGCCACGTTCTGCAAAAAACCGCATGTGGCGGCCATGCCCACAGGCCAGGTCGAGCACCGTGCCGCCCGCGTTTGCGCGTACCGGGACCAGATGGGCCCAGCGCTGTACCCAGGCAGAGGCCGAGCCTTCACCGTGAAGGCGAGCGGGCGAAGAATTAATCGCTATGCTATTAATAGCTATATCTCCATATTTCACGAGACCTAGTGTTGCATTTTCTATAAATATCTGGCAAACAAGGTCTAAAGCGACAATTTGTTAACACCCATGTTAACAGTAGTCTTGATGTGCCTGGCATAGAACGGATGATTTTCAAAATCTTGGCCGTTTGAAAATTGGCCAGTTTGAGAAAAATGCAGCGTCGCCAGCGCTAAAAACACGCCCAAATCTGGTCCGCCATCGCCACCATGAACTCAGGCCGCGTATAGGCCACAAACACCGCCAGCGAGGCCGCTACCGCCAGAGCGTGGGCAGCTACTTTAAGCCAGAGTTTGGGAGCGTTGTTCATGGGGTGGGCTTGGGTCTCAAGCAGGCTGCATTTTCCCACGTCCGCCGTCGCGCACGATGGGGGCTTCTTTCACCGGATAGTTGATCAAGGCGCCAAACACACCCAAAGCAATGCAGAGGTACCACATCACGTCATAACTGCCGGTTTTGTCGTACATCACGCCGCCCATCCAGGCCCCTAAAAATGAGCCTATCTGGTGGCTGAAAAATATGAAACCACCCAGCATCGACAGATGCGCCACGCCAAATATCTGCGCCACCGTAGCGGTGGTCGGCGGCACGGTGGAGAGCCACAAGAGGCCCATGGTCGCGGCAAAAATGTACACCGTCAGTGGTGTCAAAGGCGCCAGCAAAAAGAGGCTGATCACCACCGAGCGCGACAAATAAATGAAGGAGAGGATGTTTTTCTTCTGCATACGCTGCCCCAGCGCCCCGGCCGCATAGGTGCCAAACACGTTGAAAAGGCCCACCAGCGCCAGCGCGTAACTCGCCACTTGCGGCGAAAGACCTTTGTCTTTGAGGTAACTGGGCATGTGGACACCGATAAACACCACCTGGAAGCCGCAGACAAAATAACCCGCCATCAAGAGCTGAAAACTGGGGTATTTGAACGCCTCACGTAGCGCCTGCAGGATGGATTGCTCGCGTTTGGCCACTTGGCCACCGGCAAACCCCGGTTCGCGCAGGCCAAAACTCAGCGGGATGATGATCAGCACGGCCACACCCAAAATTACCAGTGCCTGCTGCCAGCCGTAAGTGGAAATCAGAAAACCCTCGGTCGGCACCATCAAAAACTGGCCAAACGAGCCCGCCGCTGCGGCCACGCCCATGGCCCAGGAGCGCCGCTCAATCGTCACGTTGCGGCCAATCACGCCGTAAATCACCGCGTAGGTGGTGCCCGCTTGCGCCGCGCCAATCAACACGCCCGCCGTCAAGAGAAACGTGCCTGGCGTGGGCGAATGCGCCATACCGATCAGCCCCAGGGCGTAACAGACGGCGCCTACCAAAATGACCCGAAACGCGCCAAACTTGTCGGCCATCATGCCCGCGAGGATGCCAAAACAGCCCCAACTGATGTTTTGCACCGCAATCGCCAGCGCGAAGTTCTCCCGCGTCCAACCGTTGGCCTGGGTGACCGGCTGTAGCCACAGCCCAAAGCCGTGGCGGATGCCCATCGACAGTGTGACGATGGCTGCGCCGCAGATCAAAACCTGGGTGATGGAGAGGGTTTTGGACGGGGTTTGGGGGGCTCCAGAGGGCGCGGGCACAGAAAGGGTCATGTCTAAACTATAGCGAATAAGTCGTGTTTTGATTGTCGCAAGGCGGTCACGATGGCTATCGCGATGCCTTCAGGGTGTTGCGGCGTGGTGGTCAATTGGTCGTCAAGTGACGATCACAACGGGTTCGGACGGCAGAGTTGCGTCAGTGGGTCACGCCAATTTGTCTGTATAGAAAAACAGTAGTTTATTCGAATCCGACTACAATCCGCCCATTATGGCTACCAAACCCCCCGCCACTTATTCTGAAAGTTCAATCCGCGTGCTCAAGGGCCTGGAGCCTGTCAAGCAGCGCCCGGGCATGTACACCCGCACGGACAACCCGCTGCATGTCATCCAGGAAGTGCTGGACAACTCGGCGGACGAAGCCTTGGCCGGCTACGGCAAAAAGCTCAAGGTGATTTTGCATGCCGACAGCTCGGTGACCGTCGAAGACGATGGGCGCGGCATTCCCTTTGGCCTGAATCCGGAATAAAAAGCGCCGGTGATCGAGTTGGTGTTCACCCGCCTGCATGCGGGCGGCAAGTTCGACAAAAAGGGCGGCGGCGCTTACAGCTTTGCCGGTGGCCTGCACGGCGTCGGTGTGAGTGTGACCAACGCTTTGGGCAAACGCCTGGAGGCCACCAGTTACCGTGAGGGCCAGGTGGCCAGTATCGTTTTTGAAGGCGGCGACGTCACGGTGCCCCTGAAGCTGCGCAAAGCGGGCGAGGGCGACAAAAAATCCGGCACGTCCGTTCGGGTCTGGCCCGATGCGAAGTATTTTGAATCGTCGGTGTTGCCGATGCCCGAGCTCACGCACCTCTTGCGCAGCAAGGCGGTGCTGATGCCGGGTGTCACAGTGACACTGTACGTCGAGAAAACCAAAGACACCCAAAGCTGGCTGTACAAGGGCGGCCTGACTGATTACTTGATGCAGACGCTGAACGGCGAACTCGTCATTCCGCTCTTTGACGGCGAAGGTTTTGCCGACGCACAAAACGACAATTTTGCCGACGGCGAGGGGGCCCAGTGGTGTGTGGCGTTCACCGAAGACGGTCAGCCAGTGCGCGAAAGTTACGTCAATTTGATTCCCACCAGTGCGGGCGGCACCCACGAGAGCGGCCTACGCGATGGCCTGTTTACGGCGGTGAAGAGTTTTATCGAGTTGCATTCACTCTTGCCCAAAGGCGTCAAACTAATGCCCGAGGATGTGTTTGCCCGCGCCAGTTACGTGCTCTCGGCCAAGGTGCTCGACCCGCAATTCCAGGGCCAGATTAAAGAGCGACTCAATTCGAGGGACGCTGTACGCCTGGTTTCCAGCTTCGTGCGGCCCAACCTGGAACTTTGGCTGAACCAACACGTCGAATACGGCAAAAAACTCGCCGAATTGGCCATTAAAGCGGCCCAAACACGCCAAAAAGCCGGGCAAAAGGTCGAAAAACGCAAAAGTTCGGGTGTGGCGGTGCTGCCCGGCAAACTCACTGACTGCGAAAGCCGCGATATTTCACATAATGAAGTCTTCCTGGTCGAAGGCGACTCGGCCGGTGGCAGCGCCAAAATGGGGCGCGACAAAGAAAGCCAGGCGATTTTGCCGCTGAGAGGCAAAGTGCTCAACACGTGGGAAGTCGAGCGGGATCGCCTGTTCGCCAACACCGAAATTCATGACATCTCGGTGGCGATTGGCGTCGACCCGCACGGGCCGAACGACAGCCCCGACTTGAGCAACCTGCGTTACGGCAAGGTGTGTATCTTGAGCGACGCCGATGTGGACGGCTCGCACATCCAGGTGCTGTTGCTGACCCTGTTTTTCCGCCATTTCCCGAAATTGATCGAAACCGGGCATGTGTATGTGGCGCGCCCGCCTTTGTTCCGTGTGGATGCCCCGGCGCGTGGAAAAAAACCGGCTTCGAAGACTTATGCGCTCGATGCTGGTGAATTGACCGCGATTCTGGATAAACTGCGCAAGGAAGGGGTACGCGAAGGCGCCTGGAGCATCAGCCGCTTCAAAGGCCTGGGTGAAATGAACGCCGAGCAGTTGTGGGACACCACGCTGAACCCGGACACTCGCCGCCTCCTGCCCATCACGCTGGGTGCGATCGACTTCACCCAGACCGAGAACCTGATCGCCAAGCTGATGGGCAAAGGTGAAGCCGCTGCAAGGCGCGAGTTGATGGAAATTCATGGCGATGCCGTCGAGGTCGATATTTAAGCGGTGCGGAGTTACCGAGCAAAGCAGAGGTGAGAAACGCCAAGTAAAGGCGCGAAGCAAGTCATTCGTGAAAATGTTATGAAGAAATTTACCCGTTTTGTCATGCCCTTGTTGGGGTTTTTGCTATTGATATCGCAGCATATTGCGCACGCCGATGTCTGGGGTTACATCGACGAGCGCGGTGTGGCGCATTTTTCAGACCAAAAACTCGACGACCGTTACGAGCTGTTTTACAAAGGTGGCGAGAGTTTTGACACTACCAAAACGCCGCCCGGCAAGCCGGATGAACCCACGCCCCGCCCCGTAGCGGTGCCCACCGTACCGGCCAAGTTGCTGGCGTTTTTCGACATTTCGCCGAATTACAAAGCCATCAAACACCACATCAAAGACGCCTCCAACACCTACAAGGTCGACTACGAACTCTTGCAAGCGCTGATCGCGGCGGAATCCGGCTTTGACGTGGGGGCGGTATCGCCCAAAGGCGCCATTGGCCTGATGCAACTGATGCCTGATACGGCGCGGCGTTACGGCGTGGAGGGCGACAAAAAGATGTCACTCGAACGCAAATTGAACGACCCCAAAATCAACGTGCGCGCCGGGACGCGGTATTTACGGGACCTAATCGCCATGTTCCCCGGCAAGCTGGATCTGGCTTTGGCCTCGTACAACGCGGGTGAGGGCGCGGTCATCCGGGCGGGCAACAAGATTCCCAATTACAAGGAAACGCAGAACTACGTCAAAACCGTGATGCAACTCTACGCCGGGCTGAAACCACCGATGGCGGTGACGATCGAGCGGGAAAAATTCCCCACCCGGGTACGTATGGAAATGTTGGGCGGCGCTGCTGGGCGGCGCAACATGCTGGCACCGTTTGGTCCTTCGGGCGAGCCCGCCGGGCCTTCAGGTGGTTCGGACAGTTCGGACCGCGCTTTCCCCCACACGCAGCCCAAGTCTTTGCCGGGTGGCGATTTGAGTCTCACGCCTGCGGGCCAGTTACTCGTCGTGGCCACCCAGTAGTTGGCCCGTCAGCGGGCTTGTGAGCGACCGTTGGCTTTCGCGCCAGGTCTTCACTCTTTCGCTCGCGCACTCGTTCGCTCCTTTGCTCCTTTGCCACCTTCCCTTGATCACTTCGCCAAAACCGTTCGGCCTCCGCGCTCCATCGACTGTATCTCTGCGCCACCACTGCATCACTGCTGCGCGACCTTCACACTACGCCCACCTCAATGACCGATCTTTTCGCCGCTGAACCTGGCAGCGCCACCGCCGCTGATGGCGATGACAACCTGAACCTGGCCACTTACGCCCAGCGGGCCTATCTCGAATACGCTCTTTCCGTCGTCAAAGGCCGCGCCTTGCCCGACGTGTGTGATGGCCAAAAACCAGTGCAACGCCGCATTTTGTACGCCATGCAGCGTATGGGTTTGGGCTTTGGTGGCAGCAACGGAAACGCCGGGGCGAAACCGGTCAAAAGCGCGCGTGTGGTCGGTGATGTGCTCGGCCGTTTCCATCCGCACGGCGACCAGTCGGCCTATGACGCGCTGGTACGTATGGCGCAGGATTTTTCGCAGCGTTACCCCTTGGTCGATGGCCAGGGCAACTTTGGCTCGCGTGATGGTGATGGCGCGGCGGCCATGCGGTATACCGAGGCGCGCCTGGCCAAAATCACCAGCCTGCTGATGGGTGAAATCGACGAAGGCACGGTTGATTTCATCCCCAACTATGACGGCTCGACCGAGGAGCCCCGGCAATTGCCTGCCCGCCTGCCTTTCAATTTGTTGAATGGCGCCAGCGGCATCGCGGTAGGCCTGGCCACGGAGATCCCCAGCCACAACCTGCGTGAAATCGCCGATGCCTGCGTCGCCTTGATCAAATCGCCCAACCTGCCAGACGACGAATTGCTGTTGTTGATTCCCGGCCCCGACTACCCCGGCGGCGGCCAGATCATCAGCTCGGCCGGCGACAATGCCGAGGCCTACCGCACGGGGCGCGGCTCGCTCAAGGTACGCGCGCGCTGGAAGATTGAAGAGCTGGCGCGCGGCCAGTGGCAATTGGTTGTGACTGAATTGCCACCCGGCGTCAGCACACAAAAAGTGCTCGAAGAAATTGAAGAGCTGACCAACCCCAAGGTCAAGGCCGGCAAGAAAGCGTTGAGTCTGGAGCAAAACCAGGCCAAGGCGACGATTCTCTCGGTGCTCGACGCCATCCGCGACGAATCCAACAAAGACGCGGCCGTGCGCCTGGTGTGTGAGCCCAAAACCAGCCGCATTGAGCAGCAGGAGTTGATCACTACCCTCCTGGCGCACACCAGCCTGGAGACGTCGGCACCGATCAATTTGACAATGATTGGGCTGGACGGCCGGCCTACGCAAAAATCGTTGCGGCAAATGGTCAGCGAGTGGATCGAGTTCCGCCAAAACACCATTGAGCGGCGTTCACGCCACCGGCTCGCCAAGGTGCAAGACCGCATCCATATTCTCGAAGGCCGGCAGATCATTCTGCTCAACATCGACGAAGTGATCGCCATCATCCGCAAGTCGGACGAGCCCAAACCGGCCTTGATCGCGCGCTTCAATTTGAGCGACCGGCAAGCGGAAGACATTCTTGAAATCCGCCTGCGCCAGTTGGCGCGCCTTGAGGCCATCAAGATCGAGCAGGAGCTCAAGGAACTGCGGGAGGACGAAAAACGTCTCGAAGAGATTTTGGGCAGTCCGGCGGCGCTGAAGCGTCTGATGATCCGCGAGATCGAAGCCGATGCCAAAACCTTTGCCGATGCACGGCGCACCTTGATCCAGAGTGAGAAAAAAGCCGTGCTCGAAGTCAAAGTGGTGGACGAGCCGGTGACCGTGGTCATCAGCGACAAAGGCTGGGTGCGCGCACGAACCGGGCACGGGCATGCGCCCGACAGTTTTGCCTTTAAAGCCGGTGACGTGTTGTATGGCACCTTTGAATGCCGCACCGTCGATACGCTTTTGGCCTTTGGCAACAATGGCCGCGTCTACTCCGTGCCGGTGGCGAGTTTGCCCGGCGCGCGGGGTGATGGGCAGCCGATCACGACGCTGATCGAGCTTGAAGCGGGCACGCAGCTCAAATATTATTTTGCCGCCGCTGCAAACGCCAGCCTGCTCTTGTCCAGTTCGGGTGGTTACGGTTTTGTGGCGACAGTGGAGAGCATGACCTCGCGGCCCCGTGCAGGCAAAGCGTTTATCACCTGCCAAGAGGGCGAGTCAATCTGCGCGCCCTCTATCGTGGCGGGCACGCTGGTTTCGGTGGCTGCTGCGGCGGGGGAATCCGGTTCGGGTGGGGTTGGGGCGAGCGTCACCAAAACCATCACGTCTGCCACCCACGTGGCCTGCGCCTCGACCGGCGGGCGCATTTTGACCTTCGAAATCAGCGAACTCAAAACCCTGGCCAACGGTGGTCGTGGCCTGATGCTGATCGATCTGGAACCCAAAGACACACTCGCGGGCGCAGCCGCCTACACGCGCAGCATCCGCATCGACGGCATTGGCCGGGGCGGCAAACTGCGTGACGAAACCCTGGAAATCCGCAGCCTTAACAATGCACGTGCTGCACGGGGCCGCAAAGGCAAAGTGGCGGATTTGGGCTTCAAGCCTGCAGCGGTCAGGCGCGTGGAATAGCGTAGAGGCATCGGCGGGTCGTAGGGTGCGTCAATCGTACCCAATATGGGGTTGATTGGCAGAAAATCTGCTGATGCATTGAATTATTTAGTTAAATTGCCGCTCTGGTCTCGTGTTTATTACTTATTTTGCTATCAATATAGTAGCGCCATAAAGCGTTTACGGCGTTTCAGGCATTTCAAAGTTCGATTTCTTCGCCTGTTCAAGCGGCACCACAACGAAAACCAGCAGCAAACTGGTAACAACAGTGGCAAATAGTTTCAAGAGAGTGGCCCAATTTGGGTTTGGGAGTGCGCTATGGGGTAGCCGCATTGGGTATCCTACTGGTCTGCTGACCTGCTCACCACGCCCATGCAAAATGTCTTGCTCAAAACCCCCGCCCAGATCGCCAACCGTCGCCGCTTGCTGGTTTTCTTGCCGACATTCTTGTTGTTAACTGCGGCAGGTTTGTTGTGGTGCTTTTCCCGCCCGGCCATTTACCTGGCGACGGCGCGGGTGCAGATCAATCCGGGGCAAGTGCAGGTCGAATCGGTCGCCGCGAACGGCGCGACTTTGGGCACCAACGCCACCCGAACGCTGGCTTCCGAGTTGCCGGTGTTGACGAGTCGGCCTTTGGTCGAAGCGGTCGCGGCAGCGTTTGCGCCTGCGTTGCGCAAAACCGTGGAGGCGCTGGGCGCGGACCCGATTGCCACCTTGCAAGCCGGCTTGGATGCCAAGTTGGCGCAGGGCACGGACATTGTCGATTTGTCCTCCCGCGCGCCGGATGCCGAGCTCGCTGCTGCTCTGGTCAATGGCCTCATCAAATCCTACGCGACACAACTGGACAAGAGTTTTCAGACGACCGCAGGGGGTTCATTAACGCAGATCAACGACGAGGTCAGCCAGTTGACGAGCAAGGTGGAGGCCAAAAACCGGCAGATCGAAGAGTTCCGCGTGCGCAACAACATCGTCTCCCTTGAGCGAGATGAAAACACCACGCTGGGCCAGGTCAAGGGCCAAACCGACGCGCTCAACAAGGCGCAGGAACGGCAAGCGATTGCCGATGGCAAAGTACGCGCCATGAGTGAGGCCGTGGCTGCGGGCAAACCCGCCGTCATGCCCGCGCGCCAAAGCGCAACGCTGGACAACCTGGAGCAGCGGACGGTGGCGATCCGTGAGGAAATGAACGAGCTCAGCCGCCTGTACACGCCCGAGTATTTGGCGCTGGATCCGAAGCATCGCGCACTTAAAGGCCGGTTGGCAGAAGTCGAGCGCCAGACTGCCGAACAGCGGCAAAGCTCTGCAGTCGCCGCTCAGGCCGGGCAGTCTTCCGCGCTGGCCGACGCACGTGAAGAGGCCGCGGCGGCGCGCGAGGCGGTCGCCCGAATTCAGAGCCAAATTGGCTCGGACCGGGGCAGCCTGAACCAGTTCAGTGCCAAATTCAACCAATACGTCGCGTTGACCAAGGAAGTCGCGCCCATGGAGAATCTGTTGCGTGAAGCTAGCGCACGCAAGGCGCGACTGGAAGCGGGCGAGGCGGCGCGCAAGCCGTCGATTGCCGTAGTCGAATCCGCCGTCGCACCCAAGGAAGCCTGGCAGCCGCAGTACCAACGTGATGCCGCCATCGTGCTGGCAGCGGCGCTGGCGCTCGCGCTTTTGGCCATGTGGGTGGTGGAATTGTTCAATCGCGAGGAAGTGCAGCCCACAGTGATGGTGGCGCAGCCCTATGCCTATGGCGGTTCGATGCCGCCGTACGGCCAGGCAGCCACCCTGGGATTGGGCCATGCACCTAACCTTACACCGCGCCTGGCGGCCCGAAATGGCGGCGACTTACAAGCCGACCTGGCTTTGCTGGGCGCGCCAGTGTCTGCGCCGCGCGAGTTGATTCACGAAGAATTGCAGGCGATTTTGCATAACGCCAGCCCGAGCGTGCGCCTGCTGGTGCATTTCCTGCTGCGGGGCGTGACCGCCGAAGAGGCACTTCAATTGACCGCAAACGATGTCGATGGTGCCAAGGGCGTGGTGCATATCGGTGGTGCCCGGCCTCGATCAATTGAGCTGGATGCCGGCCTGACGGCGCAGTTGATGGGCCTGCAGATAGAGAACGACACGCCCCTGCTGGCTGCGGCTGCCAGCCCATCAGCTACGGTGAACTTCGCCGATCTCAGCACTGGCCTTCTGTATGCCGCGCATGACGCAGGCGTCGAAGCGCCGGTCGAAGTCACACCCGAGGCGGTGTGGCACACCGGCGCGGCTCACCTGGCGCGCCAAGGCATTCGGCTGGCCGATTTGGCCACCGCCATGGGTCAGTTGAGTCCGCAACAGGCGGCACTCTACAGCAGCCTGGCCCCGGCGGGCCGCCGCCTTGGTTGGGACGATGTGGACCACCTGGTGCCCGCAGCCAGAGCCTGAGTGCACGGTTTTCGTGCGTTGCCGGCTTTGGTTTGCAACAAAAAATTAACATCTGACCGAGTTGTCACAAAAACGGGCTTTTTGCTTACATCTGCCCGGATGAGGCGGGGTAACACATTGAAAAACCCGGATGACTTGGCGCCAGCCTTGGTTAACCTCGGCGTCTGAATTCACTCGACGCTCCTCACCGGGCTGCATGGCATGACTGAAGAAATGATCCTGGAAGCTGGAACCCGTTCGACCCACCCGCCCACAGTGGATAGCGTTGCGTTCGATCCGCCGGTCGCGCCAGCAGGCCGCGCGCCGCTGGGTACCGGCTTTCCCGCCCTCGGCGCTTCATCGGCGGCGCTGAGTGCAGCTTTTCTTGCAGCCTGCGGCGGAGGAGGCGGTGGTTCAAGCACGGGCGGTGCTAGCTCGGGCAGCACAGGCACGTTGGGTACAGGCGGCAACGTCTTCCTCACGCCCAGCTCTGATCAAGACGCAGCGCGTTTTTTGTTGCAAGCACAGTTTTCTGCCCGCGACGCCGAAATCGCCTCGGTGCGCGCGCTGGGCTATACCCCCTGGCTGGAGGGCCAGGCGGCGCTGCCACTGGGCCAAACTGCCTGGGATTGGCTCAATGCCAAAGGTTACGGCGATGTGCTGAACCCCGACAACTTTTACGACAACTCCTACCCCGGCGACTACATGGTGTGGAACCAGCTCATGGCCGCGCCAGACGCGGTGCGCAAACGCATGGCGTTGGCCCTGTCCGAGTTTTTTGTCGTTTCACTCAACGGGCTCGACTTCAGTTGGCGCAGCCACGCCATGGCGCATTACTGGGACACGCTGGTAGTCAATGCCTTCGGCAACTACCGCGACTTGCTCGAAGCCGTCACCTTGAATGTGGCGATGGGTTATTACCTCAACACCAAGGGCAACAAGAAAGAAAACGCTTCGGGCCGGCAGCCCGATGAAAACTACGCCCGCGAGGTAATGCAGCTCTTCACCATCGGCCTGCACCAGCTCAACCCGGATGGCACCACCAAAACCGATGGTGCTGGCAAACCCATCGACACCTATACCGCCAATGACGTGAGCAACCTGGCGCGCGTGTTCACCGGCTACGACGTGGACAACCGGCAAAACGTTGACACCGTCATCCCGCAAATGGGGGGTGGTACCCGCACCGTGGGCAACACGATTTTTGCGCGTTTACCCATGTTGTTCAAGGCCAGCGACCATTCCAACCTGGTGGTGAACTTTCTCGGTGCCAACATTCCCGCCAACACCCCTGGCGCGGCGGCACTGAAGACGGCGTTGGACACCTTGTTCAACCACCCCAACACCGCGCCTTTCTTCAGCAAGCAGATGATCCAGCGCTTGGTGACCAGCAACCCCAGCCCGGCTTACGTAGCGCGGGTGGCGGCGGTCTTTGTGAACAACGGTGCAGGTGTGCGCGGCGACTTGCTGCGGGTATTTGCAGCGATTTTGCAAGATGACGAGGCGCGCGGTCCCGCGGGCCTGAGCCAGCCTGAATTTGGCAAACTGCGTGAACCCATGGTGCGCCTGGTGCAGTGGGCGCGCACCTTTGGTGCGACCTCGGCCAGCGGCGCCTGGAAGATCAACGACTTGAGCAATTCCGGCACCCAGTTGGGGCAAAGCCCGCTGCGTTCACCCTCGGTGTTCAATTTTTTCAGGCCGGGCTACGTGCCGCCGTCGTCGAACCTGACGGCAGGCGCGGTGGCGCCAGAGTTCCAGCTGGTCACTGAAAGCAGCGTGGGCGGTTACCTCAACTACATGATGGGCGTGGTCAACAACGGTCTCAACTCCAGCGACATCACGGCACCCTACCTCGCCGAACTGGCCCTGGTGCTGGATGCTCCAGCTTTGGTGCGCCGTGTCAATCTCTTGTTGTGCGGCGGTCAATTGAGCCCGGCGAACGAGAGCCTGATCAGCACTGCACTGAACGCCACGCCCCTGACCAACGGCAGCTCGGCAGCCGCCAAACGCAACCGCGTCTGCGCGGCGGTGTTGATGGTGATGGCCTCGGCCGAATACCTGATCCAGAAATAACAAGGCCCACCATGCATCTGATTCAACCTGATCTGCACACACGCCGCGCTTTCTTGAAACGCTCCGGCCAATTGGCCATGACGGGCGCGGCGCTGCCACTGGCCCTGAACCTGGCGGCGCTGGGCGAAGCGGCGGCTTTCAACGGCACTGGTTACAAGGCCCTGGTCTGCGTTTTTCTTTTTGGTGGCAACGACTATGCCAACACTGTGGTGACCTACGACGATCCGAGTTACAACCTGTACAACACCATCCGGGGTGGTGGCGCCGGTCAAGCCGCAGGCGGCATTGCCTTGGCCAAAGCCGACCTGGCCACGACCTTGCTTGCACCTACCTTGGCACCCATCGACGTGTTGGGCCAGTCGCGGCAATTCGCGTTGCATCCGTCCATGACTGGCCTGGCGGGTTTGTTCAACACCGGCCAGGCGGCCGTGCAGCTTAACGTCGGGCCGCTGGTGGTTCCCCTCACGCTGGCCCAGTACAAAAGCTCGAACCGGGTGTTGAACCCGCTGCCGCCGCAACTGTTTTCGCACAATGACCAGCAGTCGATTTGGCAGTCGTCATCACCCGAAGGCTCCAAAATCGGCTGGGGTGGCAATATTGGCGACTTGGCGCTCAATGGCAACGCCAAATCGCTCTTTACTTGCATGTCAGTCAGCGGCAACACGGTGTTTTTGTCTGGCGATACTGCCTTGCAGTACCAGGTCAGCACCAGTGGAGCGATCAAAATCCGGCCAGCCACCGACAACACGGTGTACGGCTCGGCGGCCGTCAAGAACGCCATCAGCGCCTTGATCCAGCAGCCGCGCAGCCAGAAGCTGGAAAACGAATACACCCGCGTCACCCAACGCGCCATCTCGGCAGAAGTAGACGTGACGTTGGCCTTGGCGGGGGCACCGCCCACGACCGTGTTCGCCAACGATCCCTTAAGCCAGCAGCTCAAAATGGTGGCGCGGCTGATCAAAGGCCGCAGCACTTTGGGCGCGACCCGGCAGGTGTTTTTTGTCTCCTTAGGCGGTTTTGATTTGCACGACAACCTGATCTCGCAGCAACCTACACTGATGGATCGTGTCAGCTCTGCGATGACCGCCTTTTACAACGCCACGGTAGAGATGGGTGTGGACAGCAACGTCACCGCCTTTACCGCCTCTGACTTTGGCCGCACCCTGGCCTCCAACGGCGACGGCTCTGACCACGGCTGGGGCAGCCACCATTTGATGGTGGGCGGCGCCGTCAAAGGCAAGGCTTTTTATGGCACGCCGCCGCCCGTCAGCAATACCAATTCCGCAGCGCCGGCTGACCAATGGCATGTGGGCCAAGGACGCTTGTTGCCTAGCACCTCGGTCGATCAATACGCCGCCACCCTGGCTAAATGGTTTGGTGTGGCAGATACCGAGTTGGCGGGCATCTTGCCCAATCTCAGCCACTTTGGCGGAGCCGGGTATCCCGTTGATTTGGGGTTTATGACTTAAGCGCGGACGCGCCGGTCACGGCACGGTGATCAGCTGCCAGGTCAAGCTGGCTTAAGCGGTAGCGCGGTAGGTCACTACGCAGGTACGCGCCATGCCATTTTTCGGGCGTCTCCAGTGGCATACTGCGTACAAAGTATCGGGCTGATCGTTGGAGTGCATTGGCTCCAAAGCCCAAAGACGCAGCCATGCCAAACCCGCCACCGAACGCCCAGCCAAATTTCTGGCTGATGAAATCCGAGCCCGAAGAGGTCTCCATTGACGACGCCTTGGCCGCACCGAAACACACCGTGCCCTGGTTTGGCGTGCGCAACTACCAGGCGCGCAACTTCATGCGGGATGGCATGCGCATCGGTGACGGCGTCTTGTTTTACCACTCCAGTTGCGCCGAGCCGGGCATTGCAGGCCTTGCCAAAGTGGCCTCTGGCACGCGAGCGGATCCCACGCAGTTTGACAAAAAATCGCCGTATTTCGATGCCAAATCCAAACCCGAGGCGCCGCGCTGGCTGCTCCTGGACGTGCAGGCAATCCGCAAAACACGGCTGTTGAACCTGCCCGAGTTGCGCGCCCACGCCGCTTTGGCCGACATGCGTTTGCTACAAAAAGGCAACCGCCTGTCCATCATGCCTGTCGACAAAACGCATTGGGACGTGATCACCTACCTGTTGGCGAAATCAAAATGACGACTGCCCGGCCAAACGCGTCATCGTCGCCACGGCCTCGGGTCCTGATCATTGGCTGCGGCTTCGGCGGCCTGCAGGCAACACGCGCTCTGGGCCACGCCGAGGTGGACATTACCGTCATCGACCGGCAAAACCACCACCTGTTTCAGCCGCTCTTGTACCAGGTGGCTACGGCCGGTT
>JANOXL010000010.1:0-2085 GCA_031418395.1 Rhodoferax sp. | reverse complement strand
GGTGAACACGGCCGCGTCAATGTGGTACTCCCAGTAGCCTGAAAACGGCCGTTTACTGACCATCTGCGTCATGCTCACGTCGGCGTCTTCACCACTGGCCTGCGCGCCGGAGGACGCCATGAGGGCTTCGCCGGTGCTGATATCGTCCAGTTTGCCCAGGGGCACGGGCGCGATGCCGCGCAGCGGCAGCAAAGGCCGAATCAGGCCAAAACCAGTCGCCAAGTCGTAGGCCACCGCCTGCGCCGGAATGGTTTTGTTGTCATGCGTGACGATCTGGATGGTCTGCGCCTCCAGCATCAGGTAACCAATGGTCAGGATCAGGCCATCGGCGCCAATCACTACGCCCGAGCCGATGCGCTGTTTGCCCAGGGTCTCCGCCGAGCGGGCATCGTCCGCCACCGCCACCTGTACGCCGACGACAGCTGTGTTGGCACGGGTCAGCGCGTCGATCATGGCCTGCGCCCCCGGTGTGGGTGCTGTGGCGGCCAAGCTGGCGGTGCCCATCAAACTGAAGCCCACGAGCCCCACGAGCCTCGCCATCAAGAAACGACGCAAGACAAAAAAGGGTGGGCGCATGGCGACTCCTGAATTGGAACTGGGGCTTGTTGGATGCGGTTAGCCTGCGGGAAGTTTCATGCCCGCGACGACAAGCATAGCCACAGAATACGCTTTTAGCAATGCCGATAAAAGCGCGGGGCTTTGGTCCATCCAAAAAATAGCCAACCCAGCGTCACGGGTACAAGCCACGCAACTGCCGGGCGTGCAAGATGCGTTTACATGCCACGATGAAGGTGGCGGTGCGCAAGCTCACCTTGTGATCCTCCGAGACCTGCCAGACGGCGGCAAACGCATCTTTCATGATGCGCACCAGGCGCGCGTTGATCTCGTCTTCGCTCCAGAAGAAGCTGGAGAAATCCTGCACCCATTCGAAATAACTCACCGTCACACCGCCAGCATTGGCGATCACGTCGGGCAGCACCAGCACATTGCGGTCGTGCAGGATGTCATCGGCCTCGGGCGTGGTGGGGCCGTTGGCGCCTTCGATCACCATGCGTGCCTTGATGCGGTGCGCATTGACCTCGGTGATTTGTTGTTCCAGCGCGGCGGGAATCAAGATATCGCAATCCACGTCCCAAAACTGCTCGTTGGGTATCACGCTGGCACCCTCGAACCCGGCCACACTGCCAAACTTCGTGACGTGGGTTTGCAGCGCGGTAATGTCGAGCCCCGCCTCGCGGTAGATCGTGCCGCCGTGGTCTTGCACCGCCACCAGGCGCGTGCCCGCTTCGCCAAACAAGCGCGCCGCCACACCGCCAACATTGCCAAAACCCTGTACCGCCAGGCGCGCCTTGGCCACATCCATCCCGATACGTTTGGCGGCTTCCACGCCGACGGTAAACACGCCGCGCCCGGTAGCGTCGCGCCGCCCGAGCGAGCCGCCCAGATCGATGGGTTTGCCGGTCACCACGCCGGTGGCGGTGGCGCCCTCGTTCATGGAGTAGGTGTCCATCATCCAGGCCATGATCTGCTCGTTGGTGTTGACATCGGGCGCGGGGATGTCTTTGGTGGGCCCAATGATGATGCCGATCTCGCTGGTGTAGCGGCGCGTCATGCGCTCCAGCTCCCCCAGGGAGAGGGTTTTGGGGTCCACGCGGATGCCGCCCTTGGCACCGCCGTAAGGCACGTTGACCGCGGCGTTCTTGATCGACATCCAGGCCGACAGCGCCATCACTTCGGACAAGGTCACGTCCTGGTGAAACCGCACACCGCCCTTGCCTGGGCCGCGCGAGGTGTTGTGCTGCACACGGTAACCTTCAAAGTGGCGGATGACACCGTTGTCCATCTGGATCGGAACGTCCACGATCAATGCGCGTTTGGGCCGCCGCAAGGTATCTGCCCAGCGCGCCAACTCCCCCAGGTAGGGCTCCACGCGGTCCACTTGTTGCAAATAGACGCCCCAGGGGCCGAGTTTGTCGGCCTGCAGGTAGGAAGGAATTTCGGCACTTGGGTGTTGTGACATGGGCGGCTCCCGTGTAAGGTGGATCAAGTCAGGACTTTAAAAGCCAGGCGACGCTTTGTCCAAAG
>JANOXL010000009.1:0-5408 GCA_031418395.1 Rhodoferax sp. | reverse complement strand
CGGCGGCCAGCGGCATGGAGCCGCCGAAGTCGTCGAGCACGAGTTTGAGGTAACCGGTGCCGATGGCGATGTTGGTGTCGCGGTCATTGATGTCGGCTGGCTTGAAGCCATCGAGGCCAATCTTTTTGGCCTCGATGGCTTCAAGCCAGCCGACATCAACGACCGCGATACCAACATCGCCATCGGCACCGGTTACCTCAAACTCGTGCTCGACGACTTCGGCGGCTCCATGCCGCTGGCCGCCGCTGCCTACAACGCCGGGCCCAGCCGCCCGCGCAACTGGCGTGGCCAAAGCGGTGCTGCCACCGTGGAGGCGGCGATTTGGGCTGAAAACGTGCCGTTCGCCGAAACCCGTGACTACGTCAAAAAAGTGCTGGCCAACACCACTGCTTACGCAGCGTTGATCACCGGCAAACCACAGTCGCTCAAAGCGCGTTTGGGCGCTGTGGGCCCACGCGACACGCAGGCACCGGCGTCGAATACTGAGTTGCCTTAGTTGGCTGACCCAACGGACCGAGTCATTGATGCATCAATTTCGCGCAGATTGGGCATCAATACTGTGCGGGGTGACATCTAACATCGTTGACCCAGCGGTGAATCCACTGTTTTGACGCCACACCTATCACATCACTCCATCATGCTCAAACTCTACATCGGCAACAAAAATTACTCCTCATGGTCCATGCGGCCCTGGGTGCTGCTCAAGCAAGCAGGTATTCCATTTGAAGAAAATATGGTGCGATTTGACTCGTTTGAAGCCAGCTCAACATTCAAACAAACGGTCGTCAAGATCACCCCCACCGGCCGGGTGCCGGTGTTGACCGCCGCCGATTTTGAAATATGGGACACCCTGGCGATCGCCGAGTATGTCGCCGAGCAATATCCCGAGAAGAGCCTGTGGCCACAGGACATCAAAGCCAGGGCGCGGGCGCGCAGCATTTGCGCCGAAATGCATTCCGGCTTTGGTGCACTGCGCAGCAATTGCCCGATGAACATTGAAGCCAAGCTGCCCGACGTGGGACGCCTGATCTGGCGCGACAAACCGGCCGTGCGCGCGGATGTGGCACGTGTGGTGCAAATGTGGAGCGAACTGTTGCAACAATACGGCGGGCCCATGCTGTTTGGCAACTTCTCCGTGGCAGATGCCTACTTCGCCCCGGTCTGTATGCGCCTGACAACCTACGCCCTTCCGGTGCCGCAAACCATCACCGACTACGTCCAGCGCGTCAGCCAATTGCCCGGCGTCAAAGCCTGGATCGACGGGGCTTTGGCTGAAAGGGACTTTCTGGATTTTGAAGAGCCGTATCGACTGGGGCGATAGCCGGTTGACTGCCCCTGTGCTCTGTCCACGGAGGCAGAAAATCTGACCCCTGTTACTCCGGCAACAGCCCAGGCTGCTTGGCCAGTTGCCCCCAGCGCTTATGTTCATCACGCAGGCACACCGCAAATTGATCGGGTGAGCCGCCGCCTTCTACGGACGGATCAATCGTCAAAATGCGCTCAGCGACCTCACGCTCGGCCAGCAGTTTGTTGAACTCTTCATTGACGCGGGTGACGATGGGCGTATGTAGCTCCGCCGCAATGGCATTTCAAAGAGTGACCTCCTAGGGGCGGTCGCTGATTTTGGCTGTCACCTTGTCAGCGCCGTGACGCCAGTAGGACGGACAGACGCAATGCAATACTGCCCCGCTGAAACAAATCACATTTTCAACCTGCATCAACCTGCACCTTGACGCTATATTTATTATAGCTAAATATGCATATTTCACGAGACCTGGAGGCCAAGTATACATAATTTTCTGCCAAATCAGCAAAAGTTCCAATAACTATTGACATAGGTGTTAATAGTTTCACAAACAGCAAACAGGGATCAGGCACGTTCAAGTGACAGTTTCAGTGCGCCAACTCACCAGGTTTTACACTCCCTCATGGACATCTATTTGGTAGGCGGCGCAGTTCGCGATGCTTTGCTCGGGCTGCCGCTGAATGATCGTGACTGGGTCGTGGTCGGCTCTACGCCTGAGGCCATGGTGGCGCTGGGCTATTTGCCCGTAGGTCGCGATTTTCCAGTGTTTTTGCACCCCCAGACGCACGAAGAATATGCACTGGCCCGCACAGAACGTAAAACCGCGCCAGGTTACCGAGGCTTCGAAGTCCATGCAGCGCCCGGGGTGACGCTGGAGGAAGACCTGGCGCGGCGCGACATCAGTATCAACGCGATGGCCTACGCCGCAAGTCCGGCTTTTTGCCTGGGGCTTGGCAAACCCGGCGAGGCACTGCAACTTGACCCCCATCGGCTGATTGATCCCTTTGGCGGGCAAGCCGACCTGCAAGGCAAGCTGCTGCGGCACATCACGCCTGCGTTTCGCGAAGACCCGGTGCGCATCTTGCGGGTGGCGCGTTTTGCGGCGCGTTTTGCAGATTTTTCAGTGGCCGACGAAACACTGGCTCTGATGCGCGCTATGGTTGCCGATGGTGAAGTCAGCGCCCTGGTGCCAGAAAGAGTCTGGCAGGAAATCAGCAAGGGTTTGATGGCAGTGAAACCATCGCACATGATGGCGGTGCTGCAGGCTTGCGGCGCGATGCCGCATGTCTTGCCACAACCCAAGGCCGGCGCAGCGCCCAACTTTGAGATGCTGGACGCCGCCGCAGCGGCCAATGTCAGTTTGTCGGCTCGTTTCGCCTGCCTTTATTTTCAACTGGAGCCGCAGGCGGATTTTTTGCGCCGCGTGCCGCATGCCTGCGGGGAGCTGGCTCAATTGTTAGCCCAAGAGCACACCCATCTGTCGCACAGCCGACAGCTCGACGCGACAGGCTTGGTGCAACTGCTGGAGCGATGTGACGCCTTGCGCAGGCCGCAGCGCTTTTTAGATCTGATCCAGGCCAGTAAGCTGCTGACGCCAGGCAGTGAACGCTTACATGGGATTTTGTCGGCCGCCCAATCGGTATCGACTGCGTCGATCACGACCGCGGCCAGATTGGCGAAAGCCGCTGGCCCGGCCATCGGCGCGATGATCCGCGAAGCCAGGATTGGTGCCGTATCCCACTTTCTGACTAAACCTTCTGACTAAACCTTCTGACTAAAACCAAAAGCATCGGCGATTGCCCGTCTTGACAAGGCCGGAGTCGTGTGCAATCCTGAGAGCTGACGCGTTTAGTCATATCATCACACCAACCAGGAGTTCAACATGCAGTCATTCCATCGCAACGGGGTCACCCGCCGCTCGGTCAACCTCTTGGCCGCTGGCGCAGCGGCCATGGGTGTTAGTTCATGGGCGCGAGCGCAGGGCACGATTACCCTGCATGGCGCCGTGCAATTTGCCGATGACCATGCCTTCAACCGCGCCCTGGTTCGCTTTGAGGAACTGGTCAAGAAGTATTACGGCAAACCAGTCAACTTCGTGCTGCACAAAAACAGCGAGTTGGGCCTGGAGAAAGACTATTTCGCCTACATGAACCAGGGCAAGGCGGTGGATTACGCCATCGTTTCCCCAGCCCACATGTCAACCTTCTCGAAGGCCGCGCCTTTCATTGACGCGCCCTTCCTGTTCCGCGATCTGGCGCACTGGAACAAAGTGCTCGACGCCGACCTGTTGAAGCCCATCGCCGAAGAAGTGGCGCAAAAAGGCGAGGTGATGCTGATCGGTTATGCCGGTGGCGGCGTGCGCAATATTTTTGCCAATAAACCGGCCCGCAACCTGGCCGAACTCAAAGGCCTCAAGGTGCGCGTGCAAGGTGCCCCCATCTGGACGCGCACCTTCAGCGCCATCGGCATGGCACCCCAGGTGATCGCTTACAACGAGGTCTACAACGCCATCCAAAACAAGGTGATCGAAGCCGGTGAAAACGAGGCGGCTGGTGTTGAGGCCATGAAGTTCAACGAGGTCGCCCCGAACATCAACCTGACCCAACATGCCATCACCATCCGCCCGATTTGTTTTTCGTCCAAAACGTTCACCAAACTGCCCAAGGATTTGCAGGATGCCATTGTCAAAGCCGGTAAAGAAGCGGGTGCCTATGGTCGCCAGATCGAGTCATCTGAGGACCAGAAAAAACTCGACGCTCTGGAAAAGGCCGGCAAACTCAAGCAGATCCCCTTCAGCGACCGCGCTGCCATGCAGAAACTGGTAGACCCGGTCATGGCCGCGTACGCCAAAGAGATTGGTGCGGACGGCATTTACGCGAAGATCGCCGCGCTGAACTGATTGCCCTGCCATTTGAGATCCGGAGGGCGCTGCCCGGCCTCCGGATTTTTTTCATCCCTGTTTCCCCACACCACGTCACCATGACCAAATTTCTGGATGTCGTACAGCGCCTGCTAACTTGGACCATGTCTTTATCAGTCGTTATTTTGCTAATACCGGTGACGCTGCAAATCGTCGCACGCTTCACAGAACTCATTCCACGCTACATCTGGACCGAAGAGCTGAGCCGTTTTTGCTTCATCTGGATGGTGATGCTGGGTGCCATGGTGGCGGTGCGCGAGCGCCTGCACTTCGATGTGGACTTGTGGGTGAACTTGAGCCCGCGCCAGGATGCTCTATTGCGCATGGTGTCGAATTTCTTCGTGCTGGCCTTCTCGGGCGTGATGATCTGGTGGGGCATTCAGTTCACCCGCTTCGGCTGGAACCAAACCTCGGAGCTGGCCGACTTGCCGATGTGGCTGATCTTCATCGCCTGGCCCTTCGCGGGCCTGATCTGGGTGCTGTTTTTGATCGAAGCCTTTACGCGCGATATTGGTTTATACCGGCGCAATGAAACACTTGCCGCACTGGCACCGCAGGAGGCGATGTGACATCGGCCACACTGACGCCCGGCATCGCGGCACTCATCCTGTTTGGCACTTTTTTCTTCTTTTTGGCCCTGCGGGTGCCAGTCGCGTTTGCCCTTGGGCTGGCGTCTTTGCCGATCCTTCTGATCGAGCCGCGCCTGTCGCCTCTGGGCTTGTTCAACGAGATGTTCAAGGCCTACAACTCCTTCATCCTGCTGGCCGTGCCCTTTTTCCTGCTCACGGCCAACTTGATGAACACCGGTGGCATCACTGACCGGTTGATGCGGCTTTCCAGGGCGTTGGTGGGGCATTTCCCTGGGGGGTTGGCGCAGATCAATGTGGTGTTGTCGGTGTTCTTCGCCGGTATTTCAGGCTCGTCCACCGCCGACGCGGCCAGCCAGGGCAAACTCTTCATTGAGGCGCAAGTCAAGGAGGGTTACGACAAATCTTTCTCTATCGCCATAACCGCCGTCTCGGCCGTGCTGGCGGTGATCATTCCACCTTCCATCCTGATGGTAGTGTGGGGCGGCGTGATCTCCACCTCCATCGGTGCCATGTACCTGGCCGGCGTGATACCGGGCCTGTTGATTGGCCTGGCGCAAATGGCCACGGTGCATGCCTACGCTAAGCGGCGCAA
>JANOXL010000008.1:0-3486 GCA_031418395.1 Rhodoferax sp. | reverse complement strand
CGCAGGAAAGCGCAGGCCAGCCGCCTTCAACAAACTGCTTGTAGGCGGCTTTGAAACCTTTGGGCGTGGTGACCTCGTGGGTGCTCTGATCGATCTTGCAGCCTTCGGTGTCGCCACTCACATTGATGGGGAACGCCACTTCGGCGGCGAATTGACCCGCGCCTTCAAGCACGGCATTGATGGTGTCGGCGTCGATGTCGGCGTGTTTCGGAATCGCCTTGAAATCGTCCACGACGTGCAGCAGTTCATGCATCACAAAATGCATGTCGCGCAGGGGCGGTGTGTAGCTGGGCATGATTAGTCCTTCTTGGGAGATGTTGAATTGGAAGCTTTGGCGCGCGGAGGCTTGGGCGGCGCACCGTAACGCTGAAGAATGTTGTTAAAGCCCTGGTTGGCGCGCTGCACCGAGCCGGGGTTTTTGAGAAAGCGCGCTTCGTAATGCAGCGCCAGAATCAGGCCGTGAATCTCAAAGGCGATTTGGTGCTCATCCGCGTCAGCGCCCAAGTGCCCGCACTCTTTGGCCAGCACCACCGCGCGAAACACCGCCCTGAGCCAGGTCTTGACCGAGATGGCCAGCGCGTCATGCACCGGGCCCGTGCGGTCGTCAAACTCGACCGCGCCGCTGATGAAAATGCAGCCGGATTGAATCTCCACCGCCACGCGTTTCATCCAGTTGGCAAACAGCGCCTGCAGACGCGGCAGGCCTTTGGGTTCGAGCATCGCCGGCGCAAAAATTTCCTGCTCGAAGCGGTTGAAATATTCGCGGATCACTGAAATCTGCAGTTCTTCACGCGAGCCAAAATGCGCAAACACGCCCGATTTGCTCATCCGCATGACCTCGGCCAACACGCCGATGGAAAGCCCTTCCAACCCCATTTGCGTGGCCAGCCCCAGCGCCGCATCCACAATCGCCTGCTTGGTTTGCTGGCCTTTCACGAGGCTGCGTGTGCCATCACGAGTGCTTTCACGCACAGCAGCAGGCACGCCCACGAGGGACGTACTGGCATCTGCAAATGATTCAATTTCTGAAGGTGGCATGGGGGAAGTTCAAAATAAACGAACGTTCGTGCTATTTTGACGCATTTTCCGACGGCGCACTTGGCGGGAGGTTTGTCTAGAGACCTGTTTCTAAGGTTTCTGCGGGTTTACCCGGTTTTGTTATGCTACTATTTGTATAGCAAACTATCCATATAATTCGAGACCTATTTGCCGAATTTTCTTATGAGGGCAGTTGGGAGGGGTAAAAGTGACTTTATCGTACCTAATTTGGGTATGATTTAGGTGAACCGGGAGGATTCGTTGACAGCGAAGCTTGTTCCTCCGTGACGGCGCCTCTTGAGCTCCGCAAGCCCTGGCGTATCGCGACTTTTGTAATGCCAAATATCAAAAAGTCGCAAGTAGAAATTTGTGGTGCCTACTGGCGCCGTCGGCCCGAACCCCCGCAACGCCGCTGGCGCTCAACTGTCTCTGGCCCTTCGGGCAACCATCTGCAGTACGCAACGACGCGGCCGCCGCACAACTCGCCTACGGCTCAAACAAGTGCGGCTCTGTCGGTCGGTAAGGGGGCTGGGGAGTTAACGTTGGACTCGGGAGTCGCGCCTCTTTTAGTGCAGCTCCGATGGATTGACTGGTTGGCTTGAGTTATTTGAGGAGGCCAACAACTTGGGCTTTGGACGCTAGGAAGTTAACGAAGGCCGAGCAGACGACTACCATGTATTTAGCTTCGTCAAACCCAACATTGGGTTCGTCAAGAATGGCGTGGCGAATTCCACTCTCGTCGCTCGCATAGCCATAAAGCTTAACAAAGGCTGCTCGAAGCGCCCCATGCAAAGGTAGCTGCTTTGACAACTCGTCTAGTGCACCCGCCAAACCCTGTGCATTGCTAGATGAAAGTTGTTTAACCATAGACTCGACGGCGCTGATCGCTTCTTTGACGGAGTTACGATAGTCCGGCTCGGGGCGTTGAGCCAATAGCTGAAGCGCAGTCTGTATGTGAGCGTGGGCACCATCCAAGCCAGCCCGGGAGGTAATTTCAATAGCAGTGCTGATCTCGGAGGTTTCTGCTGGGTTCGAGATTGGAGCCAATACACCGGCAACGAACCTGTAGCCGGAATACTCCTGCTCAAAGAGCTTGTTGCACACCGCGTGAATCTTCTCCCGGTTCAGTGATCCGTAACGGAAGATATTCTTGTATGAGTCAGCTACGAATTCGATAAAGTCGTAGATTTCATACTAGTGAAGGCTGAAAAAGTATGCCTTAGTCCATTCCCGGCATCTGACGTCGTAGTGTGGCAATTCGTCCACGGGAACTTTCCGGAAGAACTGTGCTATGCAACTGGCCGCAGACAACCACTCCCCGTCTTTTGCATCGAACATCGAGACGACAAAATTCCACAGTGAATTTTTAAGAGCATCGGACATTCCTTCTGTTTGAAGAAATCGCGGTGATTCGATGAAGCCGAGACGTTCGGAAAATTTCTTCATAGTGGTTGCGGCTGATCAAGCTATTCACGCCTAACGTGATATCGAAGTCAAGTTTGTCATGCAGCACGACTTGATTTCAGCTTGCCGGTATAGAGCGTTTTGCATGTCAATGATTTTTAACACGTTTCCGGACGGTAATCCGCGAAGTCTTTCCTCTTCAACCTTGATATTCAGTAAAAGCGATCAGATAGTGTGAGACGCGGCACTTTTGCGCAGGAGTGTGACTTGAGAGCGGTAGCTGAACCCCCGCAGCGCCGCTGGCGCTCGTCTGTCGCAGCCTTGAAGCACGGAAACGCCGGGGTCTGGGGGCCGCGCAGCGGACCGAAAGAGTCGCGTGCTGTTTGAGCGAAGCGAGTTCACGCGACGGCCCCGGCGTTGAGTACTGCAAATGGTCGCCCGAAGGGCCTGCGACAGTTGAGCGCCAGCGGCGATGCGGGGGTTCGGGCCGACGGCGTCACAGAAACCAGTCGATCTTGTATGGGACGAAAAAAAGCCGACTCAACCAGCATCACCCAGTCAAATCGGCCTATGGCTCTCGCCAAATCCTTCTAATCAGCTATTAATTATGTAGCTAATCAAATCATCTCAACAGGTGCAATTACAGCTTGAACCCAACCACCTTCTGCCGCTGCTCGCCCAAGCCTTCAATGCCCAGGGTCATCACGTCACCCTTTCTCAGGAATTGCGGCGGCTTCATGCCCAGGCCCACGCCGGGGGGCGTGCCGGTGCAGATCACGTCGCCCGGGTTGAGCGTCATGAACTGGCTGACGTAGCTCACGATCTTTGCGCAGCTGAAGATCATGGTTTTGGTGTTGCCGGTTTGTTTGCGTACGCCGTTGACGTCCAGCCACATCGCCAGTTTTTGCGGGTTGGTGACTTCATCGGTGGTTACAACCCAGGGGCCGATGGGGCCAAAGGTGTCGCAACCCTTGCCCTTGTCCCATTGTGGGCCGCGCTCGATCTGAAACTCGCGTTCGCTCACGTCGTTGCACAGCGTGTAGC
>JANOXL010000007.1:0-2367 GCA_031418395.1 Rhodoferax sp. | reverse complement strand
GGCAAAGACGTGATCGTCGGCGTGAACAAATACAAACTCAAAACCGAAGACGCGATAGAAACGCGTGATATTGACAACGTGGCCGTGCGCGACGGGCAGATCGCCTTGTTGCAGAAAGTTAAAGCCAATCGGGATGCAGGTCTCGTAGAACGTGCGCTAACCGCTATCACAAATGCAGCAGAAACCAAATCCGGCAACCTGCTGGATTTAACCGTGAAAGCCATGCGCCTGCGCGCCACCGTGGGTGAGGTGAGCGACGCGTTGGAGAAATCTTTTGGCCGCCATCGCGCGGACACCCACAAGGTGACAGGCGTTTACGCAGCAGCCTATAACGTCGATGATGATGCCGATTCAAGCCAAGGGGACAGCATGGAATACTGGAACGCGCTGAAAAAAGACATCGCTGATTTTGCCGAAGCCCAAGGCCGCCGCCCGCGCGTGATGATCTCCAAATTGGGCCAGGACGGCCACGACCGCGGCGCCAAAGTGGTAGCCACCGCGTTTGCCGACTTGGGTTTTGACGTCGACATCGGCCCGCTCTTTCAAACCCCCGAAGAATGCGCCCGCCAGGCGATCGAAAACGACGTCCACGCCGTGGGGGTGTCCACCCTCGCGGCAGGCCACAAAACCCTGGTGCCCGCGATCATTGAAGAGCTGAAAAAACAAGGCGCGAATGACATCATCGTGTTTGTGGGCGGCGTGGTGCCGCGCCAGGATTACGACTTTTTGTATGCCGCCGGGGTGAAAGGCATTTACGGGCCGGGCACGCCGATTCCGGTAAGTGCCAAGGATGTGTTGGCGCAGATCCAGAAGGCGCTTGGGTGAATCCTGCCACCTTGCTGGCGGATTTGCGGGGTGGTACGGGCACAGCCCAACGCCGCGCCATCGCCAAAGCCATCACGCTCCTGGAATCCACGCGGGCCGACCACCGTGCGCGGGCAGACGAATTACTCACGGCGCTGATGTCTCACACCGGTAAGTCATTCAGACTGGGCATCAGTGGCGTGCCGGGCGTCGGTAAATCGACCTTCATCGAGGTGCTGGGGCTGTATTTGATTGAGCAAGGTCATCGGGTGGCGGTGCTGACGGTTGACCCGTCATCCACCGTTTCTGGCGGCTCGATCTTGGGCGATAAAACCCGCATGGAGAAACTCTCGGTGCATGAAAAGGCCTACATCCGCCCCAGCCCCAGCAGTGGCACCTTGGGCGGTGTGGCCGAGAAAACACGTGAGGCGATGCTGGTATGCGAAGCGGCAGGTTATGACGTGGTGATCGTCGAGACTGTGGGCGTAGGCCAAAGCGAGACGGCAGTGGCCCGCATGACAGACATGTTTGTCTTGATGCTGCTGCCCAATGCAGGCGACGATTTGCAGGCGATTAAAAAGGGCGTGATGGAGTTGGCGGACCTGGTGGTGATCAACAAAGCCGACATTGACCCCGACGCCGCCACGCGCGCCCAGGCGATGATCACGTCGTCGCTGCGCCTCTTGGGCCTGCATGGGAACCCCGACCACGATCCGCATGCTGAAAAAGAGTGGCGTGCGCAGGTCATCCAGCTCAGTGCCTTGCATGGGCAGGGCATCGACACCTTCTGGAGCGCCGTGCAGGGCTTTCGCGCGCAGCAGACCGCCAGAGGGCAGGTGGCCTTGCGCAGGCAGCAGCAGGCACTGGACTGGATGTGGGAACGCATCGACGCCGAACTCAAACAATCCTTTCGTTCGCACCCGCGGGTGCGCGACCAGCTGGCGGCGACCACGGACGCGGTATTGAAAGGTTTTATTGCTCCGTCTACTGCGGCTAAGAAATTGCTATCAGGTCTCGTATTTAAATCATAGTATGCTCTGGTTTTTAGTAAAAAATGATGTTAATTTAATCACATATAAGTTCAAAATAAATTATGAATGACATTCTTGTACAGCTGGAAGCCAAGCGCGAATTGGCACGCCAGGGCGGTGGCCAAAAACGCATCGACGCGCAGCACAAAAAGGGCAAACTCACCGCACGGGAGCGACTGGAACTGCTGCTGGACGAAGGCACGTTTGAAGAGTGGGACATGTTTGTCGAGCACCGCTGTGTCGATTTCGGCATGGAGCAACAAAAGGTGCCGGGCGATGGCGTGGTCACCGGTTACGGCATGATCAATGGCCGCCTGGTGTTTGTCTTCAGCCAGGATTTCACCGTTTTTGGCGGCGCCCTGTCTGAAGCGAACGCCGAGAAAATTTGCACGGTGATGGACCAGGCCATGAAGGTCGGCGCGCCAGTCATCGGCCTGAACGACTCAGGCGGTGCGCGTATTCAGGAAGGTGTGGCGTCCCTGGGCGGTTATGCCGACGTGTTCCAGCGCAACGTGATGGCCAGCGGCGTGAT
>JANOXL010000006.1:0-12194 GCA_031418395.1 Rhodoferax sp. | reverse complement strand
CCGAACAGGACAGTGAAACGCTTCAGCGCCGATGATAGTGCGGATTCCCGTGTGAAAGTAGGACATTGTCAGGCTATTAAAGTGAGAAACGCCCCGTCAAACGACGGGGCGTTTTTTTTTCGTCTCGACTTTTCGAAGGTTTTGAGTTGTGTTGGTGCAATAGGGGCAGTTCGTCGAATTGGACTCTATCGTGCCAGTGTGTTGGGGCCTAAATATTCAGCTGCACGGCCATTTCAACCTCCGGCAGCACATAGAGGTCATCCAACAGCGCAGATTCCCTTTGATGGATCAAGGTCAGGAAGCTTTGGACATCCTTGTTTTTTCGACCCATCGCTGCAAACGTGTCAAAGCCAGTTTCCAGAAACTGTTGAAGGTCACTCAGCCCCGCAGCTTGTGCCGGTCGGCGCATCATTTTCAGCGTCAGCCGCAGTCCGGGCATTCGCGTCAAACGATCCAGATCTCGCCCCACATCCAAAACCTGGGTTAGCTGTAGTGCGCGATCTGCGTGCCGACCGACTACGCGCCAGGCTCTCACATACCGCAGCGCCTTGTTTTCTGGAGCCAAATCGTCGGAAAGCGTGTTGGGCGACAGGCCCACCCAGGCTAACCCCATCGCGTGATCGAGCTCTTCAGTCAGCAAATGTAGTTTTGCCAGCAAAACAGCAGTCGCCACGGCCGACTTAGGCATCAGTTTTTGGACAGCGCCTGCAATTCGGGAGAACTGAAGATCGCGCTGTGCGTAGTCTTTCTCGCCATACAGCTCTTCAAGAAAAAATTTTGCAGCCGGTTGGTACGGCCCCTGGGTCAGAATATCCGCATAGGTTTTTGTAAACCGGCGGGTTTGGAACTTTTTGACCTCCGAAATTGCCAGCGCAAGTTGAGGATTCGAGACATGTTCAGCCCGGACCGCGACAATTTTGGCGACGGCATGGCGAATAGTTTGAGCGGCATCCATCATTAGAATGGTAACCATGCTGGCCAAACAACTTCAAATCGCAAGTTTCGCTTCATTGATTGCCGCGATTGCGTGGTTTTTTTATGTCGAGCCGAGCTCCCCGTTGCTGGCGGCGCTGGGTGTCGTGGTTATTTTGTTCAATTTTGTGCCAATTTTGGGTCTGCAATTCCTGGCGGCGCGCCAACTCAACAAGAAAGAGCTCGCAACACCGCTGGCGTCGCGCGCTCAGACTCTGCAGGCATGGTGGATTGAGGTGATTACCGTCCCAAAAATCTTTATTTGGCACATGGCATTTCGTTGGAATCAAATACCGGACAACCTAGACGAGGCTTTTGACGTGCGGGGCCGCCGAGGTGTTGTATTTGTACACGGCTTTGTTTGCAACCGGGGCCTATGGGGGCCGTGGTTAGCGCGTCTTTCCAAGCAAAAGCATGTTTTTGTTGCGGTTAATCTGGAGCCTGTTTTAGGTTCAATCGACAGTTACCCGGCGATCATTGAAGAGGCCGTGCAAAAAGTGACACACGCGACGGGTTTGCCGCCACTGATCGTATGCCATAGCATGGGCGGCCTGGCCACACGTGCCTGGTTGCGCACTTCACCGGGCAATGACGCTCGTGTGCATCATGTCGTGACCATCGGTACGCCGCACCACGGCACCTGGATTGGCATCGACACTGTGCCGACCAATATGAAGCAAATGAAAATTGGTAGCGACTGGCTGGCGCAACTCGCCCGTGACGAGCCACCATCTCGCAGCAAATTGTTCACCTGTTATTACTCCAACTGCGACAACATCGTGTTCCCAACCATGAACGCCACACTTGAAGGCGCTGACAACCGCGCCGTGCATGGCGATGCACACGTGGTCATGGTGTTCAATCAGCGGGTGATGAACGAGTCGCTGGCCAAACTTTGATCGGCCGGAATTTCGGGCAGATCGCGTAGCGATTTGTACAGCGGTGCGAAGTCCGGCGCGGTCTTTTCGAACAGTTGTTTGAAGCTGTCGATAGCAAAATAAGTCTGTTGAAAGCTATCGATCTTATAGCGCGTTCGCATGCAGCGTAGAACGTCCAGGGTGATCCGCCATGGCTCCACACTCTGAACGCTGTATTTCAATTCACCTGATGAGCTCAAGATACCGGCGCCATATGCGCGCAAGCCATCACGCTGCAACATCAAGCCAAATTCAATCGTGTACCAATAGAGCCGCGACAGCGGTTCACACGCTCCCATCGCATGCGCTTTGAGTCCGCCGGCGCCGTAGGCTTGCATGTGATCGGCAAAAACGCGGTTGAACAAAAGCGGCACGTGGCCAAACAGGTCGTGAAAAATATCTGGCTCAACGATGTAGGCAAACTCCTCGGGTTTCCGGATCCAGTCGGTCACCGGGAATTTGCGCTGCGCCAGGAGTGAGAAAAAGGGTACTTCCGGAATCAAACCTGGCACGCCCACGAGTTGCCAGCCAGTGGCGGCAAACAGGCGTTTGTTCACGTCTTCAAACCGGGGGATGTGGTCACTTGCGCCCAATGAAGGCAGCGCGGCGATGAATTCGTCACAGGCCAGGCCCGGCAGGAGGGCTGATTGGCGGGTATACAAACGCCGGTAGGTGTCGTGATCCGCGTCGGTGTAGGCCGCGTAGTTTTGGGCGCAGGTGTAGTCGGGCGCAGCACGTGCGTAGTCGCCGCGCGGTGGGCGTTGGCTAGCCCCATAAACAACAGGTTTGACGGCCATTGTGATCCTCCGTGGCGTCATTTTGAGTCGATTCTCCGGTTCAATTGAACCGGAGAATTTCCTATCAAGTAGATTTTAAATAAAAAATTGGTATAAATAAGACCAATTTTATAGATAAAATTATAGCAATAAATTCAATAAATACGAGACTTAATATCCTAAATATATCGGGCCATCAATTTACAAATAAATATTAGGATGTGCTCAAAGTACCACGCCGAATCTGATCCAACTCAATCGACTCAAACAGCGCCTTGAAGTTGCCTTCACCAAATCCATCGTCACCCTTTCGTTGGATGAACTCGAAGAATATAGGCCCCAACTGGTTTTCGCTAAAAATTTGCAGCAAAAGTGCGCCTTTTTTCCCATCCAGCAGGATTTTTCGCGCCTGCAACTCGGGCACCGATTCACCGTGGCCTGGAATCCGCTTGTCGATCAACTCGTAATAGGTGTCGATCGTGTCCAGCAGCTTCACGCCGCTCGTGCGCATCGCGTCCACAGTCTTAAAGAGGTCGCTTGAGCCGAGCGCGATGTGCTGAATGCCTTCGCCCTGGTATTTGTCGAGGTATTCCTGGATTTGCCCGGCTTTCTCGTTGCCTTCTTCGTTGATCGGTATGCGAATCTTGCCGCAAGGGCTGGTCATGGCTTTGGATTTCACGCCCGTGACCTGGCCTTCGATGTCGAAATACCGAATCTCGCGGAAATTGAACAAACGCTCGTAAAAGCCCGCCCACTCGTTCATGCGGCCCCGGTGAACATTGTGTGTTAAATGGTCGATGTAGGTAAGGCCAAAACCAGCCGGGTTCAGCGCTTCGGCGCCGCGTAACACGTGTGCGCCGGGGAGCGACTCAAAATCAACATCAAAAAACCCGATGTTTCCGATGTCGCCTTCTTGCGCGCCGTTTTTGCCACGCCAGCGGTCCACGAGGTAAATCAGACTGTCGCCAATCCCTTTGATCGCCGGGATATTCAGCTCGCCTGGCCCGGCCTTGCCAGCGTAACCCCAAGCGCCTTTTTCCAGAAGCTGCTCGTAGGCGTGTTTGGCGTCTTGCACTCTGAAAGCGATAGCGCAAATTGACGGCCCGTGGGCGCGGGCAAAGCGCTGTGCGAACGAGTCTGGCTCGGCGTTGAGCAAAAAGTTGATGCCGCCCTGGCGGTACAAGATCACATCTTTGTGGCGGTGTTTGGCCACTGGCGTGAAACCCATGCGCTCAAACAACGCGCCCATCGCCACTGGGTCGGGCGCGGCGTATTCGATGAACTCAAAACCGTCGGTGCCCATCGGGTTGTCCCAAGTCGTCATGCTTCTTCCTCTTTGGTCAGCGTGTATTGCATAAGTGGGCGAGGAATAAATCCGCGCTTCCCCGGAAGTTTAAAAGCGCGGTTCAAGAAAATTCCTGCAATTTTTGGGTGGCCAATGCCATAAATAGCAAGAATCATGCAAAATTGAGACCATGGAAGCACTAAATAAGCAAGACGCCCACATCCTGCGCTTGCTACAAGCCAATGGCCGTGCCACCTACGATGAGGTTGGCGACACCGTGGGCCTCTCGCCCAGCGCCGTGTTGCGCCGCGTGAAGCGCCTCGAAGAAGCGGGTGTGATCGACCGATATGTGGCCCTGGTCAAGCCCGCCGCCGTCGGCCTGAGTTTGATGGCCTACATCAACGTGCGCCTCGAAAAACACTCCGATGCCCTGCAACGCAGCCCGCGTGACGACTTTCGCGCCAGCGTGCAAGCCTGGCCTGAAGTGATCGAATGCGCCGCGCTCTCGGGCGAAATGGACTATCTGCTGCGCGTCGTAGTGAAGGACATGAACGCCTATTCCCACTTCGTCATGGACACCCTGCTCAAACATCCCAGCGTGCAAGACTGCAAAACTAGCTTTGTGCTGGATCAGGTCAAGGCGACTACCGCCTTGCCGGTTTAGAGTCCGCGATGCACCGAAGCGGTGCGGTTTAAAGTTTCGACAGCACAAAGCCGCTCCAAAGTGGCTCTGCTCCACCATTTTTCGATGCCTCTCCCTAAATCAAATGCCCTTTCCTGACAAATTGAATTGGTAGTTTCCGGGAAAACCCTTACATTGAGGGTATGGTCGAAACAAAAGCCCTCATCCGGGCGTCGCTTGAAGCTGGTAAAGATTTACTGCTGGCCCCCGGCGATCGCCCGCACATCGAACCCTCCGACAAGCCGCTGCCGGTTTTGGTGCCGATCCGCGCCTTGAATGAAAAACACCGCGACCGCATCGCCACCCACTTGCTCGCGCTCGACGGCCCGGATCGTTACCTGCGATTTGGCTACTCGGCAACGGACGAGCACATCCGGCGTTACGTGGCAGGCCTGAACTTTGAACGCGACGAGATTTTTGGCATCTACAACCGCAGGATTGAACTGGTGGCCATGGCGCACCTGGCCTACACTGGCGAGAGTGTCGAGGCCCCCGCGCAACGACACAAAGACGGCGCCTATGCGACTGATGGCACGGCTGGCGCCACATTGGGCGGCACGTCCCTTGTTGCCGACTTCCTGGCTGAGGACGTCCGCACCTTCAAATCTTGCGCAGAGTTCGGCGTCTCCGTGCTTAAACCCTCGCGTGGGCGCGGCTACGGCTCGCTCATGTTTGACCGCGCGGCAATCCACGCCCGTAACGACGGTATCGAGCTGATGTTTATCCACGCATTGAGCGAAAACAACGTGATGCTCAAAATCGCGCGCAATGCAGGCGCCGTGGTGGAGCAAGATGGCGGGGAGTCAGAAGCCTATTTGCGCCTGGCCGCGCCCTCGCTGGACAGCCGCTTGACCGAGATCGTCGAGGAGCAATTCGCCCAGGTGGACTACCGCATGAAGGTGCAGGCCAAGCAGTTTTGGGCTTTTTTGGCGATTTTGCAAGACATGCGCCGTGGCCTGGTGGATGCCGCGCGGGAGCTGCGCGATGGGCCAAACGACGTAGCGGGTACGGATGCAAACGCCGAGGCGGGGACTGCGCTTGAAATGCCGCCGCAAACCGCGGTTGAAACTGCGCCAAAAGCTGCGTCAGGCGCCACCCCAAGTGCTGATCAGGCCAGCGCGCCAAGCCAAAAACCTGCCCTACTGACTGTCACAAAAACACCCGCCAATCCTGTATCCTAGGCGCTTGTTCAACAAAGCCGCATCGCGCCGCCCCGTCAGTGTCTGATACCCAACCCGCGCGGCTGGCCCCTTCCGGGCCCGACCGCCAGGACAAACGCAGTTTTCTGCAAAAACTCGCCGAGTTCATCCACCCCGGGCCGGACTCCACCGCTGAGCTGATCGAAACCCTGGCCGAGGCGGAAGATAACCAGATCATCGGTGCCGAGTCGCGCGCCATGTTGGAGGGCGTGATCCGCATGGCCGACATGAGCGCCGGCGACGTGATGGTGCCTGCCACCCGCATGGATTTGATCAACATCCACGCCAGCCAGGACGAGCTGTTGCACATGGTGATCGACACCGCGCACTCGCGTTTCCCGGTGTTTGAAAACGAACGCGAAAACATCATTGGCATCTTGATGGCCAAAGATTTACTCAAACTGCAACGCGCGCCCGAGCTGAACATCCGCGCACTTTTGCGCCCGGCGGTGTTTGTGCCCGAAAGCAAGGGGCTGAACGACCTGCTGCGCGAATTCCGCGGCAACCGCAACCACCTGGCGGTGGTGATCGACGAGTTTGGCCGCACGGCGGGCTTGATCACGATTGAAGACGTGCTGGAGCAGATCGTCGGCGAAATTGAAGACGAATTCGACATCGCCGAAGACGCAGGCGACATCTACGCCCTGGCCGACAAAACCTACCGTGTCAGCGGCGACACGGCGATCGAGCGCGTGAACGAAGCCTTTGCCGTGACCCTGCAAAGCAGCGACTCCGACGAGCAGTTTGACACCATTGGCGGCCTGGTCGCACACGAGATGGGGCACGTGCCCAAACGCGGCGAGCGTTACGCGATGGCCGGGCTGGACTTTGTGGTGTTACATGCCAAAGGCGGCGCGGTGAAGTGGTTCAAGGTGTCGCCGTCCAAAGCCTGAAACGGCGACGCGGCCACCGCTTTGTCTCCGCTTGACGCCATTAAGAGCCGTTTGATTTGACCCCGCTGTTTGTCCCCCTTCTGGCAGGTGTGGCGGGCCTGGCACACGCCGCATCCATCGCGGCGCCCTGGAGCGGCGAGCCGGTGTGGTGGCTACAACTCTTGGCCATGGGCACCCTGGTCTGGCAGATTGATCAGGCGGCGTCACCCCGTCAAGCCGCGAAGCTGGGCTGGATTTTTGCCACCGCCTGGCTGTGCGGCACGTTTTGGTGGCTTTATATTTCGATGCACACCTACGGCGGGTTGAACCCCGTGGTCACAGTGCTGGCCATCTTTGCGCTGGCGGCCGTGCTGGCTTTGTATTACGCCCTGGCTTCGTATGCTTTTAAACGCGTAGGCCTAGCCAATCGATCTCAAGCAGCTCTGTTTTTTGCTGTGGCCTGGACGATGGCCGAAATGGCGCGCGGTACTTGGTTTACCGGTTTTGGCTGGGGCGCAGCGGGTTACGCGCACATTGAGTCGCTGGGTAAGCTGGCCAAATATGTGGGCGCTTACGGGCTTGCGGCGCTGGCGGCGTTTATCGCGGCATCGCTGGCGCTTTGTTTGCGGGGTGGTTGGGGCGGCATATTCAGCGGCAAATTCAGTGGCGCATCGAACGTCAGTTTGCGGCGTCCATCGGCCTTGAAGGCCCTGGCGCCTGTGCTTTTGATCGCCGTCTTGGCCCAAGTGGCCGACCGTCAATTCAGCGCGCCAGGCGCCACCCTGTCCGTCGCCCTGTTGCAAGGCAATATCAAGCAGAGCGAAAAGTTTCAGCCCAGCACCGGTATTGTGTACGCGCTGACTTGGTACGGCCAAGAGGCGCTGGCTGCCAAAGCCGCGCTGGTGGTGGCGCCCGAGACGGCCATTCCCATCCTGCCGCAGCAGTTGCCGGACGATTATTGGGCGCGTTTGAGCCGGTCGTTTGCCCCTGGTGGCGGCAATACAAACGCAGCCGACGGTACACGCAGCGCCAATGACATGAACGTCACCTCAGCCGCCTCTGTCGCCAGCGCCGCAACCACGGTTACCACCGCTACCCCTGCCACGACCGCCACCGTCGGTGAGCGCGCCTTGTTGATCGGCATTCCGCTGGGCAGTTACAGCGCGGGGTACACCAATTCGGTGGTCGGCCTCAAGCCTGGTTTGCCGCTGTCCCCCGACTCCTCGGCTGAGCAGACGATGCGCAGCGTCTACCGCTACGACAAACACCACCTCGTGCCCTTTGGCGAATTCATTCCGCCACTTTTCAAATGGTTCACGCAGATGATGAACATCCCGCTGGGGGACTTCAACCGGGGCGATGTCGGCCAGCCCTCGTTCGAGTGGCAGGGCCAGCGCCTGGCGCCCAATATCTGCTACGAAGATCTGTTTGGCGAAGAACTCGCTGCGCGCTTTATCGACCCGAAGAAAGCGCCGACGATTTTTGTCAACCTGAGCAATATTGGCTGGTTTGGCAACACCCTGGCGATCGACCAGCACCGTGCCATCTCCCGCATGCGCGCGCTAGAGTTCGAGCGGCCCTTCATTCGCGCCACCAACACCGGCGACACCGTGGTGATCGACCACACCGGCCGCGTTACCCACAGCTTGCCGCGCCACACCCGCGGCGTGTTGCTGGGCCAGGTGCAGGGCCGTGTGGCGGATACTGCGCCTGGTGCTGCTGCGGTCTCTGGGGCGGCGGGTGGGGTTAGCGTGGCGGGGGCGGTTGAAGTCGCTGCTGCATCGACCGCTGAATCCAACGCGGCCACCGGTGGTCAGGTGACGCCGTTTGCCTGGTGGGCGGCGCGGTTTGGATTATACCCAATTTGGGGTTGTTGTTTGTTTTTTATCTTTACGTTATTAATTATAAATAATAAATTGAATAAAAAATAATCTAAATTTTTATAAAAATAATAGCTATTACGCATTATTTTACGAGACCTAATGTTAATCTAAGCTTATTGATAACTTTTTAGTTTATTTATTTTAATTATCTAGAAGTCTAAGCTCCCCCAGCTCCCCTCAAAGTCGCTTGAATTGCCTGGGCCGTGGCTGTCCATCGCCATCGCTGTCACCGTCGTGAGCGCCCCGTCGCTTTGCGCTCGCCGCGCGCACGGCCAGTGTGGCAATGCCCCGTAAAATCAACGGTTTACGAGCGCTTACAACGGCGGCCGCGCCGCCTCTGACCCATGCTGACTTTCCAACAAATCATCCTCAAACTGCAGTCTTACTGGGCCGAACAGGGCTGCGCCTTATTGCAACCGTATGACATGGAAGTCGGCGCGGGTACATCGCACACAGCTACGTTTTTGAGGGCGCTTGGCCCTGAGCCCTGGAAGGCCGCCTACGTGCAACCCAGCCGCCGCCCGAAAGACGGGCGGTATGGCGAGAACCCCAACCGCCTGCAACATTACTACCAGTACCAGGTGGTTTTGAAACCCGCGCCCAGCAACATCCTCGAACTGTATTTGGGCTCGCTCGAAGCCCTCGGGTTCGATTTGAAAAAGAACGACATCCGCTTCGTCGAAGACGACTGGGAGAACCCCACGTTGGGCGCCTGGGGCCTCGGTTGGGAAGTGTGGTTGAACGGCATGGAGGTGACGCAATTCACCTATTTCCAGCAAGTCGGCGGCATTGACTGCCGCCCCATCACCGGCGAGATCACCTACGGGCTAGAGCGCCTGGCTATGTATTTACAGGGCGTGGACAACGTCTACAACCTCACCTGGACTGAAGACAAAAACACCGGCTACAGGCTGAGTTATGGCGACGTCTACAAACAAAACGAAATCGAACAATCCACCTACAACTTCGAACATAGCGACGCTGATTTTCTCTTCACCGCCTTCGCCGCCCACGAGAAACAGGCCAAACACCTGATGGCCCAGCAACTCGCGCTGCCTGCCTACGAACAAGTCTTGAAAGCCGCGCACAGCTTCAACCTGCTCGACGCCCGCGGCGCGATCAGCGTGACCGAACGCGCTGCCTACATCGGCCGCATCCGCAACATCTCGCGCAGCGTGGCGCAAAGTTATTTTGAAAGCCGTGAACGCCTGGGCTTCCCCCTCGCGCCACGCGAGTGGGTAGCGCAGATGGTGCCGACTTTGAAGAAGGCGGCTTGAGGCTGGGCGGAATCAAAATGACAACTAAAAATTTACTCGTTGAACTGTTCGCAGAAGAGCTGCCCCCGAAGGCGCTCAAAAAATTGGGTGAGGCGTTTGCCTCGGTGCTGGCGGATTCGCTCAAGGCGCAGGGCTTGGCCAGTGTGGATTCTGTGGTGACGAACTATGCGTCGCCGCGCAGGCTGGCGGCGCATGTAACAGGTGTGCTGGCGCAGGCGGCTGACAAGGCCGTGTCGCAAAAATTGATGCCAGTGGCCGTAGGGCTGGACGCGGAAGGCAACGCCACACCGGCGCTCCTTAAGCGGCTGGCCGGGTTGGGGGTCAATACGTTGAATGTGGCCGGGCTAGACAGCGTGTCGGGGCTCAAACAGGCCTTGGACGGCAAGATCGATATGCTGTTTTACGAATCGGTCGTCCCTGGCGTTGTGTTGGCGCAGGGCCTGCAAAAAGCGCTCGAAGACGCCATCGCCAAATTGCCGATACCGAAGGTCATGACCTACCAGCTGGAGAGCGGCTGCGAGTTGCCGGGTTGGAGCAGTGTCAACTTTGTGCGACCTGTGCATCGGCTGCTGGCATTACATGGCACTGCGATCGTGAACGTGAAGGTGTTAGGGCTCGAAGCCTCCAACATGACCGAAGGGCATCGTTTTGAGTCTGCCGTGCGGGTTTTTGCGATTCGCGATGCCGACAGCTACGCCGAACAACTGGCCAGCCAGGGCGCGGTGATCGCTAGTTTTGCCGAGCGCCGGGCTGAAATTGTGCGGCAACTTAACGCTGCCGCAGCCAAAGTCGGGGGCGACGTCAAGGCGATCGACGACGACGCCCTGCTGGATGAAGTCACCGCCCTGGTGGAACGACCGAAGGTGCTGGTCTGCGAGTTCGACAAGCAGTTTCTCGACGTGCCGCAAGAGTGCCTGATCCTGACGATGAAGGCGAATCAGAAGTACTTTCCGCTTCTGGACGCGGCGGGCAAACTCACCAACAAGTTTTTGGTGGTGAGCAATATCCGGCCTGACGACGCGAGTGCCGTCATCCAGGGCAACGAACGCGTGGTGCGCCCGCGCTTGGCAGACGCGAAGTTTTTCTTTGACCAGGATCGCAAAAAGACCTTGGAGTCGCGGGTCGAGGGCTTGGGCAAAGTCGTTTATCACAATAAGCTGGGCACGCAGGGTGAGCGCACCGAGCGTGTGCGGGCCATCGCCAAAGCCATCGGGCAGCAGCTTGGTGGCGATGTTTTGGCCCAACAGGCCGACACTGCAGCGCGTCTGGCCAAGACCGATTTGGTGACCGATATGGTCGGCGAATTCCCTGAGCTGCAGGGCATCATGGGCGGGTATTACGCACGCCATGACGGCCTGTCCGCCGAAATCGCCGATGCGATTGAAGACCACTACAAGCCGCGTTTTGCGGGCGACGCCTTGCCGCGTAACCAAGTCGGCGTCGTTGTCGCCTTGGCTGATAAGCTGGAAACGCTTGTGGGCATGTTCGGCGTTGGCAATTTGCCGACGGGCGACAAAGACCCGTTTGCTCTGCGTCGACATGCGCTGGGCGTGATCAGAATGTTGATTGAACGCGGCGTCAGTCTCAATTTGCCAGAGATCGTGGCGCAGGCCAGCCGCACCTTTGGCACTTTGTTGCCCAACGCTGTCGCGGCCAACGAACAACTTTTGCAATTTATTTACGAGCGCATGGGTGGCTATCTACGCGACCAAGGCCATACGCCACAGGAAACCGATGCCGTGCTGTCCCTACGGCCGATGTGGGGCGAAATCCCCAAACGTCTGGACGCGGTGCGTACTTTTTCGGCCTTACCGCAGGCGGACGCCCTCGCCGCCGCCAACAAGCGCATCAGCAACATCCTGAAGAAAACTGACGCCGTTGACCCGCACGTCAGCGAGATTTTGCTCAAGGAACCCGCCGAAATCGCCCTTTACGCGGCGTTGAAGGAAATCGGCCCGAAAGCCAACGCCTTGTTTGAGGCGGGCGACTACACCGCTTCCCTGCAGTCACTGGCTGCCTTGCGCACGCCGGTCGATGCCTTCTTTGAAGGCGTGATGGTCAATGCCGAGCAAATGGATTTGCGCCTGAACCGCTTGGGTCTCCTTACCTCGCTTCACGCCGCAATGAATCGCGTGGCCGATTTGTCGAAGTTGGCAAGCTGACAGACAATCTCGTCGCATGAAACTTGTCATTCTCGACCGCGACGGCACGATCAATGCCGACAGCACCGACTACATCAAATCGCCGGAAGAGTGGAAGCCGCTGCCTGGCGCGCTGGAGGCGATTGCGCGGCTGAACCACGCGGGCTGGCATGTAGTGCTGGCGTCCAAC
>JANOXL010000005.1:0-4613 GCA_031418395.1 Rhodoferax sp. | reverse complement strand
CACCCGCCCACGGGTGAGGTGATCGAGCTGGACGATGCGCTCAGCCACCCACAGCGGGTTGTGGTAACTCACGCTGGTGACGCCCGAGCCAAGTTTGATGTGTTTGGTGCGCTCTGACGCCACCGCCATGAAAATCTCGGGGCTCGCGCTAATCTCGGTGCCCGCCGAATGGTGCTCGCCGCACCAAGCCTCGTCATACCCGCAGCGGTCCAGCCACTGGATCAACTCCAGGTCTTGCTCCAGCGCCAGGGTGGGGTTGATGCCCGGCTTGTGAAAGGGTGCCAGGAAAATGCCGAAACGCATGCGGTGGCTCATGTCAAAGTCTCCTGAAGGGTTGTTCCCGGTGCAATGTGGATGCGGCAACCCTTGCAGACCGGGCCCCAAAGAGATGCCAATTTCAGTATAGAAGTGGGCCGCAATGGCTGTCTAGTGAAACCCCTGAAATCCCCACTAAACGCCGTGTATCAAAACATGACGAACTACCGAGAAAATCAAATTTAATAGCAAACTATCCATTAAAAATGAGACCTGAATGCCGATTTTCTTTCAAACTAATCGTGAAAGACGGATAATCGTCTTCATAATACCCAAAATGGGTATGATCTGGGCGGTTTCCCCTGGTTTCTAAAGACTGAAAGACTGAATAAGGTCTTAAGTCACGTACTTATTGGCTATCGCGCTATCAAAATAGGTGGATTGAAGCCAGTCGCTTTTCTGTGGCGATGTAAGACGGCCTTTGACACCGCGCGGGGACCGGGCAATGCGCATTTCCCACCAAAGCCCGGTCGCATTTCCCGATCACCGCGCTCAATGCTGGTTTGAACGGGCTGCTGAAACTCAACTGCAAGACCCTGGGTTCAGTTACCCAACGTCGGCGTTCTCCGTGATGAGCAACTTGTCAAACCGAAGCGTCACGAAAGGCTCTCAGGACTGTATTGATGCGAGTTTGATAACCAACTCCCTGCCCCTTGAACCACTCCAGAACATCTTGATCCAAGCGAAGTGAAATGGCTGCTTTTGAAGGAAGCGGTTTCAGACCTTTGCGCACAAGTCCGCGAACAATATGTTTTACATCAGCCTGCGGGTGTTCAGTGACGGGTTTCGCATCCTCAAAGCCGGCCTGAAGGCGCGCCCAATCAGTTTTGGATTTCATCGAAGTAGATTTGCGACTCGCGCTTGGTAGCTTTGCGGAACGAGATGATGCGGATTTCATGTTCATCCTCCGTATGTACGATTGAAACAGTGATGCCAGCGAGCAATCCCAGCGTAACGAAGCGTTGCTCGCCGTAAGAGAAACGGTCATCTTCAAAAGTAAACGTCAGGCCTACAAAAACGCTTGGGGCATCCAAAAAATCAAGCCCATGAGCTTTGACATTTGCAGCGCGTTTTGCCTCTGACCAGGAAAACTCCATCCGCAAAGTGTATATACAAAACGTATTTTCGTAAAGTGCTGCTTTTTCTGCGGTTTAACGCCGCCATTTCCCCTCAGCCTCATCCCAAGCCCCCAGCGCCTGCAAATCAGGCACCCAGGCCAGGCCGGATTTGGCGTCGGACGACGCGGCCTCGGGCGTGACCAGCACATCCAACAGCGCTGGCCCGCCCGCCTTCACGGCGGCCAGCGCTCGCTGAATGGCGCCTTGCAGGTCTTCTGCGCGCTCCACACGTTCAGCATGTAGGCCAAAGGCGCGCGCCATCGCGGCATGGTCGGCAAACTGCAGGCGCGTGCCGACCACCTGGCCGTGCGTCTCTTGCTGGTCGCGCACCTCGATGGCCCAACTGCCGTTGTTGGCGACGACGATCAGCACCGGCGCTTTGTGGCGTGCGGCGGTGTCGATCTCCATCGCGTTGAAGCCAAACGCGCCGTCGCCCGTGGCCACCACCACGGTGCGCCCGGGGCAGGCCAGGCTAGCCGCCACGCCAAAGGGGGTGCCAATGCCAATGCAGCCCAGTGAGCCCGGGTCCAGGTAACTTGTGGCCGGCAGGCCCACACGCGCAAAGCTCAAGAAATCGCCACCGTCGGCGACCAGAATCGCATCACGCGGCAAGGCCTCGCGCAAGGCAGCCAGCAGGCGGTTGGGGTGCATCAGGCCGTCGCTGCCCGCCGGGGCTTGGGCCATGGAAGTTGCCAATTTGTCAGCGCGCGCCAGGTGTTTGGCGCGGGTGCTGCGGGCCCATTCAACGTCAGTGGCCGCTGCGCGATCACCCGCGCGCGCCAGGATGGCCTCTAAAGCGGCGGCGGGGCTGGCGTAGATTTCTGCCGCGCCGCGCCGGTTGTCGCGCAATTCGGCGGCGCAGTCGGCCATCCGCACAAACTTGGCGCCGCCAAAAACCGCGGGCGAACCGTAGGCGAGTTGGAAATCAAGCCTGCGCCCCACGGTAACGACGACATCGGCCTCGCTCATCACTGAGCCGCGCATGGCCGCCACGACCGATGGGTGTTCTTCCGGCACCAGGCCGCGACTCTCCCCTGTGTCCAGGTACAACGCGTTCAGTCGCTCCAACAGGCGCTGCAGCGGCGCCCCCGCCGCGCGCGCACCGCGACCTGAGATAAACAGCGGGCGGCGGGCAGACCACAGCAGGTTTACCGCTTCGTCGATAGCCGCGGGGTCGGGCAGCACCTGCCGGCGCGGCTTCGGATTAAAAAACTCGGGCAGTTGCACGGCGCGTGACACTTCCGCGCGCAGTGTGTCAACAGGAAAGTCGAGGTAAACCGGGCCCGGCTCGCCCGCATGGCCGAGCGCACGCGACACCGCTTCGTCTAGCTCTTGCAGCGCCAGGTCAGGCTCGCGCACGGTGCGGGCGTAACGTGTGAGAGGCCGCACGAACTCGGTGTGCGCCATGTCTTGCAGGGCGCCCCGGTTCTCCTGGGCGCGCGGTGGCGTGCCCGAGAGCACCAGCACCGGGGCTTTGGCCACATGCGCGTTGGCGATGCCCGTCATCGCGTTGGTCACGCCGGGGCCGGCGGTGACGAGCGCCACACCCAGGCCGCCGGTGAGTTCGGCGTGGGCGTGCGACATGTAGACGGCGGCGCGTTCGTCGCGTACATCAATGATGCGAATGCCCTCGGCATGCAGGCGCATCCAGATCGGCATGATGTGGCCGCCGCACAGCCCGAATACGCGATCAACGCCGCGCGCTTTGAGGAAACGCGCCACCAGCGCGGCGGTGCTTTGGTCGGAAACGGTAGACGTGCTCATGGTGTTGTTGGGTAGGTTTTGGATCAAACGGAATTTAGGCGGTACAATTGTATTCTGAATTCAGAGTTCTAAGTTTCGCATTGTTTTACCCATCAATCTGTCCTTTTTCGATTTGCCTGTTTCAACTTGCTTTTTCCGGAGACCTGTCATGAACCACCTGCTGACCGTGGCCGACGCTGTGGCCACGCACGCGCGTCTACAGCCGCACAAGGTCGGCGCGCGCGATTCGCGCCGTGCGCTCACCTTTGCCCAGTGGCATGAACGCGCCAATCGGCTGGCCAATGGTCTGTTGGCGCTGGGCCTGGCCAAGGGGGATCGAGTCGCGCTTTTGGCCTACAACTGTGTCGAGTGGATGGAGATTTATGTCGCGCTCGCGCGGGCAGGGTTGGTGGCTGTGCCGATCAACTTCAGGCTTACCGCGCCGGAAATCGCCTACATCGCCACACACAGCGAAGCCCGTGCTTTCATCGCGCAAGGCGAGCTGCAAGACCGCGTCGATGCCATCCGCGCCGAGCTGCCCATCCCGCCGCAGGCCTACATCAGCATTGACGCAGCTTCATCAATTGGCTGGCAGTACTACGAGGCGCTGATCGCAGCCGCCGCCCACACCAGCCCCGCCGTGCAGGTGCGCCCCGCCGACCCCTGTGCATTGATGTACACCTCGGGCACCACAGGGTGGCCCAAAGGCGCCATCCGCAGCCATGAGGGCAACACACTGATCGCGCTGGCCACGGCGGTGGAGATGGGTTTCACGCGCCAAGACACCGCGCTTTTGGTCATGCCCATGTGCCACGCCAATTCCCTGTATTTCAGCCACACCTTCACGCACCTGGGCGCCACTTGCGTGATTGACGACAGCAAGAGCTTCAACCCCGAGGCGCTGCTGGCCACACTCGCCAGTCAAAAGGTGACTTTCACCTCGCTGGTGCCCACCCACTACATCATGATGCTGGGCCTGCCCGAAGCCACCAAGGCCCAATACGATGTCGCCTCGGTCGAGAAGCTGATGATTTCCTCCGCACCCGCGCGCAAAGACACCAAACTCGCCATCCTGGCCCACTTCCGCAACAGCCAGCTTTACGAGTTGTACGGCTCCACCGAGGCCGGCTGGGTCACGCTGCTGCGCCCCGAGGAGCAAATCGACAAACTCGGCTCCGTGGGCCGCGAATGGGCAGGCTCAGGCGCCATCCGCCTGCTAGACGCTGAGGGGCGCGAGGTGCCTGATGGCGAAGTGGGCGAGCTGCATTCGCGCACGCCCTATGTTTTTGACGGCTACTGGAAAAACCCGGAGAAAACGGCCGAGTGTTTCCGTGGTGACTGGTGTTCGGTAGGCGACATGGCGCGGCGCGACGAGAGCGGCTACATCACCCTGGTGGACCGCAAAAGCAACATGATCATCAGCGGCGGCGAGAACAT
>JANOXL010000004.1:0-2305 GCA_031418395.1 Rhodoferax sp. | reverse complement strand
GACTGCGCGCCGTGTTTTGAACGTGAATGCCCCCTGCCGCCAGATCAAGGGCACATGCGTTGCCTGCTGGATATCCAGCCGCAAGTCGTCCTGCAGCAATTAAAGGCGGCTTTGCAAAATCCGTGATTTTGGACGGCGATTGCTGGCGATTTCTTGCTGGGCTGGTCTGCAAAAAATTTGCAACTGTTAACACCCATGGCGGGCTGTCCTGTTAGCTCCACTGCTTCAAGTCTCATCAAATTCTGGAGTGCTGACGATGTCATCGTAAGTGACGGGCGCGGTGAGGACGGCTTGCTGAAGGAGCCCTTAAAACAGCAAGCCTTTTGAGTTTGGCATGCGCCGGTTGAAGCGAAAGACAAACTCGTCAAGGTAGTAATCCAACTGCGTTGGCTGCACCGCGCCTTGGTGTGTTCCCATCCTCCAGCGTTGCAGCAAGGCGGCCACCCGGTGCACGCCGGGCATGGTTTCATGAGCGGGCTTGCCCGAGGTCAGATGCACGGTTTGATCCAGCCGGTAACCCAGCTGCTGAAATATCCGGTAGGTCTGCGAGCCGTCGGTGTGCGGGGTTGCCAACGGGCTGACGCTGTCCTGCACAAACGACACCAAACTGGCTTGGTCGGGGCGCTCGATCTGGCGGATGCGGATGCGCCCATGCAACAACTCTCGCTCGGGGCGTACCACGGCGCGGCGCAGCCGGTGCAGCATGGCCCAAGCAGTCTGGTAGCTGCCCAGCCCCTACGCCCGCAAAGTGCGTATCGCGCTGCTCGAAAAACGCATCCCCTTCGATCTGCTCACCGAAGTCCCGTGGGACAGCACCACCACCACGCCGCGCCACAACCCGCTGGAGAAGCTGCCTATCCTGCTGCTCGAAGACGGCAGCAGCCTGTATGAGTCCAGCTACATCCTCGAGTACCTGGAGCTCCAACACCCTGAGCCGCCGCTGTTGCCCAAAGACGTGGCAGGCCACCTGGCCGCCCGCAAACTTGAAGTCTTGTGCGACGGCATTTGTGACGCCGTAGTGCTCTCGCTCCTCGAAAAAACCCGCGAAGCTGGCGCCAGCCCGCCTTGGCTGGCCCGTCAGCGCCGCAAGATCGAAGGCGGCTTGGCAGAGATGGCGCGGCTGGTTTCAGGACGGCAGTGGGCGGTGGGTGACGCCTTTACCCGAGGTGATATTGCAGTGGGGACTGCGACAGCTTATGTGTCGCTGCGGTTTGCGGAGCTGGCGTGGCGGGGGCAGCACCCGGGGCTGGCGCAGTTTTCGGATCGGTTGGCACTGCGCGAATCGTTTAGGCAGACGCTGCCGGTGGCGCAGGTGATTTCGGATCGGGTAATGTAAGTCTTCGGTTTGAATCGGAAAACTCGCCGTAGACTGGCGAAGCTTTCGGTTGATCAGTAACTACCGCTTTGGGCCAACTGCTGCCATTCGCCAATGGCAGCTTTTGGGATAGCGATCTGGGATGATCGCAAAGCGCTGGCGAATATACCGATCGACTCTGATACAAGCAGAAGCGTCTTTGGGTTTGGATCAGGTTGTGAGCACAGGTACAACAGACACATAATTTCGTCTGAATAGCCTCTTCGATGCCAAGTCATCGTCGAAGTGAGATTGCACAGCTAGCTGGGGCGTTGGTCGTTCGCCTTCACTGTGCCGCGCCTTTCAGTGATCTTTGCCAACTTCTTAGCACGCTCTTCCAGGTTATTCGCGGCGACCTTGGCAAGGTTCCGCAGATAGTACGGTTCGAGCGCGTGTGAAAAGGTCTGAGACTGGACTCGATCAACAGCCCACTTCAAGCGGCGCAGCGTCATTTCTGAAACCAGGCAGGCTTCGATGAACTCGTGCCGATTGAGTCGCAATGGAGCAACCCGACTAAGTGCGTTTGCGATTGCATCCAGCTCAATGCTGACAACAAGCAGTTCTGCTGGTGTGGCATGGCCATCAAAATTTTCAAGATCAAAAATCTTTCGGGCCACCTGCGCAGCACCACCTACAAGCTGAAACACACCCTCGAGCACCTGGGTCAGCGCGTCAAACTCGTTGAGCTTATTCTGATGTGTCTCTAGCGCGTGGGATCGACTAACCGCCCAGGCCGCAATCCAGATTGCACCGATGGAACCGAACGCTTGCACCCACGCAGCCATGTTCGGATTGTCATTCGCCCAGGCAACCAGTTCGGTCCATTGGAGGATCACCGCGCCAGCAGTTGCAACAAGTATGAACCCAATGATGATGTAGAGCTTCTGCATCATATGCCTCCCGCCGTTTTCTAATATGGAACTATCTAACAGTACTCTTCCTGCAGTAGGG
>JANOXL010000003.1:0-7988 GCA_031418395.1 Rhodoferax sp. | reverse complement strand
GAGCGCGCAGACCATCGACAAAATCTCCGGCCTGGTCGCGGTGAACTCGCTGATGGCGATGGTCGGCGGCACGCTGGTGGCGCTCGCGCTGGGCAAAAACGACCCCGGCTTCATCCACAACGGGCCCCTGGCGGGCTTGGTCGCGGTGTGTGCGGGTTCGGACCTGATGCACCCGCTGGGTGCACTGGTGACAGGCGGCATCGCAGGCGCGATCTTCGTCTTGATGTTCACCTGGACACAAAACAAATGGAAGATTGACGACGTGTTGGGCGTCTGGCCCTTACACGGCCTGTGTGGTGCCTGGGGTGGCTTGGCGGCGGGCATTTTTGGCGCGAAGGCGCTCGGTGGATTGGGCGGCGTGAGTTTTGGCGCTCAGCTCATCGGCACGGGCATGGGCGTGGCCTGGGCGCTGATCGGCGGCATCGTGGTGTATGGCGTGTTGAAGGCCACGATGGGCCTGCGCCTCTCGCAGGAAGAAGAGTTTGAAGGTGCGGATTTATCGATTCACAAGATCGGCTCAACGCCGGATCGGGAAGTGAACTGGTAAACGGCGCACTTTGCCGCCTGACTCAAGCGCAGGCACTGGCGCTCGCGCAGCGCTGGTTGACCATCATGTCAAAATGAACGCTGCGTTATTTATAGCAAACTAGCGCCATTTCACGAGACCCATGTGCCGATTTGACTCCTAAACCTGCTGGGAGGGCGGTTTTTTAAACAACTATTAACATGGATGTTAATAGTTGTTTGGGCAGCGTGCGGTCAAACACTGGCCTGTCGGATGGCCTTTAGGGCTCACCGACCACAGCGGGCAACTTGCGCTCAGTCACCCAGCCGTGCAGCGCAGCCATGGTCTCGCGCTCGCGACCTACAAAGCCGTGCTGAGTACGGGCCTGGCAAGCGTCGCCACGGATGTCCACGGCACCTTGCACGGTGATCAGAGGCACGGCGCCACGTCGCGCGACCACACTTCTGTAACGCGTGGCGACGCAAGGATCATCTTTGTGGTGGATGAAGAGTTGGGGCACCCGGGCTTGGGACCAGTCAAACCGCGCCATCGCCACGCCATGCGCGTTGGGGCGGTGTGGCGGGTCGGTCATGGTGGCGGTGTGGATGGCGCCGTCGATCTGGCCTTCCAGCGCAGCGGCCAGGAAAGAGGTAGACACCGTGCCGTAACTTGTGCCGACCACATACACCTGGCGCGCGCCATATTTTTCGCGGATGGCGGCAATCGCCTCGGCGACGTCTTGTACATGTTGGGCTGACGTGCGATACAGGTCGCCACAGTGGTTCCATTCGTCCATCGGGCAATCGACTGCCACGGTGAATACCTGCTCGGTGTTCAAAAATCGCCGCGCGCGGATCAAGAAATTGCCGCCCATACCGTGAACCAGCGCACCACCCTCTTCGCGCAGTTGGAGGATGCCGGGGTAACCGGCAAACAGCAGCACCGCGATGGAAGGCGACGTACCGGTGCGTTGATTCACCAGCAAGTTCAGATCCACGCCGCGTTTCAACGCGACACGGTGCAGGGATTCGGTGAGGCCCTGGTTGGCCACGCTGCCGGTGCCCTGCGCCGCACACGGCCTGCCCAAGAGGGCCAGCAGGGCCAGGCAGATCAGCGCGAGCGGGCGCGTCAAAACACGATGTATGGGCAGCTTCATGGCCGTGGCACGCCCCCATCTTGAAGGCGCTCGCCAAAGTACATGCGGCTGACACCCGCTGCAGCAGCGGCGGCCTCACACTGCGCGCAGGGGCGCGATGTGGAATACAAAATGCTGCCAACCAAAACGCTTTGATTCAAGCGCCGCTGCGCATCGCGGATCGCCTCACGCTCGGCGTGGGCGGTCACGTCACCGCGCTGCACCACACGGCTGGGCCCGTTGCCCACCTGCTGGTCTCCCAACACAAGCACCGCACCGTAGGGTTGGTCACCCCAGGATTCAGCGAGTTGTCGCATGGCCCGTGCCGCCTCAAACCAGCGGCGCTGAGGCGTGGTGGTAGTGCTCGAAGTGGTTGCGGCATCCGCTGCCGTCAGTGGGGGCCCGACCGCCCGTGCGGGATGAAAGGCCTGTGCCAGCAAAGCCGACAGGGCAACAAATTGGCGACGACCGAAACGGTGCATGGTGTTATGGAGCGAATGTTCAGCCCGCCTTTTGATCGGCGGCAACTCGCTAGGTACCTATGATGCATCGGCGCGGGATGGGATGCAATGGCATAGGTCAATACAGGCGGCAGCGCGTGCATGCTAGTCAATGATATCTCCGCCTCTAAATCTCCAATTATTGTTTCGGCCAGAACAAATAACCGAATAAATGTGTTTTAGGTCTCGTAAAATAGATATCTTATGCTATCTATTATGAGTCTAATTAGTATTCGGTTTAATCAAATTAAATTACAAAACCAATAAAATCCACAATCAAAGTGGGCTGCCTTTTGCCAGGTAGTCATCCTCTGCGTCAGGTTTTGTAAACCCCATAGGCCGCATCCACCCCCGCGCCACGCGTGAACTTGTGTCCCTCGGCGGCGAGCACGATTTCCAGTGCAGCGAGGGTTTGCAACACGGCGTCGGGTCGGGCGTTGTAACCCATCGCGCCAATGCGCCAGACTTTGCCTGCCAAGGGGCCAAAGCTGGTGCCGATTTCAACGCTGAAGTCGTTCAGCAGCGCGGCACGGAGTTTGTCGCCGTTGATGCCGTCGGGCACGTAGACGCCAGTCACGTTTGGCATTTTGTTGGTTTGGTCCCCGTAAAGTTGGAGGTTCATGCCTTTCACACCGGCCACCACGGCTTTTGAGGCGGCGCTGTGGCGCGCGTAGACATTTTGCAAACCCTCTTGCACGAAGATGCGGGCGCATTCACGCGCACCGTAAAGCATGGTGGTGGCTTCGGTGTGGTGGTTCAGGCCAGCGTCGCTCCAGTAGTCCATGACCATGGCGACGTCCATGTAGTTGGAGGAGATGCGCTGGCCACTTCCTGGCGTGTAATCTGCCGGACGCAAGCCTTCTTCAATATGGCGGCGCTGGTAGATCGTTTCCGCCATGCGGTCTGACAGGGTAATGGGTGAGGCCCCCGATGGCCCAGCCAGACACTTCTGCAAACCGGCCGTGACAGCGTCAATCCCCCAGGCATCGACTGGCAACGGTGTGCCACCGCAGGATGCGGTAGCGTCGACCTGCAACATCGCGCCGTAACGGTGGCACAAGGCACCCAAGCCGTCGAGCGGTTGCAACATGGTGGTAGAAGTGTCGCCCTGGCACACGGCCACAAGTTTGGGCGAGAAGGCCTTGAGCGCGGCTTCGATTTGTGCCAAGTCAAACACGGTGCCCCATTCGGCCCGGATCACCTTCACATTCGCGCCACAGCGCTGGGCAATTTCGTCGAGCAACTGGCCAAAGCGGCCAAAACTGCAGACCAACACTTTGTCGCCCGGCTCGATGGCCGACATCATCACCATCTCGATGGCCGAGCGCGCCGTGCCGTCCAAAATCAGCGTCCAGTCGTTTTGGGTTTCAAAAAATGTACGGTACAGGGCCATGGTTTCGCGCATCATGCGGCGGAACTGCGGATCAAACTGGCCCAGCAGTTGGGTGGACATCGCCTTGAGCACGCGCGGGTCGGCATTGATGGGGCCGGGGCCCATCAACAGACGCGGCGCGGGGTTGAGTTCGTCAAGGGCCGAGGTAGGGTTGACCAGCGGCGACAATTTGGGCAGGTGCATAGAAGGCCGTGTTTTCAGAGCGGTTTCGTGAGCGGGCTTTTGCGGCATCCCTTGTCGGGAAGCCGCACATCGAAGTATCATAGCAAAGTGTATACAAAAGTGTTCAAGATCTGAATCATCCTATGGCCGCATCGAATTCTCTTTTTTCCGCAGCTTTCATCCACCCCAATCTGTACAAGGATTCCGTGGCGCTGATGCGAACGGCACAGGCGCTGCTGGCGCTGCCAGAGGTGGTCAACGCCACGCTGCAAATGGGCAACCCGGCCAACAAGGAGATCCTGCAAGAGGCCGGGCTGCTGGCTGACGCCGTTAAAAATGCGGGGCCCAGCGACATCATGGTGGTGGTGCAGGCGCGTACCCAGGCAGCCTGTGATGCCGCTGTAGCAGCCTGCGAGTTGAACCTGGCCGGACAGGAGAAGACCGCGCCATCGGTCGGTGGTGACGGCAGCGAGGCCATTGCACCGCGCACAGTGAGCATGGGCGTGGCGCAACTGCCCAACGCCAACCTTGTGCAAATTTCCGTGCCGGGTATCTACGCCGCTGCCGAGGCGCTGAAAGCCGTGAAACAAGGCCTCAACGTGTTCATGTTCAGCGACAACGTGCCACTGGCGCAGGAGGTCGCACTCAAACAAGAAGCCACCCGGCGCGGTGTGTTGGTGATGGGGCCGGACTGCGGCACCGCCATCATCGGCGGCGTGCCGCTGGGTTTTGCCAACCAGGTACGTCAGGGCTCGATTGGCCTGGTCGCCGCCTCGGGTACGGGGCTGCAAGAGGTGACAACGCAAATCCACCGCATGGGCGGCGGCGTAAGTCAGGCGATTGGCACCGGCGGGCGCGACGTCTACGCGGCCGTGGGCGGGGCCACGATGTTGCAGGGCATTGCGCTCCTGGCCCAGGATGCGGCGACGAAAGTGATCGCGATTGTGTCCAAGCCGCCGGCGCCGGAGGTCACGGCCAAAGTCATGGCGGCTTTGGTCGCTGCTGGCAAACCGGCGGTGGTGCTGTTTTTGGGCAGTGACTTGAAGTCACCTGCCAAACACATACGGGTCGTGCAGACCCTGGTCGATTGCGCGGCGCAGGCAATCGTTTTGGCGAAAATCAAAACAGTCGCTGCCTCACATTACCCCATGTTGCGGCCACCCCGTTTTGCTGCGTCACAAAAGTTTTTACGCGCCTTGTACTCAGGCGGCACTTATGCGTCAGAGGCGCAAATTCTTTGGGCCAAGCAGGGTCTGAAGGTTTGGTCCAATGTGCCGGTGGACAAAACCCTGGCGCTGGCCAACCCGCGCCAGGCCAGTTTTGGCCACACGGCGCTGGATTTGGGTGACGACGAATTCACTGTGGGCCGACCGCATCCCATGATCGACCAGGCCGCGCGTATCGAGCGCCTGATGAAAGAAGCGGCGGACCCTTCCGTGCGCGTGATCGTGCTGGACGTCGTGATCGGCTGGGGTGCCCATTCAGATCCCGCCGCCGAGCTGGCGGTCGCCATCACAAAAGCCAAAACAATCGCCGCCAACGGCAAGCGGCAACTTGCTGTGGTCGGTTTTGTGTGCGGCACTGAGCAGGATCCGCAGGGTTTGACGCAACAAGAGGCCAAACTGCGCGCTGCCGGTATGGTGCTGGCGGGGAATAGTGCCAACGCTGCCTGGTTGGCTGGGGAGTGGGCGCAATGACAACGCCTGAACCCAAGCGAAAACGCATGGTCAAGCGGGTTCAAAAAAGCGCGCTCAAACGGGTGGTGGTGGCGCTCGGCGGCAATGCAGCTTACCCCCCTACGATTCGGGGCACTGCCGAAGAACAGCTTGAACTGATGCGCGAAGTCTGCGGCCATTTTGTCGAGATCATCAAGGCTGGCTGGCAACTGGTGCTGACCCATGGCAACGGGCCGGTGGTGGGCAATATCCTTTACCGCATGGCGCGTACAGCTGACGAACTGCCGCCGATGCCGATGGACGTGTGTGTCGCACATTCGCAGGGCGGCATGGGCTACATGTTGCAACAGAGTTTTGCCAACGTGTTGCATGACCACGGCATGAACGCCGTGGTGACGTGCGTGATCACTGAAGTTCAGGTCGATGCGGACGACCCGGCGTTTCAAAACCCGACCAAACCGGTAGGTAAGTTCTTCAAAGAGGCTGATGCCAAAAAGCTCGCCCGCAGCTCGGGCTGGTTTTTTGCCGAAGACTCGGGGCGTGGCTGGCGGCGTATGGTGGCCAGCCCCAAGCCGCGCAAGATTCTCGATTTGCCGACTATCGACGCCCTGTTGGAGGCCGGTGTGATTCCCATCGCTTGCGGCGGCGGCGGTGTGCCGGTGGTGGTCACTGCCAACGGGCATTTGAAGGGCGTGGCGGCTGTCATTGACAAAGACCTCACCAGCGCCATGCTGGCCGCGCACCTGCACGCTGACGCCTACATCATGCTCACGGGCGTGGAGCGCGTGGCGCTGGACTTCAACAAACCCACGCAGCGCTGGCTGGATCACATGACCCTGGCCGAGGCGCGCCAACATGCAGCCGACGGCCAGTTTCCGCCCGGCAGCATGGGGCCCAAAATCGAAGCTGCGGTGACCTATCTGCAAGAATCACCTGAAGCCAATCATGACGGCGTGGTCATCATTACCTCGCTCGAAAAAGCCTTTGAAGCGCTGATGGGCCGCGCCGGAACACGTATCACCGTGGGCGCCAACACGCCATGACGTCCATGATCGCCATGGCGCCGCTTCCATCACTTGCATCGCTGCAAAGCGTGCCGGGCTTCGAATCGACGGCCTACGCGTATTTGAATGGGAAGTTGGTCTGGGCGGGGGGCGAGGGTGTCAGTGCGCACCCGCGCCATGCCGCGAGCCCCTGGTTTCCTGAACTTAAGGTGTACGACGCGATACGGCTGAAATCAGGTGCTCAAACCTGTTTGGCACAGATCACCTCATCGCCGCTGCTGTTTGCGCCTGTCAAAGGATTATTGTTGTGGCTCGTGGGTCACCCGCTGGCGTTTCCACTCCTGCACGCCCAAAAACGTTTTGACGCGGTTCGCCTGGCGCTGGAAACCAACGATCTGCAGGCTTTCGAGAGCGCCGCCCTGCGGGTACTGGGTCTGGGCGACGGGCTCACACCCAGTGGCGACGATTTTGTGGGGGGCATTTTTTTTGCTTTGGCCCACGCCCCTCGGCAAGCCTGGGCGCCGCATCTTGAAGGCGTCAAAACAAAGATTCGCGCTGCCGCAAAAACCGCTACCAACCCGATCAGCGCCGCATTGTTGGACGACTTGATCGATGGTGCCAGCCACCGCGCCCTGCACGATATGCTCGACGCAATGGCGTCAATGGACGCTATAAAAATGGAAGCTTCTTACGCTGATCTCATGAGACTCGGGGCTTCTTCTGGTGCTGACATGTTGGCGGGCCTGCTATTGGCTCTCGCGTCATTGAACCTTACATGCTGACTATTGAAAACTGAACCATGAACCTGACTGACAACACGCTTTTAACGCAGGCACCTGGCGTGCTCAATATCGGCATTGACGGCTTTAATCAAAGTGTCACAGCCAATGGCGGCACTTTGTCCAATATGCAGTGGCAACCACCGGGCGACGCTGACCCGCTGCTGGCCTGGCAACTGGCCCGCCTGATGGGTGACCCACGGATTGAAGCCGCCAACGCCCTTGCCACCCAACGCATCATCAACGCGCGGCCGATGTGGGAAGACATTCCCATGCGTGCCGATGGCGTCTGGCCCGAAATGAAAGGCACGCGTCTGCTGCTGCACGCAGGCCCGCCAGTAAAGTGGAACGACATGTGTGGCCCGATGCACGGCGCGATGATTGGCGCGGTGTTGTATGAGGGCTGGGCCGACACGCCAGAGAAAGCGCGCAAGATGCTGACGGCGGGTGAGGTCGAATTCGCCCAATGCCACGACTTTGATTCTGTCGGGCCGATGACGGGCATCATCAGCGCTTCGATGCCGCTCATCAAGGTTCGTGAGACCTCCAACGGCAACATCGCGTACAGCAATATCAACGAAGGCATTGGGCGCTGCCTGCGTTTTGGTGCCAACGGGCCGGACGTGATCCAGAAACTCAAGTGGTTTGAAGCCGTGCTGGCCCCAGTGCTCAAAGCGGCTGTGCGGCATAACTTCGACAAAACTGGTGGCATCGACTTGAAAGCCATTCAATCGCAGGCGCTCTTGATGGGCGACGAGGTCCACAGTCGAAATGCGGCTTCGACAGCGCTGTTTTTCATGCAGCTGGCAGTTCCCTTGGCCGCTGTTGACACCG
>JANOXL010000002.1:0-10422 GCA_031418395.1 Rhodoferax sp. | reverse complement strand
GCCATGCTGAACCAAGCCCGGGCTGCCAACACGCCCTACAAACTACCGCCGCCGCTCTTCAACGCCCGCTGCAAAGTGTGCTGGTTTCTCGCAGGACTGCTTGGCTTGGTGCTGGCCAGTTTCTGGAGCTTGAACCTGCGCTGGAGTGCATTTTTCTCGATGGAAGCGCTTCAAAGCATGGGGCGTTTTGCCTCAGAGTTTTTCCCGCCTGACCTGTCGCCAGATTTTGTGCGAAAAGTCGTCATCGGCAGTTGGGAAACCCTGGCCATGTCTGCCTTGGGAACCTTGCTGGCAGCCGTAGCGGGTTTGGCTTTGGCGTTACCCGCCGCCCGTATGCACGTGGATGATGCCGCGTGGAGCCGCAAACCGACGCGCATGGTGCTCAACGCGTTGCGCTCCATCCCAGAACTGGTGTGGGCCGCGCTCCTGTTGATTTCCGCCGGATTGGGGCCGTTTGCCGGCACCTTGGCGCTTGCCTTGCACACCACGGGCGTGTTGGGCAGGTTGTTTGCAGAGGCGGTTGAAAATGCACCGCCGGGGCCGGGCGACGCTCTTCGCGTACAGGGCGTGGGGCACGGGCGCGTTTTCCTCTTTGCCACGCTGCCGCAGGTGCTGCCGCAGCTGATGAGTTACACGCTCTACCGGTGGGAAAACAACATCCGTGCAGCGGCTGTGCTGGGCGTGGTGGGCGCGGGTGGCCTGGGCCAACTTTTGTCATTCCACATGGGCCTGTTCCAGATGGGCAAAACGGCCACCATTCTGGGTGCGATGCTGCTCTTGGTGGCCTTGGTCGATACGGTGAGTTACATCAGCAGACAACGCCTGTCCAGATGATGCCAACGCCAAATCATCCGTGAAAATTGTTGCACTTCATTGCCAAGTTGAAGCATAGTCGTCGTCGCTGCTCCCACTTCGTGAACGACATGAAAATGCACTGACAGTGCGCCCACCCTTGGGGCATGCAAACTGGAGAAATCATGAAATTATTCAAAGTGTTTGCTCTTGGCTTGATGCTGGCCTGGCTGTCTGGCTGCGGCACACCTTACGCAACGGTACCTAACCGCAATGCAGAACCCGTCATGCTGCTGGGGTACGACCCCGTGGCTTATTTCACAAAAGGTGCGCCGACGCGCGGGCGTGCAGACCTCAAAGTCAGCCTGCCAGAGCGAACCTACTATTTTGAAAGCGCAGAAAACAAAGCGCTCTTCGCCGCAAACCCCGCGAAATTTGAGCCGCAATATGGTGGTTTTTGCGCCAGTGGTGCAGCATTTGCCATCAAGCTCGGCAGCGACCCGACTTCATGGCAAATCTACGAAGGGCGCCTGTTTATTTTTGGCGACATTCTGGGCCAGTTGGCGTGGCAGGTTGATCCACAATGGAATGTGAACCACGGTGACCGTTTGTGGCCCGACATTCAGGCCAAAGGCTGGCGTAGCGCATCTTTAAGCGCCTACGCCGCCAAGGTGCCCCATTACAAGTCAGGCAAAGAGATTCGGGCAGAGTGGGACGCCAAGAACCCCGGCAAAACCTGGCCCATCTACGACGTGGGCGGCATGATGGCCAATTTATTCTGGAAACCACCCGGCTGGCGTGCCGCTGAAGGCCATAGCCAGCCGCCTTTGGGTTATCCCGAGTGATGGGGCTCCATTCCTGGAGATCCGCTGGATCTATCTCGGGAATTTTCGTATCAGGACTTTTTGGCTTTGGCCGCAGCTACTTCTTTGGCTAATTCTTCCCCGTTTTTGTAGTGCGGCACGCGGAAAGTCAGGCGTTTGGTACGCTGCAGGAAACTGTGGCTGCCTGAAACCTCTTCTTTCCAATACTTTTCAGCCAGCGCCAGATTACGCGGCACGTCGACGTCAAATCCCTCTCTGGAGCCGATACCGCCAAACATGTACAACTTGCCGTTGATCATGCGAAAACTGTCCGCATCGCCGCCCCATGGAATGCCGTAGACGATGCCATTGGCGCAGTAGCCGTTGTATTCGGGCAGGTATTTTTTGGGTTCTTTGTCGAACAACGCTTTGTGTTCGGCACTGGAGAATCGAAAGGTGACGCCTTCGTAATCACTTTTGATCTCGGGTTTGCCCTGCACATATTTGTTCATCGTCCAATAGGCCACCACATCAGCACCCTTGAGCATCACACTGCTGGAATGTTCATCGGCCACGGCATTCACAGGCTTGAAGTTGGAGGACGGGTTTTGCGCCGTCATGGCGCCGCAGCCGACCAAAGACACCACGATTGCGGCGGCGGCGAGGCCGCGAACGAGGCGCTGGCGGCCCGTAAAGAGTTTTTTTGCAGTGATTTGCGTCATGATTTTGAAGGCTCCAGAAGGTGGGTAGGTACAGCGTGATGTACGGGATGGTGGGGAACGTGATGGACGGGATGATGTGCCGAATGATGGGCGGTCTGATGCTGTGCTAGGCGATGCTGCTCAGGTTGAGGTGGTTTCGAAGCCAATTGTCCGTCAATCGGAATTTCAGTTGCGTAAACAGACGGCCAGCCTAACAACTTGCCCGCTACCTCAGCCCGCGCTTTCAAGTCAGCGGCGTCAGCGCCACCAAGGTGAACAATGCCATAGCGGTAACTGCCCAGCCATTTGAAGTCACGCGCAGTTGAGCCTTTGTCCTTTGGAAAACAAAACAGCAAGGCATCCGGAAACTCAGAAGTGAACGCCGCGTTTTGAGTGGCGTTGGGCATGGGACAGTTTTCGCCCGGCACAAAACTCCGATAAACCAGGCTGGACGCCGCGCCCGCCACAGGTGGTCGGCGTGGCAGCGTGCCAGGGTCCGTGCCTTGACCCAAGGCCAGCGTACAGGCGTGCAGGTCGACACCATCGACACGCAAGTAAAGGTCTGAAAACTGCGACGCCATACGCGGATTGAACTCAATCACGGACAACCTGTCGCTCGCCTCGTCGTAGAAAAACTCCATATTGAACATACCCTGTGTGAAGCCAACTTCACCCAGAAATTTTTGCGCAACCGCCAGAGCACGTTGCTGAACCTTGTCCGCGAGGCGGCTCGGATAGTCCCAGCGCATGAAGGCCTGGGTGCCCGGATACATGATGGCGTCAACGACGCCAAAAGGCGCTGCAACGCCGTTCCAGACATAAGCATCCAGATTGAACTGGGGTGCCTGGATGCTCTCCTCGGTCAACAGGCGATGCGCGCTTTGTGTGGGACCCAAACGACTTTGGAAAACGCGCTCAAAAGGCTCTACCAAGTGGCGGATCACCCACAGCTCCCAAGCGCCAAACCGCGTGTGCGCATGTAGTTCCTGCTGGTTGGCGACATGGCGGGCCAGGACTGAGAAGGCTGCTTTGACGGGTTTGACAAATAGCGGGTAGTTCAAGCCATCTGGAATCGGGGCGCCATATTGGGCATCAAGCGCCGCAAAGGCCAGATTGGCTTCCGGGCAGACTCGCTGAAGCACTTGTCGTGCATAAAGTTTGTGTTGGCAGGCCAAAACCGCGTCGACAGGCGTGCCCGGCCACTGCATTTTTTCGGCCAACATGGCGGCAGCCAAAGCACCAAACTGCTCTTGACTGGAGACGACCGATGTCCAACCGGCGGATTTGGCTTGGCGCGCCAGCCGTTTGACGAAGCGCTCCAGGTCAAACCAGGCCAGGTGGGCATTGCTTGGGAAACTGAACAGGTCAAAGCCCGCCTCATCTGGCAAGGCTTGCCCCAGGGCGCGGGTCGCACGCTCAAAACCAACCTTGTCCCAGTCGTAATTAAAAAGCACCAGTGTTTTGGAGTGTGTCATTGCTTGTTATGTCAGGCCATGCAATTTGGCCAAGGGGGCAGCTGCGGCCAGGGTGGATTGATAACCCGCGGCGATGGCGCGTTCTCTGAATTCACGGGACAGGTTGACGTAATAGCCAAATTCGGGGTGAATCACCAGGTCAGCTTCCTTGGCATCCACCGCCGTCAAGGCACGTTTTTTCAAATCGCCGCTCCTGTAGCGGGTAGCGCCTGCAGGGGCCTTGTCTTCGTGGGCGGATGCGTCAATGGCCAGCACACGTGTGGCGCCCAAATGGCGCGCCAGCCGCACCGGCAGGGGCTGATAAAGGTCGGGGTCTACATATTGCTCGCCGCGAATGCGCACGGGCGTGAACTGTCCCTCAATCGCGCAACTGGCCTGCACCGCCACCCCGGCGTCACCTGCGTTAAACGCGATGACCTGGAAATCTTTACGGCGAGCAACAGCGCAGGCCACTGGAATACGCATTTGCTCCAGCATGACGCCATCGACTTCGCGGCGCACCAGGCTGGCAATGGCCGATCCGCTGAGTTTTTCGGTGCTACCCAGAGCCAGACGACCCAGGCCCGCGGGCTGCAAATCCAAGGCCAGGCGTTCAATCTCCGCTGCAGATTTGCCAAAAGCGTAGACGGTGGCGACTATCGCCCCTACCGAAGCACCCACCAGCAGATCCGGCACGTGCCCTAGCTCTTCAAGCGCCTTGAGCACCCCCACGTGGACAAACCCGCGCGGGCCGCCTGAGCCAAACACCCAGGCCGTGCGAACGCGGCGAGGCAGTGCAATGGATTTGGGGGCCTCGGTATCAGTGTGATCGGCATCCGGCGCCAAGGTGCAGCCGCCCAGCACGGTCATGGCACTCCAACTGCTGACGCCCTGGACGAGGTTGCGGCGGTTCAGCATCGGGGTGGGATCATGGGTTGAAAGATCAATAGGATGCGGTGCGAAAACCCGCAAAGATGTCCGAGCGCTGGGGCAAGAAAAAGTTCCGATACCGCGCATTGTGCATGCGGGTGTGGGTGGCGAAGGCGCCACCTCGCAATTCCCGGTGGTTGCCAAACCAGGGCTGCGAATATTCCCGGTAAGGGCCCGGCGCGAAATCGGGATGCGCGCGGAACCAGTCCGATGTCCATTCCCACACGCTGTGGCCCCAGGAAAACCCGGACTCCAAGACGCCATCCGACAAGGCGGCACATTCCCATTCAGCCGCGCTGGGCAGGCGCCGCCCGGCCCACAGACAGTACGCCTCTGCCTCGTAGGCGTTGACGTGAATGACCGGTGCATGCGCCTCTAAAGGTAGGTATTGATCAAACCAACGCAGCTGCCAGTCGCCAGATTTTGATTGCCGCCAATGTGAGGGATGCGTCAAACCCGAGGCAGCGCGCCAACGGCCCGCTTCACCCAGCCAGAAGGCCGCCTGCGTGTACCCGCCCGCCTCGACAAAGCGCGCAAATTCGCCGGCTGACACCGGCGCGCTGTCGATATGAAACGGCGCGAGCGTGACCCGCTGGCCGGGGCGCTCGTTGTCAAAGGTAAAACCGGGCGTGTCCTCTTCAAACCCGAGGTCAAAATCACCGCCGGCGCAGGTGATTTGGCGACTTGGCGCGCCGCCCAGCCCATACTCAAGCGTGTTGCTAATTTGCGAACCCGGCCAATGGACACCGACCGGCGCGGGGTATCCCATGGCAGCACGTGTCCAGCAAAACGCTTCGGCGTGCATGTCTTCATGACACAGCGCTAGGCGGTGGAAATACAGGGCCTCGTCGTTGGCTCGCAGCGTGGCCTGCGTTGGGGGAATGGCCTCGATACAGGCGTCCAGCTGATCCTGCAACCGACTTTTCAGCTCACTGCGTGAGGGCTGGGGCGTGGACCAGCGTTGCGCGTGCGCCAGGCGCGCGGAATCGAAGTGGATGTCGGGCCCCATGATGCGGGGCGCACGGCTGGCGGTGGCAAAGCCCTCACTATCCCGCCCATGCGGACCCCGCAAAATCCAAAACTCGGCAAACCAGGCCAAATGGGCCATCTCCCAGGCGATCAGGTTGACGCCGCTTTTCAAGGCGGGACGCCATTGGGTTTCCGTCAAATCATCCACCCATTGCCATGTGCGCTCGCGCGTTTGACGCAAGGCTTGCGCCAAGTCAGCGCCACTGAGTTGACGGGAGTTTGCAGGGTGAAGGAGAGTAGACAAAGTAGCGAAAAAAATTATATTTAGACTAATATTATGATCAAAAATAGTTCAATTAAAGATCAAAATATATAGCTAAATGTATTTATTACACGAGACCTGATGGCCAAAAAAATCTCTAATCAATGTTAAGAATATTTTTTAAAACGATTCAGCGAGGTCCAAAGCAATTTTTCGCAATCACACCTCGAGACTTTGCGCCCGCACACAGATGAGTCGGGATTTTGTCCGAATTCTTACGGCCCCGCCAATAAACGCGCACTGGCGTTGCTTCAACGTATTCACGTTGTGAATGAGTTGGTAATATTCATCAAACCAAAACTCTCGCAGGTATTCAAGCTATGTCCCACTCCTTGCTTGCCCTCATCGGCCTGATTGGCTGGACTTTGTTTTTGCTCGTGATCATGGAAGTGATTCGATCAAAATTGGTGCTCACCGGCGAAGTGCCTGCCAATGGCTTCAACCCGGAGAACTCGAATTTGTCGCCCTTCATGCAAAGGCTGGCCCGTACACACGCCAACTGCCTGGAAGGTTTGCCGATCTTCGGTGGCCTCCTGCTGGTGGCCGTGGTGGCAGGGAAATCGGGGGTCACTGATCCCTTGGCGTTCGTATTGCTGGGAGCGCGGGTTGTCCAGTCCACGATCCACCTCGCGTCAACCTCTGCCGTGGCGGTGTCAGCCCGGTTTTCAGCGTTTGCGGTTCAGATTGGCATTGCCATGTATTGGGTGTTCAAGCTGCTTGCCCTTTGAGCCGATCGAGTTGGCCCGCTTCGGCTTCAGGCCGTCTCGACCACACCATCCGCGTGTTTCGCAAACCGTTTCGTCTCGCGGCTATGTACCGGCGCGGAGTCGGGGTAGGGCCAACCGCCGAATTCGGTGCGGCGGTAGTCAGCGAAAGCCTGGTGGATCTCGGCCTGGGTGTTCATGACAAACGGGCCGTATTGCGCCACGGGCTCGGCGATCGGCTGGCCTTGCAACACGAGGAATTCAGCGGGTTCTGCACCGTTGGCGAGTTCGACATCCAGGCCTGCTTGAAGCTCGAATGCGGCGTGTTCGGTCACCTTTTGGCCGTTGATCGAGACGTTGCTGCCTTTGAAGAAATACAACATGCGGCGGGTGGTGGCCCCGGTGGCACGCGGCAGTGTCCAGCGGGCGCCGCCTTGCATTTTTATTGTCCAGATGGCCACGTCACTGCCTGGTTGTGAGGCCCAGGAGTCGGGCGGTGGCGCCAATGGATTCAGTGTGGCTTGATCTTTCACATCTGAAAACCGACCTGCGATACACGCGACTTCGGTGGTTTTGCCTGCTGTGTCGGTGTCCCAACGGCGCGGGATTTTGTCGGCCCAAAACATCGTGAAATGGGGCTCGACCATTTTGTGGCTGGCCGGCAGGTTGAGCCAAATCTGGAACAGCTCCAGCGGGTTCGTGCCCGTTTGGTTCAAGAGTGGAAACATCTCGCAATGCACGATGCCTTTGCCCGCGGTGAGCCATTGAACGTCACCACACACGTCGCCACCTTCTTTACCCTGGTTGCCCTGCGCGGTACTGCCAAAACGGGCCGTGGCACCGAGGGAATCCGAATGGTCGACCAGACCCTTGCGCACGATGGTGACTGTCTCAAAACCGCGGTGTGGATGCGAGGGAAAGCCCGGTACGGTCATGCCGTGGTACATGCGCCAGCCGTCTTTGCCTTCAAAATCCTGGCCCATATTGCGCCCGGCCAATGAAGCGTCCGGCGTCATGTCGGCTTTGCCTTTGGGGTAGAGGTCGTCATGGTAGACACAGAAAAGGAAAGGGTCGATCGTCGGCCAAGGGAAACCCAGGACTTTCATACCCAATATGGGGTTGATTTTGATGTCAGAGCTCATTATTTGAATCTTTATGGTGAAATCGGCACTCAGGTCTCGCGATATATGCTTAAGTCGCTATATATTTAAGAGCAACTTTCAGGCTTTAAATCTGGGGGCGGTGTTGGGCTATTCAAGCTTTTAGGGTTACTTTCGGCGTCAATCGCCAAGCCTGAGCAGCTTCAATTGGGGTGTTTCATTGGGGCGTCCAATCGAGGCATCTCATTAGGAAGTTCAAGGTCCATCCTTTCAAGGCGACTCGATTCATGTTCTGCTGAAGTATTCTCGTCGCTGCCAATCGATTCTGTCTTCCGCAAGGGTATAGCGGTCGATTTCAGACTGTTTGATGCGCTGGTAGTAGTTCAAAAAGGCCGCGCCAAAGCCGTGGTCGGCATGCGCAAAAACGGCATCGGCTTGCAGTGCCGCGAGTGCGTCAGCCAAACTGCCCGGCAGTTTTTGCGCGGTGTCAGCGTAGGGCGCTGCGGTGGCGGGTGGGGCGCTTCGCTTGCTGCGCAGCCCCTCCAGCCCGGCAAAAATTTGCGACGCGATGTAGAGATAGGGGTTGGCCGCAGGCTCGCCGATGCGGTTCTCGATGTGCGTGCCAGCCTGGCCGGGTCCACCCACCACGCGTAACATCGCGCCCCGGTTGTCCTGACCCCAGCAAATCGATCGCGGCGCCAGCGCATTGGGACGGAAACGCTCGAAACCGTTGATCGTGGGCACGGCCAGTGCGGCCATGGCGCTGGCGTGGGCCAGCAGCCCTGCCAGGTAGTGCGCACCGGTGTCGCTGAGGCTGAAGCGCGCGTCGTCAGCACTTGTGTTTGCAGCCGGGTTCTCGCGCGAGAAGGCGTTTGCGCCTGCGTTGGGCTGCTCCAAGGACTGGCGCGGACTGTCGATCTGCGCCAGCGACTGGTGCGGACCGTCAAGCTGCACCAATGACTGGTGCAGGTGCCACCCGCTGGACATGATGTTGGGAAAAGGCGGTCGGCACATAAAGGTCGCGTGGTAACCCGCACGTCGCAGGGCTTGGATCACGGCGCTTCTAAACAGTACCATGTTGTCAGCGGCGGTGAGCGCGTCGGTTCCACCAAACACGGCTTCAACCTGGCTTGGCCCCAGTTCGATTTCAAGTGATGTGAGTGGCAGGCCCAGCGCCTGGGCGGTGTGCTGCACGATGGCGAGCGGCTCATGGCACAGGTCACTCCAGGATTCGCTCAGCAAGTTGTAGCCGGGATGGATCATCTGCACCACAGGTGGCTCGCCCGGCCAGGCGGCTTGATGCGGATCCAACGCGGTCTGCCATCCTGCATGCGTCATCTTGTAAATATGAAACTCGACCTCCAGCCCGCAGCGCATGCCGAAACCCGCTTGTGCCAACTGGTGTAGCGCGCCTTGCAACACCCGCCGGGTGTCCAGCGGCACGGGTTGTCCCGATTGAAACCACGCCTGACAACGCAGCCAACCCGTGTGAGCGGCCCACGGCAATGTTTTGAAACTCTCAGGGTCGGGCAGCAGCACCAGATTGCTGGCCGCTTCAAAACCCGGCAAATCGGCCACGCCTCCCTTTTCAAATACCTTGTAGACGGTGCGATCCGAGCTGTCTTTGAGCAAAATCGTGCTGACCATGCCGATGCCATTGGCGAACGCATCTTCCAGCGCTGAAGCCATCAGCGTTTTGCCACGCAACTGGCCGTGCTGATCACACCAGCTCAGGCGGATTTGCTGCAAACCGCTGGACGCCACCTGACGAAGCACTTGGGCGACGGCCTGTTGCCGGGCGGGGGAATCGCCGCCATATGGGGCGCCACAGCGGGCGGCAAAACTGGCAGACCTGGTGAAAGGACTCATCGCCTCACTGCTCCCTCACGCTGCAGCGCCGCTGCTTGGCGTCGTCACCGCAAGCCAGGGCGCGGCGGCGCGTTTGGCGTCAGCGGCATCGCGCCAAAAGGCGTCCCACGCGTCAGCGGGGGCAATGCCGTCCACCGTGTCCGGGCCGCCGTTGACAGCGGCGGCGATGGCGGCTTGCGCTACACCCGGCGGTGATTGCCCGGTTTGTACCGCTTCAATGGCTTTGACCAACACACGTCGGTTGGCGATGATGGCGCGGTCGGTGGTACCCAGGTGTTCGCGGGTGCGGTCGGCAATCGCGCCCATACTCTCGCAGGCCCATTGGTCATGCACATTGATGTCGTCCTCACCCATACCCAAAAAGGTTTTGTTTTGTTGCTCGGCTGCGTTGAAACCCCAGTGGTTGTGGCGACCCGACACGGGCAAGAAACCCGGCATTGGGTTGGCTTTGAGCCGCTGCTGGCGCATCGCGGTTTGATCCAGCGGCCCTGCAAAACTGGTGAAGATCGAAAACCAATAGGTGTGGGTGTCGTCCACCGGCAAGTGGAACTGCGTAATCGTCGAGGTTTCAGAAAGCGGAATGACAAAGGTGTGCGGGAAAATCGCTTTGGTCACCCGCACATGGGTGAGCTGTGTCGTCATTTTGCGCAGCGCCGTCATGCGCATGCCGACGTCGGTCGCTTCGACGCTGATGTCGGGCTGGTTGAACTCACGCATGATGCGTGACATCGGCCAGCGCTCGCCGTCCACCTCACCGGCAGAGCCCGATCGGAACTGC
>JANOXL010000001.1:0-8462 GCA_031418395.1 Rhodoferax sp. | reverse complement strand
GAGCCGTTTGCGCGATGGCAACTTGCTGCACCTGGATGCGATGACGGTCACCGGCCAAACCGTGGGTGAGAACATTGCCGATGCTGAAGTGCACAACGACGATGTGATTCGCACTTTGGACAAAGCCATTTACAAAGAAGGCGCGCTGGCCGTGCTCAAAGGCAACCTTGCGCCCAATGGTTGCGTCATCAAACCCAGCGCCTGCGCGCCGAAGTTCCAGAAACACACCGGCCCAGCGATGGTGTTTGACGACTACCCAAGCCTGAAAAAAGCGGTGGATGATTTGGACTTGGACGTCACGGAAGACCACATCATGATCCTGCGCAACGCAGGCCCGCAGGGTGGCCCCGGCATGCCCGAGTGGGGCATGGTGCCGATCCCAACCAAACTCGTCAAACAAGGCGTGCGCGACATGTTGCACATCTCAGACGCCCGCATGAGCGGCACCAGTTACGGCGCGTGCATTCTGCATGTCTCGCCCGAGTCTTACATTGGCGGCAACCTGGCGCTGGTGCAAAACGGCGACCTGATCAGTGTCGATATTCCAAACCGCAGCATTCACCTGCAAATCTCGGATGCCGAGCTGGCGACCCGCCGCGCCGCCTGGGTGCCGCCACCCAAACGTTTCGAGCGCGGTTACGGCTACATGTTCAGCCAACACATCTTGCAAGCCGACCAGGGGTGCGATTTTGACTACCTGGAAACGTCCTTTGGCGCGCCCGTCTCCGAGCCCGTCATCTACTGACTAACCAAAAAGAATTGGGGTCAGAACCCAATTACCATATTGTGAAATATTGCCCCATTCAGGCAAACTTCTGGAGCTTCTTATGTTGAACCGCCGCCACGTCATTCGCGCCAGCGCGGCCACCAGCCTGGCCTGTGTGGGCATCTCTGTTCGGGCGCAGCCCTGGCCCAGTCAGGCGCTCAAAATCATCGTGCCCTTCCCGCCGGGTGGCACGTCAGACGTGATCGCGCGGGTCATGCAAAACCCGCTGGCCGAGTTGCTCAAGACCACTGTGATCGTGGAAAACCGCACGGGCGCGAACGGCATGGTGGGGGCCGGTGCGGTGGCCGCCGCGACGGACGCGCATACTGTGCTGTTGTCAGACATGAGTGCCGTCGCCACGGCGTCGCTCGTCAACAAAGACCTGCCGTTCAAACCCGCCGATCTGCAAGGCTTGACCATGCTGGCCTATTCACCCCACATGCTGGTGGCCACGCCGTCTTTGCCCTTCAACAACCTGAAGGAAATGGTCGAGTTCAGCCAGAAAACCAAGCTCAACGTGGCCAGCAGCGGCCATGGTTCGGCCAACCACCTGGGCATGGCCGAGATTGCGCAGGACACCGGCATGAAGTGGCAACACGTGCCCTACCGGGGCGGCGCCCAGTCCATCGCCGACACGGCGGCGGGCGTCACCCATGTGGTCTTGAACGGCATGTTGGCCACCTTGCCGCTGGTGACGGCCGGGCGGCTCAAGGTGATTGGCATCAGCAAACGCACACGCATGGCGCTGGTGGCGCACATGCCGACGATTGCCGAGCAGGGCTTGCCGCAGTTTGAATCGGGCACCTACCAGGGCATTGCGGCCTCCAGCAGCATGCCCAAAGCCGTGGCCCAGAAGCTCTCCGCCGCCCTGATTGCCGTGATCCGCTCGCCAGACGTGCGCGCCCGCCTCGTCGCCGCAGGCGCGGAGGTGATGACCTCGTCGCCCGCCGAGCTCAACGCCTTTTTGCTGACGGACCGCCAACGCTGGACGCGCGTGATCGAGCGGGCGGGCAAAGCGCTGGAAGGCACGGCCTGAAAATCGCCCTATTCGACGTTAACTGAAGGAACCGACATGCCCCGTTCAAACCCTCTTTCCAGCACCACCCGCGAACAGCTCAAAACCGTCAGCACGGCAACCATCTGCACTGCACTCTACAAACGTGGTTTTCGTAACCAGTACATCCAGGATGTGCGCCCCATCAACGCCAATCTGCCCAACATGGTGGGCGAAGCCTTCACGCTGCGTTATATCCCTGCGCGCGAAGACTTGAACAAGATCGACGTGTTCCAGGACCGCGCCCACCCGCAGCGCAAGGCGGTCGAAGAATGCCCGGCTGGCGCGGTGTTTGTGATTGACAGCCGCAAAGACGCCCGTGCCGCCTCCGCCGGGGCCATCTTGATCAGCCGCCTGATGGTGCGCGGTGTGGCCGGTTGCGTAACCGACGGCGGTTTTCGCGACTCGCCTGAAATGGCCAAACTGCCCTTTCCCACCTACCACAGCCGCCCTGCCGCGCCCACCAACCTCACGGTGCACCAGGCGCTGGACATCAACGTGCCTATCGGCTGCGGCGACGCGCCTGTATGGCCCGGCGACGTGATCGTGGGAGATCAGGAGGGCGTGGTCGTTATCCCCGCGCACTTGGCCGACGAGGTCGCCGCCGAGGCGGTGGAGATGACCGTATTTGAAGACTTTGTGACCGACATGGTGCAAAACCAGGGTCGCTCGATTCTGGGCTTGTACCCGCCGACGGAGCAGCAATCAAAGGATGATTTTGCGGCCTGGAGAAAATCTAAAAACAGGTAATTGCAGAAAATAGCGATCGTTAAATAATCATTAATAGTTATTTATTTGTAGCATGTCGTCATCTAATTACGAGACCTAGCTGCAAATTTTGACAATTAATTATCGTAAAAATTAGATTTTTTCCTGTTTTACCTCATCGGCCCGGATCCACAAAGGGCAAATCGGGCTGCACGTCGTTACGGCTTTCATCGCTTCGCTGGCGTTCAAGGTCGTTGGGCGCTAGGGCGGGTTCGCCCGAATCTGGCGGGTTCGCCAAGGTGCCAGCGGCGGCGCCGCCCATGGCGCCGGCGACCGCACCCAAGGTGCTGCCGACCAGCACCCCGACCGGGCCAGCCACCATCACTCCAATGGCCGCACCCGCCGCCACACCGGCGATTGCGCCGCCACCCGCCAAGACTGAATTGACCTCTCGTTCCTTGTCTTGGGGCGTCATGGCATATTGCGCCCCAGGGTTGGGGTCTTGCGACGGAATGCCGTGTCCGGGGCGCGCCTGCTCGGCGAGGTCATCATCAACGGGCGTGGTGGCGGGTGGCGAGGTAGTCAAAGGCGTCATATGTTTCTCCAGAACGGTTTGGCGCTGGACCCAACCTGAGGCTCGATTCGTCAACGCACAAGTCACGGTAACCCGCAGGAGCAGTCCTGTATGTGCGAAAGCGAACGGTTGCAGACCGGTGCAATCACAGCACCCACGCGCCCTGAAATAAATGGCCCTATGCTTGCCATCATTCGAGCCCGTGCATGACAAGCTTTCAACCGCATCCACTTTCCACCCCGCTTCTCCCAGGCCTCATCGCCGTCACAGGCGGTGAGCGCTCCGGCAAAACCAGCTTTTTGCGCAGGCTCTGTGGAGATTTGCCTGCCCTGCCTGAAATCCCAGGCGTAGCGCCGCGCCCGGATGCCTTATGGCTTGATTTGCGACTGCCAACCCAAGACGACGACACACCTCAGCAGGTATGGGACATGCTTCAGGCGCGCAGCCCGCGTTGGAACGCAGGTTTGCATCAGGAGCTGATCGATGCCTTGGGCTTGCTGCCGCATCTGGACAAAAAGCTGTTCATGCTCTCCGCAGGCAGCCGCCGTAAAGTGGCTTTGGCGGGCCTGCTGGCTTGCGGCGCAACCGTCACCTGCCTTGACCAGCCCTTCGCCGCGCTCGATGCCGCGTCGATCCGGGTGATTCGCGAGTTCCTGAATGACATGGCGCAACACCTTACGCGCAGCTGGGTGGTAGCAGACTATGAAGCCGACCCCCGTTTGCCTTGGCAGCTCGTGATTTCACTGGATTGAGCTTAAAAGACGCGGGCACTTGCCTAGCGTAATATTCAGCTTTGTAAGCGCTTCGGCACTAACTGCCGCCTGCTAGGAGTATCACCATGCAATCCACTTTCATTCAATGCCAGCCGGATGTCATGGGCGGCACACCCGTGTTTGCCGGGTCGCGCGTGCCAGTGCATACGCTGGTCGAGTATTTGCAGGCCGGTGAAACCATCGACGATTTTCTGGAAGGTTTCCCGACGGTGGAGCGCAGCAAAGTGTTTGCGTTTCTGGAAGCGGCAGAACGGTATGCGAGTCTGTCCGAGGCCTGAACGCCATGCGTGTGTTGCTCGATGAATGCGTGGATTGGCGCCTGCTGCGCGACCTTGCAGGGCACGATGTCAAAACGGCACGCCAGATGGGCTGGTCCGAGGTGAAAAACGGCAAACTGCTGCGTCTTACCGCTGAAAATTTTGATGTCTTTGTGACTGTGGACCGCAACCTGTCATTTCAAAACAAAGCGATTGATCTGCCTTTGGCTGTGATTGTGTTGGCGGCGCCAACCAACCGGTTGGCTGATTTGAGGCAGCCGTTGCCGCGTCTGCTGCCTGCGATTGATCAGGCGGTGGCGGGTCGAGTGGTGTTGGTTAGCTGAGTTTTCTGCGTGCTTGCGAAGCCTAAAGTTAGCGTCAACTACCCTTCAAACCGTTCGAGGGGTTAGTCGCAGAGTTACGACATGGAAAAAACCGCCATTGACACCATTGAGCTTGAAATGGGGTCTGGCAATTTGTTTGCCGACCTGGGCCTGCCCGACGCTGACAAACTCAAGATCAAATCGGGCCTGGTCATCGAGATCACCAAGGCCATGCGCCGCCTGAACTTGACCCAAAAGGCTGCTGCCGTCCAATTTGCGACAGGAAATACCCATGTACCTTGCCCAACTAAAAATTTCGAATTTCCGTAAGCTCAAGCATGTGGTTCTGGATTTCCAACCCGGTTTGAATGTACTGGTCGGCCCAAATAACGTAGGCAAGACCGCTGTCATCGACGCTTTGCGAGCCTTGCTCGCCGGGCATGACGAACCCTATCCCCGGCTTGACACCGATGACATCCATCGACCGAAAGACGGCAGCCCGCCAACCGGCACCATCACTTTCGAGTACGTCTTTCGTGATCTCACCCTTGACGACGAGGCCGATTTCCTTACGGCGTTGAAGCTTGGTCCCGATGGTAAGTTCGACGCCTTCATCAGCATTCGCTACGGCGAAGCTGACAAAATCGGTCGCTTGCGGGTCAAGCGCTGGTGCGGCGATCACGACGACATTGGGCTGACGACGGACATGATGGAGAACCTACGCGGGGTGTACTTGCCCCCGCTGCGCGATGCTTCACTCGGCCTGAAGCCAGGCCGCATCAGCCAGCTCGCTCGCCTGCTCCGGTTGTTGGCCGATGACGCCGGGCGTGAAGGCATCGACGAGGCACTCAAGAAGCTCGATGCCGATCTGAAGCTGCATCCACCGATCGTTGATACGCAGGCTGCCATCGTCGGCCGCCACAGCACCATGCTGGGCAAACAATTGGCCCAGGCGCTCGAAGTAGGACTGAGTGCCAGCGATTTCCAGAGGTTGTCGACGCGCCTTTCCCTGCTGGTCGACAAGCTGGAGATCGAGCAGAACGGATTGGGTTTCAACAACCTCATCTTCATGGCTGTGGTTCTTAGTGAACTCGCTAAGAATCCGGAGGCGAGCTATCGAGGCTTGATCGTGGAAGAGCCCGAGGCCCACCTGCATCCCCAATTGCAGTCGATCTTGCTGCGCTATCTGGAGAACGTCCAGGCAGCACACGGCGAGAAGCCAGTCCAGGTCTTCGTCACCAGCCATTCGCCCAACTTCGCCAGCATTGCCAAGCTCAATACGCTAGGCTGCCTTGTGGACACCGGCACGGACATAGAGGCATTCTTCCCACGCACGATCCAGTTCGCCGACGGCAAGCTTGAAAAGCTCGAACGCTATCTCGACGTCACACGCGCGGAGCTGTTCTTCGCCCGCCGTGTGATCTTCGTCGAAGGTGCCGCGGAGCTGATGCTCTTCAATCTGTTGGCAAGCAAGGCCAACGTCGATCTACGTGAACACGCCGTCAGCGTCATCAGCGTCGAAGGGCTGAACTTCGATTCCTTCCTGCCGTTGTTTGGCGAGAACGCGCTGAAGATCCCGGTGGCCGTGATCACCGACGCCGACCCGCAGAGCATGGCGGTGGAAGGCGACGAGGCGCAGGCGCTCTATCCAGCTGCGGCGGATGCCGTTGTGGTGTCCGCCAACACAGCCAGCATGAAGAAGCGCGAAGACGGTCTGGTGAAGGTATTCCACGGCGTGAAGACCTTTGAATACGATCTGGCGCTGCACGCCGACAACAGAGCTCCAATGCTGGCGACGTTGAAGGAACTGCACCCGAAGATCGGCGCGGCCCTCGAAGTACAGGTGAACGCCGCCGCAACAGATGCGGACAAGGCGCGCGTCCTGTTTTGTGGCATGTTCGAGCGGCCCCAGAACAACGTCCAAAAGGGCCGATTTGGCCAAGCCCTCGCGCAGACCTATTCTCAGCCCGACACTACGTGCATAGTGCCGGACTACATTGTCAAGGCCATCGCACACGTCTGTCAGATCGTGGAGCCGCCCGCATGATCGACGCCTCCAACGGCATGTCAGCCGAGCAGCAAACCGTCGTCGAAGCGGCACTGGGCCCCTTGTCGGTCCTCGCGTGTGCGGGTAGCGGCAAGACCCGTACGGCAGTTCACCGGATGGCATCGATCCGCAAGCGGATCGGCGAGCATCGCGGATACGTGACGCTGCTGTCGTTCTCGAACATCGCCGTCACGACCTTCAATACTTCGTATGCGGAATTGACTAAGGGCATGACCAGCGTCGCGGCGAGCCATCGCATCCGCATCGAGACTTTCGACAGCTTCCTGACCACCAACATCCTGCGGCCCCATGCGTGTCGGACCATGGCCTGTCCTCGCACACCCTACTTGATCACCGGCAGCGAGACATTCCTGCAGAACAGGGAATTCAAGTTCTGGGCCGTTCCGGCGTCGGGTGAGGCATTCCCGATCCCCAGCGACGAGATCGAGAACGTCGTTGTGCGACTCGATCAGGGTGTCGCAACTTTCCACTACCGGTTGAACAAGTCGCTGCTGCGCATCAACAACGGCCCTGCCGTGGCCAAGCGACTGGGTGCGGTCGGCGCGTACACGCACGGGCTGGGTCAATACTGGGCCTATCGCACGCTCGTGGACCAACCCGCCATCCTGCGCGCACTGACACGTCGCTATCCCCATATCGTGATCGACGAGGCGCAAGACGTGGTCTCGGTGCATCAAGCCCTGCTTGAACTGCTGGCCACGGCAGGCGTGCAGGTGACCCTCGTTGGGGATCCCTGCCAGGCCATCTATGAATTCGCCGGAGCCGATGGCACTTACCTGCGCGAGCATTCGGCTAGACCTGGAGTTGTCTCGCACGCGCTTACGAAGAACTACCGTTCCGTCCCGTTGGTTCTTGCCACCGCGAACGCTCTCTCGAAGCGAACCGACGTTGCACATCGCGGGCCTCCCGACAAGGACCATGGTGCGTTCTTCGTCGGCTATCGCGAGGCTGAACTCGATCAGCTCGTCGACGCCTTCCAAGTCTCCCTGGCCAGCGCGGGACTGAAGACAGACAACTCGGCCGTTGTTTGCCGGGCGCGGAACTTGGCAAATCAACTGGCGGGCGTCGACGTCAATGTCGGGCAAGGCATCGTCAAAGGGCTGGCGTCCGCCGCAGTCTTGCGCGATCGGCGCGGCGACTACCACACCGCGTTCCGGCGCGTGGCCGCCTGTGTCTTTGCGCTGCTCGCCGATCCGCCACAGGGACTACTGGCGAAGATCGCCCAACCGGCCCGCTATCCGGAGGTACGGCCGCTGACGCGGGAAATCTGGGCATTCACCCGCGACGCCGCAGGCGGCTTGCCTGCGGCTACGCTCGTGGCCGATGACGCCTGGCAACCGGCGCTACTGGTGCGCATCAAAGACCTGCTGGCCCGCCTCCACGCCAAGTTCGGTCTCGCGCCGGCAGCCAACCTCGGCAGCAGGTTGTCGAAGAGGGTACTGCCGAATGCACCGCTCGTCACTGCCGCCGACCTGGCAAGCGGCCAAGACACTCGCATCCGCATCGACACCGTTCACCAAGTCAAGGGAGAGAGCCTCGATGCTGTCCTGTACATCGCCAAGAAGGGCCACGTTCAGGCAATGATCAACGGTGTCGACACAGAACTCGGGCGCATAGGCTATGTCGCAGTCACCCGGGCCAAAGACTTGTTCTGGCTGGGAGTGCCTGCAAGCGCATTGGCAGAGTTTCGTGGTTCTTTGATCGCATTGGGATTTCGGGAGCGTGGACTTCCGATCTAAATGAAGGCCCTCAGCTTTAGGCGTGTCGCAGAAATCATGTCCGGCAATGCGGCAATAGTGGAAATTTGTAGCGTCGAACTACGCGACGAGTGTCCAATCGCCTTTTAACCCAACTATAAGGAGGCCTTCATGGGGGCCCCCCCCCCCCCCCCCCCCCACCCCACCCCCACCAAAAAAACAAAACACCAACAACAAACAAA